>NZ_AP025514.1:316959-633918 GCF_024347655.1 Vibrio toranzoniae | reverse complement strand
TTTTCATGATTTCTTGACCAGGACGTAACCATAGGTGGAATGTGTTACCTAATAGGATTTCAGCACCTGTGTCTTTTACTTCTTCAGGTGTCATACCTTTTACAGTACCGTAAGTACCTACGGGCATGAATGCTGGGGTTTCAACGGTACCGCGTTCAAACTGAAGTTGACCACGACGTGCGCCGCTATTAGTTTTTTTAAGTTCGTATTTTAATTTCACGAAGCCTCCAATATGCCAGAGAAACAATCTGACTGTTAATTCAGAACCTTAAGCCAAACAAAAGTTCAGTCTAGTGGGTTCTATGAGGAGCGGTCGCGTATTCCTTGCGAGAGATTAGACAGACACCCTGCCCGACTCCTAGCTTACTGCTAGCACCCGTAAATTTTTGTATCGCTTAAACCAGCTTAAATTAGCTCGTTTTCTTATTGATGAACATCGCATCGCCGTAGCTGAAGAAACGATATTCGCTCTTCACGGCGTGATCGTATGCGCCCATCACATTGTCGTAACCAGCAAATGCACTCACCAACATAATCAATGTTGATTCTGGTAGGTGAAAGTTAGTAATCAAGCAATCCACCAACTGATATTCGTAACCTGGGAAGATAAAGATTTCTGTGTCACCAAAGAAAGGGACTAACTCTGTGCCTTTATTACGTGCATCTTGCGCTGCACTTTCTAGTGAACGAACCGATGTTGTACCAACCGCAATAATACGCCCGCCACGCGCTTTTGCAGCCGCTACGGCATCCACCACTTCTTGCGGTACTTCAACGTACTCAGCATGCATGTGGTGATCATTGATGTTGTCCACTTTTACGGGCTGGAATGTGCCAGCTCCAACGTGAAGCGTCACGTAAGCAAACTCAACACCTTTCTCTTTCATACCAGCCATCAGCTTGTCATCAAAGTGAAGGCCTGCTGTTGGCGCTGCAACCGCACCCGGCTTTTCATTATAGACAGTCTGGTAGCGCTCTTTATCTGCATCTTCATCAGGGCGATCGATATAAGGAGGCAGTGGCATATGACCAACACTGTTAAGAATCTCTAATACGCTTTGATCAGAGGTGAAATGGATTTCAAATAACGCATCATGACGCGCCACCATTTCAGATTCATACTCATCATTCTCACCAAGGAACAGCTTAGTGCCCGGCTTCGGTGATTTAGAACAACGAACATGCGCAAGAATGCTTTTCTCATCGAGCATACGCTCAACCAGCACTTCAAGCTTACCGCCTGATGCCTTGCGACCGAATACACGAGCAGGAATAACACGAGTGTTATTAAAAACAACAAGATCGCCTGGTTCAACCAAGTCTAAAACGTCTTTAAACGAACCATCTGTCAGGTTGCCATTATTGCCGTCTAATTTAAGCAGGCGGCTTGCTGTACGCTCTTCTTGAGGGTAGCGAGCAATAAGTTCATCTGGTAGGTCAAAGTGAAAATCTGAAACTTGCATGTGTCTAGTCTTGTCTTAGTTGATGAGATTTGTGCCGTTGACGAATAATAAATCGTTGTCGCTAATCATTCGTTACGGCCAGTAAATCGTTACCGTAAACAAAGCGCAAACACGACTAAAAATTTCGCAGTGGGCTAGTATAGGCACACGAGCCGCAATAGCAAGGTTTACGGCAAGTGATTATTGTAAAGAGGCGTAAAATAATGCTACCGACTCATCGCTTCAAGTTAGATAATTAGTTGCATAAAACTGTTTCAAAAATGCGCCAGCTCTCAGTTATTTTTTAGATAAAAAACTATAGTGATAACAACAAATAAAAAAATAAGGAGGTTCGTATGATCAAGGTTGAAGATATGATGACTCGCAACCCTCATACTCTATTGCGCTCACACTCACTGGCCGATGCTAAACACATGATGGAAGCGCTTGATATCCGCCATGTCCCAGTAGTTGATGCTGACAGAAAGCTACTTGGTGTTGTTACCCAACGAGACGTTCTCGCCGCTCAAGAATCCAGCCTACAAAATATCCCACAAGCTCAATCTTTTACTCTTGCCACTCCCCTCAATGACATTATGCACAAAAGCGTTATGTCGGTAGAACCGCGTGCAGGATTAAAAGAGTCAGCTATCTATATGCAGAAACACAAAGTGGGCTGCTTGCCTGTCGTAGAAAATTATGAATTAGTGGGTATTATTACAGACAGTGACTTCGTCACGATAGCGATCAACCTACTAGAACTACAAGAAGATGCGGAGCCAGAAGAAGTCGAAAATTAATCCACTTATTTTACTCGCAATAACCTCTGGAGCCTTTTTATCTAAGGCTCTTCACATATCGAAACTCAAACGCCTCTAAACCTCCCCTCTTTTTTAAAAAACTAGAAACTAGCTACCAAAAAACAAGAATATCAACAACCTACTTTACACATCATCCTTAGATGTAAAAATATAGTGAAACAGCACTATTTATTAATATATTTATCATTAGAATGATGACGAATTATTAAGAATAAAAAAGCGGCTTCACTAGGAAATATATTTATGAGTTTAAAGAAATTGCTGTCCTTGGGTTTTGGTGTGATTCTCACGCTAATTTTGGTTATTTCAATCGTTGCTTCATTACGCTTTTATCAATCGAGTGATGGGTTTAATAGCTACCGTTCCCTTGCATTGACCAGTGTCTCGACAGGGCGAATCCAAGCCAACATACTGGAAGCTCGTTTGTCTGCACTTAAATATATTAAGAACCCGATTCCTTCACATATATCTGAATTGAGTAGACGTATCACAGCATCAAATCAATTGATCGATGACCTACTAGACTCTCGCTTTGACAACCTGAACAAAAGTGAATTTCTGATGATAAAGAAGCAGCTTGAGCAATACAGCCATGGCTTTAGCAAAGTTGTTCAATTGGTCAATACGGAAAATAATCTAGTTCAAGAAACTTTAGACCCATCAGGTATCGATATGCGAAAAGCAGTAACGAGCTTGATGCTCCAAGCTTCGGTCGAAGAGGATTTAGAGGTTGCCGCAAGTTCAGGGGAACTTCAACAGCATGTCTTACTATCAAGATTGTACGCCTCTAAGTTTTTGGCCAGCAATAAAACAGAAGATGCTCAGCGTGCTGAAAAAGAGCTGTCCTCTGCAGCATTAATAGCAAAAGCTATCGAATCGCAGTTAATGTCGATGGAGCAAATCGGCCACCTAAACGACTTTACTAATGCTTCCAAAATTTATCGCTCCACATTTTCGAAGGTCGCTAACACAATAAACGAGCGCAACAGCATCATTACAGAGACACTTGATCTTGCTGGTATCAATGCGGCTAAAACCATTGAAGAAATCAAACTATCGACACAAGCAAAACAAGATTCTGTCGGGCCTAGTATGGTCGAGCGATTTTCTAGTGCTCAGTGGGTTCTCGGCGTTCTTTCTATTATTGTTGTAGCGGCTTCCCTGAGTATTGCCATCTCAATTTACCGCAGTGTTTGGAAGGTAGTAGGAGGAGAGCCGAGTGATATCCAATCAATTGTTGCTGAGGTTGCTTCTGGTGATCTTTCTAAGCAGATCCCAATTACAGGTAAAGAAACCGGTATATACGCTAACACTTTAGCGATGCGCCAGGAACTGCGCCGAATCATTGATGGTTTCCACCAAATTTCAGACAACGTTTCAGCAGCCTCAGTTGAGCTAGCCGCAGTGATGAGTCAGACCGAAGGAAATGCCAAACAAGAACTGAGTCAAATGGAACAAATAGCAACCGCTATCAATGAGCTCTCCAGTACGGCAAATGAGGTTAGTCAAAATGCGGCTAGCGCTGAGAATGCAGCAACCGGCGCAACTTCCAATGTAAAAGAGGGGGGCGTTTCACTCGATAGATCCGATGATATTTCTCGCAAGGTTGAAGACTCGATCGAAGAGACATCAAACATTGTCAATCAACTGCAAGAGTACTCAGTGGAGATCGGCACTGTTATTGAAGTGATCAACGCCATATCGGATCAAACTAACTTACTAGCGCTAAACGCAGCCATTGAAGCGGCTCGAGCTGGCGAGCAAGGAAGAGGTTTTGCAGTGGTTGCTGATGAGGTTCGTTCTCTGGCCGCTAAAACACAACAGTCAACTATCGACATTCAAGAAATAATATCTCGACTTCAAGCACAAGCGAAAGATGCTAATCAATTCATGCAATCTAACCTGTCGCTAGCCGTGGAGTCTCGTCATTACAGCGAACAGCTTAGAACTGCATTTGCATCAATCACTGAATCCGTTGGCCTGATTTCAGATATGAATACACAAGTCGCGACAGCATCTGAAGAACAGTCTGGGGTCACACAGGACATTTCACAAAATGTTTCTTTAACCTTTGATATTGTCCACCAAAATGTCTCTGGAATCGAGCAAAGCAAACAAGCAAGTGAAGAGCTGTCTTCATTAGCTGTGAAACAAAAAGACTTACTGAGCTTTTTCAAAATATAACGTTATAAACGCCACTATTGTGGCGTTTTTCTTATCGAATGACGTTACAAAAAGATCGACTTAACTCACCGCTCAAAATTAGGTTTGATGCTTCAATATTGTCTACAACAATTCAGAAACCACATCGGCTAATTGGTGAAATGTTTCACGACGCGAAGAGCTTGGGCGCCATACAAGGCCAATATCGCGGTAGGCCTTTTGACCTGGCGGATCGATAACCACGAGATTCTGATTCTCAAGCAAACCGTGATCGATAGCCATCTGAGGAATAAAGGTGGTTCCTAAGCCATTTGCCACCATTTGCACTAGTGTGTGTAAGCTTGTTGCAGTGAACGGGTTGATCTTCTCTTTATCGGTTAACTTACAGGCTGACACTGCATGCTCTGTTAAACAGTGCTCGTTCTCCAACAAGAATACAGACTCGTCAGGCAAGTCAGCGTATTTAATAGGAACACGAATGCCATCTGCTTGATTACGACTGATCACCATTCTAAAAGGATCTTGCCCCACAACTTTGCTTTCCATGTTGTCGATATCGACAGGCAGAGCCAGAATCAACACGTCCAACTCACCATGACGCAGCGCAGCTAATAGGTTAGTTGTCGTGTCTTCACGTAACAGCAAGTTCAACTGTGGGAAGCGTTGATTCGCTTCTTGTACCAAATCGCATAATAGGAACGGGGCAATAGTAGGGATACATCCCAGCCGCAGCTGACCTTGCATCGTATCGCCATTGCACAAACTACCAAGCTCGACTAAGTCTTGCCCTTTCGCCAATAGCTCTCGACCATACTTCACCACCAGCTCACCCGCTTGAGTAAAAACTAATGGGCTCTTTTTATCTTTCTTCTCATAAAGAGGGCAACCAATCAGCTCCTCTAAATTTTGAATACCTTTACTTAATGTAGATTGACTGACGAAACAGCGATCAGCTGCATCACTAAAGTGACGAGTTTCGTGAAGCGTAACAAGATAGTGAAGTTGCTTAAGACTTGGCCATTTATTCATGAAATTACTTTGTAATATGAGTAGGATAAATTAGGTAAAGGTCATCAGACCTAAGGACTGGGCAAAGAATAAGCTCATCGTTTTTTTCGATTAACTTAATCTATTTAATTCGCTTTTTTCTATAGTACATATTGTACTATAGTTTGTCCCGTAGAAACGGAGCCCAAACAAAGATGTGTTGGGCCAACTAATTTTTAGGAGATTCCAAATGGTACTAGTAGGTCGTCAAGCCCCTGACTTTACTGCAGCAGCTGTTCTAGGTAACGGTGAGATCGTTGATAACTTCAACTTCGCAGAATTCACTAAAGGTAAGAAAGCGGTAGTTTTCTTCTACCCACTAGACTTCACTTTCGTTTGTCCTTCAGAGCTAATCGCTTTCGACAACCGTCTAGAAGATTTCCAAGCTAAAGGCGTTGAAGTAATCGGTGTTTCTATCGATTCACAATTCTCTCACAACGCATGGCGTAACACCGCTATCGCTGACGGCGGTATCGGTCAAGTTAAATACCCTCTAGTTGCTGACGTTAAGCACGAAATCTGCAAAGCATACGATGTTGAGCACCCAGAAGCAGGTGTTGCTTTCCGTGGTTCTTTCCTAATCGATGCTGACGGTCTTGTACGTCACCAAGTAGTTAACGATCTTCCGCTAGGTCGTAACATCGACGAAATGCTACGCATGGTAGACGCACTAAACTTCCACGAGAAGAACGGTGAAGTTTGTCCTGCACAATGGGAAGAAGGTAAATCAGGTATGGACGCATCTCCAAAAGGTGTTGCAGCATTCCTATCTGAGCACGCTGACGACCTAAGCAAGTAATTACCTCTTAAGCCCGAACTCAACACGGGTTAATGGTTGGATGAATCTCTTTAAAGAGAAATAAGCATAAGCTAATAGCGCAAAGCGCACCGCCAATCAGTTAAGAAGTAAAGTCTTATTCAAAGCCCGAAGTTAACGCTTCGGGCTTTTTGTTTTCCTCTATCCAACATCAATGATCCCACGCCATTTACCTAGCCATGAATTGAGGTAACCGCAAGACCAAACTTTACCCCTATTTTCCTCTGTTACCATCTATTCAAAATCGCATCTAGATTGCTATTATTTCATCAATATCTTTTTGAACGGATAAATAGGATGAACACTGAAATTGAAGTGTGTATTGATAACTTAGAATCCTTACACAATGCCTTATCTGGCGGAGCAAATCGAATTGAGCTTTGCTCCTCACTCGCTTTAGGTGGACTAACGCCGAGCTTTGGAATGATGAAGCAAGCCGCTCAGATTTCATCGGTTCCGGTATACGCTATGATACGCCCACGACAGGGCGACTTCATTTTCGATGACGACGATATGCTCTGCATGCTGGAAGACATTGAAGCGAGCTCTAAAGCAGGATTGAATGGAGTGGTGCTAGGAGTATTAATGCCTAACGGAAGTATTGATATGCCGAAAATGCAGCAACTGGCAGACAAAGCACACTCCTTAGAACTAGGAATCACTTTTCATAGAGCCATTGATCATAGCTCTGATTACCAAACGGCGTTAGAACAAGTTATTTCACTTGGATGTGAAAGAGTTCTAACATCCGGGCTTGCTGTTAATGCCGAGCAGGGAGTCAATGTATTGGCAGACATGGTCACACAAGCGAATGGTAGAATCGATATCATGGCAGGCGCTGGCGTAAACGCGACTAACGCTAAAGTGATTCAAAGCACCACCCAAGTACCCGCACTTCACCTTTCAGGGAGATCCACAAGAGCTAGCCGAATGGAAAACAGCTCGTCCGCTCAAATGGGGAGTGATGATATTGATGATTACCAGATTCCTGTCACTGACGCCAACAAGGTATTTGATGTGAGGGTCGCTTTAACGATTAAAGAGTAATAACCACTAACATAAGTCGAAGAGTACCAAATTGCCGAATCTCACTCATGCCATATTAAGTTCAGTACGGTCACTGCCAACTGTCGGTTTAAGTCGTATGGGAAGCACTTTTCGAAGGGACGAGTTCAATCTATTTTAGTGCGTCATCTAGGCTTTGTTCACCTAGATGTCGAACATCTTTTCCCTTAACAAAATAGATAATATATTCGCAAATATTTTGACAACGGTCGCCCACTCGTTCAATAGCACGAGCTGACCACATAACCTGTAAGATAATAGGTATATTCTTCGGCTCTTCCATCATGTAAGTCATTAGCTGACGAATTACAGCTTCGTATTCAGCGTCTAGCTTATCATCAAGCTTATGTACTTCAGCCGCGGCATCAACATCCATACGTGCAAATGCATCCAATACCTGATGGAGCATAGTTATCGCTTGACGACAAAGAGGCTCTAAAGAAACATGAAACTTCTGGTCTTTGGCCGAGGGGGCCTCTATCGCGCCTTGCGCTATTTTAGAAGCGACATCACCAATTCTTTCCAAATCAGTAATCGTTTTGATGATAGCCATAATCAAACGAAGGTCTTTTGCGGTGGGCTGACGCTTAGCAATAATACGGGTGCATGCCTCATCGATAGACACTTCCATCGCATTCACTTTATGATCGTCACGAATCACTTTCTTAGCCAGTTCAACGTCATCTCTGTGAAGCGCTTGCATTGCAAATGAAAGTTGCTGTTCCACGAGCCCACCCATGGTGAGTACGTGAGTACGGATCGACTCTAATTCGACGTTAAATTGCCCTGAAATGTGGCGACCGAAATGCATATCAGCTCCTTGCAAAGAAATAAATCAAACCGTTTATATAGAGTGGTTTAACTCTAGGTGGCACCAACTCAAAAGTTAACCGTACCTACCTGTAATGTAGTCTTCTGTTTGATTTTTCAATGGCGACGTAAATATTGAGTCCGTATCTGAGTACTCGATCAATTTCCCCATATGAATGAAAGCAGTATGGTCACTAACACGAGCAGCCTGTTGCATGTTATGAGTCACGATTACCACGGTATATTGTGTTTTTAGCTCGTTGATTAACTCTTCAATAGTCAAAGTAGAAATTGGATCCAAGGCCGATGTTGGCTCATCTAGCAAAAGTACTTCCGGTTCAATCGCAACCGCTCGAGCAATAACTAATCGTTGCTGTTGGCCGCCAGATAAACCAAAGGCATTCTCATGCAAACGATCTTTTACTTCATCCCATAACGCCGCTGCGCGTAATGAACGCTCAACCGCATCATCAAGATCACGACTATTACTCAGACCTTGCAGCCTCAACCCATAAACCACATTCTCATAGATGGATTTAGGGAAAGGATTCGGGCGTTGAAATACCATACCAACACGACGTCTTAAGGTCGCTACATCAACCTTAGGATGATAAACATTGTTTCCGTACAACTTCACTTTGCCGGAGACTTTGCAGCCTTCAACAAGATCGTTCATACGGTTAATACAGCGAAGCAGTGTCGACTTTCCACAACCCGAAGGACCGATAAAAGCCGTCACCTGCCCTTTAGGTATTGTCATCGAGATATCATCAAGTGCCTGCGCTTCTTTGTAGTATAGGTTCAGCCCTTCAATCGAGATGGCTGTTTGCTCTTCAGTTAGGTTGTGCACATCTAAAGGTGCTTGATAACCCAAGGTTTCATTAATTGAGAACATCTTAATCTTGTCCTAAGGTTCGGTACTTTTCACGCAAGTTATTTCGAATATTAATCGCGGTCAGGTTCAACCCAACAATCACAGTAACCAACAAAAATGATGTCGCATAAACTAGGGGTCTTGCCGCTTCTATGTTTGAGGTTTGAAAACCCACATCATAAATGTGAAAGCCCAAATGCATAAATTTTCTGTCGAGATGCACATATGGGAACTGAGCATCGACCGGTAAGCTCGACGCTAATTTCACCACACCCACTAGCATTAATGGCGCCACTTCTCCCGCAGCACGTGCTACAGCCAGAATAAGCCCGGTAATAATCGCAGGGCTCGCCATCGGTAAAACGATACGCCACAAGGTTTCAGACGGGGTTGCCCCCAAAGCGAGAGAACCATGCCTCACAGAACTCGGGATTCGCGTTAACCCTTCCTCCGCGGTCACAATCACTACAGGTAATGTTAACACAGCCAGAGTCAATGCTGACCACAACAAGCCTGGTGTACCAAATGTCGGCGCTGGTAAACGCTCCGCGTAGAACAACGAATCTATAGAACCACCAATGGTGTAAACAAAAAAGCCTAAACCAAATACACCATAAACGATGGATGGCACACCCGCTAAGTTAATAACCGCAATGCGAATCAAGCGAGTTAGCGCATTGTTTTTTGCGTATTCATTTAGATAAATCGCGGCAATGACACCAAGTGGCATAACGACAATCGACATGATCAGCACTAAAAGTACCGTACCGAAAATCGCAGGGAACACCCCCCCTTCAGAATTGGACTCCCTAGGTTTTTCAGATAAGAACTTCCAGACCTGCTCACACCAATGCAGCACTTTCTCTGGGTAGGTCATCTGATTTGGGAACCAAAAGTCTAAGATCTCACTCAGCGGAATCTCAACAACTTTGCCCGTCATATCTTCAACCATCAGAGTATCGAGGTTGAGCTGTTGTCTTAAAGAATCGAGTTGATATTCTCCCGAGGCGAGTTCACTTCTTAAAGCCAAACGTTTAGACTCGAGCTCTTGTCGCTCTGTATCTGACAGGTTGTCATTGAGCTCTTTTTTACGCTTTTCTAAACGTAATTGCTCTAACGCCCAACTTGTTGTGCGGACTGTTTGGTTAACGATCTTTTTAATTTCATCACGCAGCGTGTCGGCGTGAGTTAAGCCTTCAACCAGTTCTTTCTCGATATCATCGGTTAGAACACCGTCAGCACTCCTAAAGCCAACCGGCTTTCCGAAGAAGTACCCACCGCGGCTACGCTCGATCACAGCCCACTCTTCTGGTGTGGTTGGTTCTTTAAGGTTCACCTCAAGAATAGATACGAAATCCGCAGGGTACAGTTCGCGGTTAGCAATTTTGATACTAAGACGTCGAACTGCCCCTTTATCAATAATCTCTTGCGGCAACTTCTTATCTTGCACATTCGACAGTTGTTCAACCGGAATGTATTTACGATCATAGAGTTGACCGATTAAACGGTTCTTTGCCATCTCTTGATGCTGAAATGGCACATTTGCAAGACTTTCTGTTTCATTCACTTGCCATTGGTACAGGGGCGCAGGCCAGAAATAGGTTAACCCTTTCCAGCCAATAAATAAGATCAGGCCAAGTACCGACAGCATACTAATACTAACGGCACCACCAGTTAACCATATCCAAGGAGATCCCGATTTAATCCACTTAAACATGAAGAAGCTCTCTTACTGGTTGCGATTGACGATTCTGATAAAAATTATAAAGCACGGTATTTATCTCGCAGCCTTTGTCTTACCCATTCCGCAATCGAGTTCACGGCGAAGGTAAAGACGAATAGAAGTAACGCAGCTAGGAACAACAATCTAAAGTGAGGGCTGCCAACCTCTGATTCAGGAAGCTCAACAGCAATCGTCGCAGATAGCGTTCGCATCCCCTCAAGAATATTCCAATCCATGATAGGCGTATTACCGGTCGCCATCAGCACGATCATGGTCTCACCAACCGCTCTACCCAACCCCATCATGATTGCAGAGAAAATTCCGGGACTTGCAGTAAGCAGCACAACATAAATAAGGGTTTGCCAAGGTGTGGCGCCTAGCGCCAAAGAACCATCCGACAAGTGCTTAGGCACCGAGAAAATAGCGTCTTCTGCGATAGTGAAAATGGTTGGGATAACAGCGAAGCCCATCGCGAACCCAATCACAAGAGCGTTACGTTGGTCAAAATCGATCCCATGGTGGTTTAAAAAGAGCTTGATATCACCAGCAAACAACAACGATTCAATTTTCCCACCCAAGTTAAGCACGATCACAGTGGTCACAATCAAAACAGGAACCAGAATCAGTGCATGCCAACCATTAGGAAAACGGCTCACCCAATCGTGTGGTAAGCAGTACCAAATTAAACCAACAACCAACGTGCTAAGAGGTAGCACCAATAACAGTGAGACAATAGCCGTTAAATGCGTTTCCACGATAGGAGCAAACCACAAACCCGCTACAAACCCGATGATAACTGTCGGCAATGCTTCCATTAATTCAATCGAAGGTTTTACCACTCGACGCATCTTTGGAGTCATAAAGTAAGCGGTGTAAATAGCGCCAAGTACCGCAATAGGCACCGCGAACATCATCGCAAACAGTGCGGCCTTAAGTGTGCCAAAAGTCAGAGGAACTAAGCTGAATTTCCCTTCAAAATCATCATTTGCCGAAGTGGACTGCCACACATATTGAGGCTCTGGGTAGCTCTCGTACCAAACCTTTTGCCATAACGATGAAAAAGATATCTCTGGGTATGGATTATCGACTAAAGCAAGACTAATAACGCCATCACTCAGTGTCGCGAGGTGAAGTTCATTCGCAGACATGGCCGCGAGTTGTGGCGACTTCTTATAAGCTTTCTCAAACAGAGATAACTTTTCACTGGTCGTATAGTGGCTTTGAATCGTGCCATTCTGATAGAAACTGTAAAAGCCTTTGCGATACGTATCAGGCAGTAAGAATTGAACCTCTGAAGGCAGCTTAAAGTCTCGAATGTGAGTCAAGTTACGCTGCTCATTGCTCAATACATCAAACCATTGAGAGACTCGCCCATCAAAATGACTCACGAGCAGAGAATAAGCACCGGACAACAAGTCAATACTCTTAACGGAATGCAGCTCATCACCTAAACTTAAGTCGATCACTTCCCTAACCGAGAACTCGTTCGCTCCCGTGGTTAAAATCGTAAGATCAGAGGCGTTTCGAAGGTATAGAGTGTGCCCGTTAGGCGTCATTAAAAGCTGGTCTTGCAGTCCAAACTCTTTAGATAACCATTGTGAGTTGACCTCTGAATACTCACCAGTCAATGACGCTTGGTACCATTTTATTAGAATGCGGTTATTGGACAGCTGAGCCACCAGCGTCAGAAGACTATTGTCGGTCGCAAATGTTAGCTTTTCAACGCTCAAGCCACTACTCAAAGCGATGTCATCTAAAAATTCAAACGGTTTACCGTTGAGTTGAAGGTAGTTGATGCGAGGGCTATCAGCTTGACCTTTTCTTACGGCAAGAGGCTTTAAGAACTTCGGCTGAAACAACTGCACTTGGCCTTGGCGATTAGCAAAGGCGAACCAATTGTCTGAGGGCGCGCTTCGAGCAAACGCAACCGAGTCTTCAATAATTGACGCTGAGAAGTATGGAGTCGATTGAGTATTATCAAGAGTCCAATAATCTACCGAACCATCGCGATCGATCACTAAAGCATGTTGACCATATTCATCGATCGTCATTGTAATTGGATCTTGCACTATCACAGGTTGGACTTTTTGATCTGTCTCTAAACTTGAGTCAGCAAAGATAGGAAGAATAACCATCGCTAGGTAAATAAAGATAAGAACCAGTGCCGCCAATACGCTAACACCACCTAACGTCACTGCAAAACGCATAAGACGGTCTTTCAACCATCTTTTTTTATCTCGTTTTTTCAATGAAATTTCGGCTGCGGTCATCTGTCTATCTACCTTTTTTGAGCTAATATCATAATATTTCGTTTACATGACAATTATATTACAACTCACATTAAACAACTGAAAAGAATAGTAAGTTTTGTTGAAACTGTAGAGTGAAATAATACCGTAACAAAAACAGCATACTCTGCTCATTTTTACAATTTGAGTAATCTCACACTCTTTAAGATGTCTAGGATGGATTATGAACGCTGAAAAACTCTATATAGAAAAAGAACTCAGTTGGCTCTCCTTTAACGAGAGAGTTTTACAAGAATCAGCGGACAAAACGGTGCCTCTTATCGAAAGAGTGCGATTTCTTGGGATCTTTTCTAATAACCTAGACGAGTTTTACAAAGTTCGATTCTCTGACGTTAAACGTCGTATTTTGATCAACCAAGAACGTGGGATCCACGATAACTCAAAGCATTTGCTTACCAAGATGCAAACCAAAGCGTTTAAGCTAAACCAGCGTTTTGATGAACTCTACAATGAGCTTATTCTAGAGATGGCAAGGCGACGAATTTTCTTGGTCAACGAGACGCAACTGAATGACCCTCAAAAGAAATGGATAAGAAAATACTTTAAGAAAGAAGTACTTCCACACATTACTCCCCTTTTGATGACCGACGAGATTAATGTGCTTCAATTCTTAAAAGATGAATATGCCTACCTGACCGTCGAACTTCAAAAAGAGCAGCAATCCAAATACGCCGTCATAGAGATACCGACCGATCACCTTCCGCGCTTTGTCATGGTTCCAGAGCAGAAAGGAAAGCGCCGCAAGACCATCATCTTACTTGATAACATCATCAGATACTGCATTGATGACCTATTTAAAGGCTTTTTTGAATACGATCAACTCAACTGTCACGCGATGAAAATGACACGTGATGCCGAATACGATCTTAGTCATGAAGTCGAACATAGTTTGCTAGAACAAATGTCGGAAGGTGTCGCTCAAAGGCTCAGTGCAATGCCCGTGCGTTTTGTTTACGAACACACAATGCCGAAAAATATGCTGGATTTCTTGTGTGGCAAATTAGGGATCTCTAACTACGACAACCTGATTCCTGGTGGTCGTTACCATAATTTTAAAGATTTCATTGGTTTCCCGAATGTTGGTCGTGAATACTTAGAAAACAAGCCGTTACCCCCTATGTCATGCGCCGACTTTGATGGGTTTGATAACAGTTTTGATGCCATCAAGAATCAAGATATCTTGTTAAACTATCCATACCATACCTTTGATCACATAGCTGAGTTGGTTCGTCAGGCTTCATTTGATCCAAAAGTCATCGGTATCAAGATCAACATCTATCGTGTAGCGAAAAACTCTCAGTTAATGAACTCGTTGATTGATGCGGTTCACAATGGGAAAAACGTAACTGTGGTGGTTGAACTTCAAGCTCGATTCGATGAGGAAGCCAATATCGAATGGTCAAAAATTCTAACTGACGCTGGCGTTCACGTAATCTTTGGTGCTACAGGTTTGAAGATCCACTCTAAGTTACTTCTTATCAGCCGCCGAGAAGGTGAAGAAATTACTTATTACGCGCATATCGGTACGGGTAACTTCCATGAAAAGACAGCAAGAATTTACACAGACTTCTCACTGCTCACCGCCGATCAAGAGCTAACTAACGAGGTGCGTAATGTCTTTGGGTATATTGAGAACCCTTACCGCCCTGTAAAGTTTGACCACTTAATTGTGTCGCCACGTAATTCACGTAAAAAACTTTACCGTCTTATCGATACAGAAACTGCCAATGCCAAGTCCGGCAAGAAAGCAGAAATCACATTGAAGGTGAACAACTTAGTCGACAAAGGGCTGATCAACAAACTTTATGGTGCAAGCAATGCTGGAGTCAAAATTCGTATGATCATACGAGGTATGTGCTCACTGGTTCCGGGAGTAGAAGGCATCAGCGAGAACATTGAAATCATCAGTATCATCGACCGATTCCTAGAGCACCCACGCGTTTTGATTACACATAACGATGGCGACCCTAAGGTGTTTATCTCATCGGCGGATTGGATGACACGAAACATCGACCACCGTATTGAAGTCGCAGCGCCAATCCGTGATGAACGTTTGAAACAACGCATCATCGACATTGTAAATATTCATTTTACCGATACAGTTAAAGCAAGGTGGATAGACAAAGAGATGAGCAACGCTTACGTCCCTCGTGGTAACCGTAAAAAACGCCGCTCACAAGTCGCCATCTATGATTACCTCAAGCAGGTAGAGAAACAGACTCGAAAAGCTAGGGAACAACAATCTCACGATGAGCCAAGCTAAAAAAACCAAGGCCAATACGCCAGAAGAATCCAGTAATACCGGCTCACTTGAGGCGGTATCCCCACTACCTATCAAACACGTTGCAGCCATCGATTTAGGCTCTAATAGCTTTCACATGGTTGTGGCTAAAGTCATAGGGCAAGAATTGCAACTTGTCAGCCGACATAAGCAAAGAGTCAGGCTTGGCTCTGGCCTCGATGACCAATCAAACCTAAGCAATGCAGCCATCGAGCGTGGTTTAGAGTGTCTCGCTATGTTTGCCGAGCGCTTACAAGGCTTTGAAGTCGAAAACGTTCGTATTGCTGCCACCCACACACTCCGCCAAGCAAACAACGCTCATATTTTTATCCAGCGTGCTCGTGAGGTGCTTCCTTTTCCTATCGAAGTAATTCCCGGGGAAGAAGAAGCGCGACTTATCTATTTAGGCGTAGCTCACACACAGCCAGAGTCAGATTCGAAATTAGTTGTGGATATTGGCGGTGGCAGTACCGAATTGATTATCGGCAAAGGGTTTGAGGCAAAGCTCGTCAACAGTAAACAGATGGGCTGCGTGAGCTTTACACAGCGATACTTCTCGAATGGGAAACTCTCTCGCAAGAACTTCTCTAAGGCCATCATTGCAGCTCAACAACGTCTAGAGCCTCTAGCCGCTAAATACAAAAATAAAGGCTGGGATGCAGCTCTTGGCTCCTCAGGAACCATCAAAGCAATCAAAGAAGTCTTGGTCGGAATGGGCTATGAAGATGCCATTATTACTGAAAAGCGATTAGGCCATTTAATTGATGTATTGTGCGAACACGACACTATTGAAGAGATAAAACTCAAAGGACTCACAGAGGAGCGCCAACCCGTTTTTGCTGGCGGAGTGGCTATCCTCACTGCGATATTCATGGCTCTTTCAGTCAAAGAGATGCACTTTTCAGACGGTGCGCTTCGTGAAGGCTTGCTCTATGAGATGGAAGATCGCTTTCAGCGTTCGGACATTCGCATGCGAACTACAGAAAACCTAGCAGCCAAACACTCCGTTGATTTCGACCACGCGACTCGCGTAAAAGAACAAGCAAGCGAGTTCTTACATCAGCTCTGCGATGAGCTATGCATTAAGAAAAAAAGTCAGCTGTTTGAACTGCTTGAATGGAGTGCTCTATTACACGAGGTCGGACTGAGTATCAGCTTCTCAGGCTTCCATAAGCACTCTGCGTATCTTCTTGAGCATACCAATATGCCAGGCTTTAACAGCGAGCAACAAATGGTCATGTCGATATTAGCTCGCTTCCAGCGCAAAGCCCTTAAGCTTCAAGACATGCCTGAACTGAATTTATTTAAGAGTAAGCACTTGATCAGCTTAATTCGCATATTACGTCTATCCATCATTCTCAATGGTCAACGCAACGATACTGCTCGTTTAAAAACGCGCATTGAAGTCATCGATAAAGACCATTGGAAGATTTGTGGTGCCGATGGTGATTGGCTTGATGAGAATAAGTTATTAGCGGCGGACTTAGCCGCAGAACAGGAACTGTGGAGTAATGCTGAATGGCAACTAAGCTTCGATGATAATCAAAAAGCGTAATTGCCAATCGGGAGCTCAAAGCCCTACTTTTGCGAGTTCTTGTTTGGCGTATTCGTGAGGAATAGAAACGTAGCCGTCTTTTTCCACCAACTCTTGACCTTGTTTAGAAAAGATAAAGGTTAAGAACTCTTGCTCGACCGGAGAAAGCGGCTTGTTTGGGTGTTTATTCACATAAACATACAAGAAGCGCGAAAGCGGATAAGCGCCACTTAGGATGTTTTCTCTTGTTGCGTGTACATATTGATCACCCGTCTTAACCACAGGCACCTGTCTCACCCCCGCAACACGATAGCCAATGCCTGTGTATCCAATGCCGCTGATCGACAAAGCAACAGATTGAACAACAGAAGCTGAACCCGGCTGCTCATTGACTCGATTCTTGAAATCACCACCGCACAAAGCATTCTGCTTAAAGTAACCATAAGTACCAGACACCGAGTTTCGCCCAAACAGTTGGAAGCGATGCTTTGCCCAAGGTTGTTTAATACCTAACTCTCGCCAATTTTCGATATTCCTAACACCACCGCAGCGTAAAGTCTCCGAGAAAATGCCATCTATCTGACGGAAGTTGAGCCCTTTGATCGGGTTATCTTTGTGTACGAACACGCCAATCGCATCGATAGCGACTCTGAGCGCGGTAGGCTTATAGCCATGCTCTCTTTCGAACGCTTCAATTTCTCGTAAGCGCATCGGACGACTCATTGGTCCAAGGTGAGCTGTACCTTCTGTTAAAGCTGGAGGGGCCGTCGCCGAGCCTGAAGCTTGGACCTGAGCATTCACGTTCGGATAGTAAGATTTGAACTCTTCAACCCACAACGTTGTCATGCCCGCTAAGGTATCTGAACCTACCGACAACAAACTTCCCGAAATACCTGGAACCTTGGAATAATCGGGAAGAGGCTTGACGCTCTGTTCCGCATAAGCAGTGTGAACCAAAGCAAATGCTAACAACGAACTGACTAAGAAACGCACCCTGCGTACTAAACAACTCATGACACGGTTAATCTATTTGGTAACGTGAAATGGAAACGGCTACCAACACCCACTTCACTTTGAATTTCTAAATGGGAATCATGATGACTTAGCGCATGCTTAACGATAGCGAGCCCTAAACCACTGCCGCCGGTATCACGTGAACGCGCCTTATCGACCCGATAAAAGCGTTCTGTCAGTCTATGTAAGTGTTGAGGTTCAATACCATCTCCAGTGTCTGACACATCCAAACACGCGCCTTGACTGGTCTGGTACCAACGAACCCTAACCGTAGCGCCCGGTGGTGTGTATTTCACCGCGTTATAAACCAGATTCGATATCGCACTTCTCAACTGGTCTTCATCGGCTAATACTCGTAAACTCGTATCGATATCAAACTCAAGTTTGTGCCCACAGTCACCACTTAAGCTCGCCGCTTCTTTTTCAAGAACTTCGAGCATCGCCGGTACATTGACGACTTCGTCTAGCTCGTGCATTGGCGCCGCTTCTATTTTTGAAAGAGTCAGTAGTTGGTTCACCAAACTGTTCATGCGATTCAATTGTTCTGTCATCACACCATGCGCCTTGGTCCACATCGGGCCGACGATCATGTCTGGATCTTCCGTCATTTCAAGATAACCTTGAAGTACGGTCATTGGAGTGCGCAATTCGTGAGAAACGTTAGCAAAGAAGTTACGACGCATGCCTTCTAGCTGTTTTAGTTGAGTCACATCACGCACTACCATCAGGTGTTCACCTTCGGTATAAGGCACAATACGTAACTCAAGCATACGCTCCACGTTCAGAGGCGAAGGCATCTCTAATGGCTCAGAGAAATCTTGCTTGTTCAGATACTTAATAAAGTCTGGCGTACGAATCAGATTCGAGATCGGTTGCCCAGAATCGTCCGGCCAACGAAAGCCCAACAAATATTGAGCGAGCTTGTTACACCAAACAATATTCCCTTCACCGCGAAACACCACAACGGCATCGGGTAAAGATTCAGCACCGTTTCGAAAACGGCGGATCAGGTTGGTCAGCTCTTTTCTTTTACGACGCTGTCTCTGTTGCATACGGTAAATACCGTTAAACAGAGATTCCCAGTTTCCTGAGCCTGAAGGTGGTGTTAGACGCTTCTCATCCCACAACCATGCGGACAAACGCATTTGATTATGTAGATGCCAGCCGAGCTGCAATACCGTAGCAGCCAGCAGTAACCAAGATAAATAACCGAATACCCATCCGACTAAAATCCATGGTGCGTAAAAAAAAACCAGTTCCCAAACCAGCTTTTTCCAGGTTAACTTTTCAACCATTCAGGACTCCGTAGACTGCAGCGAAGCCACATTAAGCTTTTGTAGAAAAACGGTAACCCGCGCCGCGAACCGTTTGAATTAGCTTATCGTGACCTGCCGATTCAAGCGCTTTACGTAGGCGTCGAATATGCACATCAACGGTGCGGTCTTCAACGTAAACATTCGTACCCCAAACGTTGTTAAGTAGCTGCTCTCGGCTGTATACACGCTCTTGGTGCGTCATAAAGAAGTGCAACATTTTAAATTCTGTCGGTCCCATATCAACGGGACCTTCGCTTGCTGTAACGCGATGCGAGACTGGGTCTAGTTTAAGACCTTGTACATCAATCACATCTTCCAGTGCGGTTGGTGTTACACGGCGAATAACTGCTTTCAGGCGAGCTACTAACTCTTTTGGTGAAAATGGTTTGGTAATGTAATCGTCAGCGCCAACTTCTAAGCCACGAACTTTATCTTCTTCTTCACCACGAGCTGTCAGCATCACCACAGGGATGTTGCGAGTTAACTCTTCACGCTTCATATGCTTGATAAAGTTTATCCCGCTACCACCAGGTAGCATCCAATCTAGTAACACTAGATCTGGGAAAGGTTCACATAGCTTATTTACCGCTGTATCGTAATCTTCAGCCTCTACTGCTTGGTAGCCTTTTTGTTCAAGCACGAAACACAACATCTCACGAATTGGTGCTTCATCTTCAACGACCAGAATCCTTCTCGACATAATTGAATAGCCTTTATAAGTAATCAACGCATTGCATTATCTGAGTTAATTATGACACTTTTGTGACCTTTGAAAACAAATTTTCATATAACTGTCTCAAACATTTCACTTTGTAAGTTTTGATACAGAGCTAGGGACAAATCGAATTAGATCTCATATCATGAGGCACTTCTAAAAAGGTATGAGAAATATTTATGTGGTTTAAAAATTGCCTAGTCTATCGCTTCAACCGTGATATTGATTTCAATGCAGATCAGCTAGAGAAACAACTTGAAGAATTCCGCTTTACTCCTTGTGGTAGCCAAGACAAACAGAAATTTGGTTGGGTACACGCAATGGGTAAACATGGCGATATGATGACGCACGTCTCAGAAAACCGCATTCTAATCTGTGCAAAGAAAGAAGAGAAAATGCTACCTGCTTCTGTGATCAAAGAGTCACTGAACGCAAAAGTAGAAACGCTTGAGGCAGAATCGGGAACACCTCTTAAAAAGAAAGAGAAAGACAACCTAAAAGAAGACATCATCATTGATCTGCTTCCTCGTGCATTCAGCCGCAGTAATTTCACTTACGCGCTGATCATGCCAAAAGAGGGTTTCATTGTCGTTGATGCGAGCAGCTACAAAAAAGCAGAAGACGTACTAGCATTACTACGTAAAACTATGGGTAGCTTGCCAGTAGTGCCTGCTATTCCAGAGCAAGCGATTGAAACGACTCTGACAGAGTGGGTGAAATCTGGTGATACACCTAAAGGTATCACTATGCTCGATGAAGCAGAGCTTAAATCAATCCAAGAAGACGGCGGTATCGTTCGTGTTAAGAAACAAGAACTAGAAGCTGATGAGATTAAAAACCACATCGAAGCCAACAAAGTGGTCACTAAGCTTCTGATCAACTGGCAAGATCGCATTGAGTTCATTCTTGCTGAAGATGGCAGCATCAAGCGCCTGAAATTCAGTGACGAACTAAAAGATGAGAACGACGACATTCCTCGCGAAGATCAAGCAGCGCGCTTTGATGCAGACTTCTCACTACTGTGTGGCGAGTTCAGCGTGTTCCTTCCAAATCTATTCGAGTCACTCGGCGGGTTAACTCAACCTAACGCTTAATTCATGAAATTTGAAGCCCAGGTGTCAACAGCACCTGAGCTTAATTCCCAGCTACCTTGCCGTATTTCCTCCAGCTCCGCTCTCTTCTTAATACCATTGTTATCTTTAGGGCTATCAACCCAACTCATTTTAGCGTAAAATTTGCGCCCCTTTGATATCACTTGGTGGTATCAACCTGACTTGAGATCAGACTAGAGAACGAAGCAATGACGACACAAAAACCATTTGTACCGGAACTATTATCACCGGCAGGAAGCCTCAAAAACATGCGTTACGCATTCGCTTACGGCGCTGATGCTGTATACGCAGGCCAGCCACGTTACAGCCTTCGCGTTCGTAACAACGAGTTCAATCACGAAAACCTACAAATCGGTATCGATGAAGCTCATGCTCAAGGCAAAAAGTTATATGTTGTATGTAACATTCAGCCTCACAACTCTAAATTAAAAACGTTCATTCGCGACCTTAAGCCAATTGTTGAGATGGGCCCAGATGCGCTTATTATGTCGGATCCTGGCCTTATCATGATGGTTCGTGAAGCATTCCCTGAGATGCCAATCCACCTTTCTGTTCAAGCAAACGCAGTAAACTGGGCAACCGTTAAGTTCTGGTCAACTCAAGGCGTTGAGCGTGTGATCCTATCTCGAGAGCTATCTCTTGAAGAGATCGAAGAGATTCGCGAACACTGCCCAGAAACTGAGTTGGAGATTTTTGTGCACGGTGCACTTTGCATGGCGTACTCTGGTCGATGCCTGCTTTCTGGTTACATGAACAAACGCGACCCAAACCAAGGTACTTGCACGAACGCTTGTCGTTGGGAATACAAGACAGAAGCTGCGAAAGAAGACGAAAACGGTCAGATCGTTGAAGTAAATCCGACAGGTGTTGCTATTCAAGAAGTAGAAACGCAAGACATTGAAGTTCAAGATGAGCGTCCAGACAACACACTAGGTCTTGGCAAACCAACAGATGAAGTTGTGTTACTTTCTGAGTCACACAAGCCAGAAGAAAAAATGGCCGCGTTTGAAGATGAGCATGGTACTTACATCATGAACTCGAAAGACCTTCGTGCAATCCAACACGTTGAGCGACTAACGAAAATGGGTGTTCACTCGCTTAAAATCGAAGGCCGTACTAAGTCTTTCTACTACTGTGCACGTACAGCACAAGTTTACCGTAAAGCTATCGACGATGCTGTAGCAGGCAAACCATTTGATGAAAGCCTAATGGGTACGCTAGAGAGCCTAGCTCACCGTGGCTACACTGAGGGCTTCCTACGCCGTCATACACACGACACATACCAAAACTACGAGTACGGTTACTCTATCTCTGATACTCAACAATTCGTAGGTGAGTTCACAGGTAAGCGCCGTGGTGACCTAGCGGAAGTCGAAGTGAAGAATAAATTCCTATTAGGCGATAGCTTAGAGATGATGACACCGAAAGGTAACGTTGTCTTCAAATTAGAAGTCATGGAAAATCGTAAATCTGAAGCTGTAGACGATGCGAAAGGCAACGGTCACTTTGTATTTATCCCTGTACCAACAGATTTAGACTTACAGTACGGTTTGTTAATGCGCAACTTGAACAAAGGCCAAGATACGCGTAATGCATCAGGTAAATAACGTTTATTTTGGAAAGATAGATGGCTCTACTAATAACTGACAAGTGCATCAACTGCGATATGTGTGACCCAGAATGCCCAAATGGTGCAATCACTATGGGCGACAGAATCTTTGAGATCGATCCTGATTTATGTACTGAGTGTAAAGGTCACTATGAAAAGCCAACATGTCAATCAGTGTGCCCCATTACCAAATGCATTATCACTGACCCAAATCATATTGAAACTGATGACGAGTTACTTGAAAAGTTCGTCATCATTCAAGGCTTAACCTGACAGATAAAAGGTTCAACTGAATCATTGAGTTGAACCTTTTTTATCCAGTACTTTGCAGAGATACTTTGCCCCCTCTTTCTCATGCTGATACTCAAGCTATTCTCGTCAATTTTCACCTGAGATAGAGACATCAGATAAAATACTCTCGACTCATATCTGTCACAAATTCCATTTTATGTTTATAAACTCAAATAATCGAGTGACATTTCCCCTACATCTTAGACGAAAATACGAGTGCGTCATTAACGCTTAGATGATCGACCAAACTCAGATTACTGATTTGATATTAAAGCCAAACACTGACTAGGCATCACTTTAACTTTCTTTCTTTTCTTCTTTTTCGCTACTTTTTGGGATGGATCTGGCACAGTTTTCGGAGCCCAGCTTGCTAATTCATACCCACAACCATCACCTTTAGGAGGCCTTGCTTGAGCTATACAGTTTGAACTGCCTTCCGGGCACTTTAAACGAACATGGAAGTGAGAATGATGCCCCCACCAAGGTCTTATTTTACCTAACCAAGATCTATCATTAACATCAGAGCTATCTTGATCACAAAGGGCCTGTTTAATGACAGGGTGAACAAAAATACGCACCACTTTTTCATCTTTCGCTGCATAGCGAATCACTTGAAAGTGATCATCGGTCCAATTAGATTTACGCAGTTTGTAGTTAGTAAGATCCACAACGCTCACAGGCTTAGGGACAGCAAGTTCATTCTTAGTAAGCCTCTTACTGGTTAACCTCAACCATATATCAATATCCAACCCAGTCTGGTGACTTGAATGACCAGATGAGAAGCGGCCCCCTCGAGGTAGTGAAATATCGCCAACTAACAAGTTGGTGTTGAGTTGCTCGCTTGTAATTATACCTAGCCTTTCAATAAACTGAATGGCTTCAGTATGGCCATAGTAGCGCTCTCGCTGAGGGCGAATAATTTGATAACCCTCCCCGTGAATCGGTAGGGCCTGTGCGCCATCGAGGCAACCATTGGCATAACTTCCTATTGATGAGGTTGAATTTCTTGTCGGGCTTTTTTCTTTTTCCCACGGAGTTGCCGATACGGCAAGCGAATAAAAAATAAGAGCCGATGTATAAAGTAACCTCATAACTATTCCAAATGAATGAACTCTACTTTTCATACTAGTCGCCATCAGAAAACATATACGTATTGAATGTAATTTTTGGCGAAAAAGAGGCATTTTATAATGAGAAAATGGAAGGAAACGAGTTTTGAAACAATAGAAATAAAAAAGGCTCCAGCATTTCTGCTAGAGCCTTAATATGGCAGGGGTGGAGAGATTCGAACTCCCAACACGCGCTGTTTTGGTAAATCGGGGGAATCCGCTGCTCTACTAATGACATGTTTCAGCACCAAAAAGTAAAAAGGCTCCAGTCTTTCGACTAGAGCCTTAAATATGGCAGGGGTGGAGAGATTCGAACTCCCAACACGCGGATTTGGAATCCGCTGCTCTGCCAATTGGAGCTACACCCCTATTTCAGTTTTAAAGAGCTGAAACTCTGAATAAGTGGCGGAGTGGACGGGACTCGAACCCGCGACCCCCGGCGTGACAGGCCGGTATTCTAACCAACTGAACTACCACTCCGCAGTGGTCAACTCACTAAGTGAGCGTCCATATCTCCAGGTCGGTCAACCTAAAGATTTAATTTAAAGCCTGGCGATGTCCTACTCTCACATGGGGAAGCCCCACACTACCATCGGCGCTATTGTGTTTCACTACTGAGTTCGGCATGGAATCAGGTGGGTCCACAATGCTATGGTCGCCAAGCAAATTCTGTTTAATTGACGCCTCAGCGACAATTAATAATTCGGAAAACTGATTTAAAAGTCTATCTCTTCAAACTCATTCAAGGTCTGGTCTTTCTTTGAGTCCACAAAACCCCTTGGGTGTTGTATGGTTAAGCCTCACGGGCAATTAGTACAGGTTAGCTCAATGCCTCGCAGCACTTACACACCCTGCCTATCAACGTCGTAGTCTACGACAACCCTTTAGGACACTTATAGTGCCAGGGAAAACTCATCTCAAGGCTCGCTTCGCGCTTAGATGCTTTCAGCGCTTATCGATTCCGAACGTAGCTACCGGGCAATGCCATTGGCATGACAACCCGAACACCAGAGGTTCGTCCACTCCGGTCCTCTCGTACTAGGAGCAGCCCCTTTCAATTTTCCAACGCCCACGGCAGATAGGGACCGAACTGTCTCACGACGTTCTAAACCCAGCTCGCGTACCACTTTAAATGGCGAACAGCCATACCCTTGGGACCGACTTCAGCCCCAGGATGTGATGAGCCGACATCGAGGTGCCAAACACCGCCGTCGATATGAACTCTTGGGCGGTATCAGCCTGTTATCCCCGGAGTACCTTTTATCCGTTGAGCGATGGCCCTTCCATTCAGAACCACCGGATCACTATGACCTGCTTTCGCACCTGCTCGAATTGTCATTCTCGCAGTCAAGCGGGCTTATGCCATTGCACTAACCACACGATGTCCAACCGTGTTTAGCCCACCTTCGTGCTCCTCCGTTACTCTTTGGGAGGAGACCGCCCCAGTCAAACTACCCACCAGGCACTGTCCGTAACCCCGATTCAGGGGCCAACGTTAGAACATCAAAACTACAAGGGTGGTATTTCAAGGACGACTCCATCACATCTAGCGACGCAATTTCATAGTCTCCCACCTATCCTACACATGTAGGTTCAATGTTCAGTGCCAAGCTGTAGTAAAGGTTCACGGGGTCTTTCCGTCTAGCCGCGGGTACACTGCATCTTCACAGCGATTTCAATTTCACTGAGTCTCGGGTGGAGACAGCGTGGCCATCATTACGCCATTCGTGCAGGTCGGAACTTACCCGACAAGGAATTTCGCTACCTTAGGACCGTTATAGTTACGGCCGCCGTTTACCGGGGCTTCGATCAAGAGCTTCGACCGAAGTCTAACCCCATCAATTAACCTTCCGGCACCGGGCAGGCGTCACACCGTATACGTCATCTTACGATTTTGCACAGTGCTGTGTTTTTAATAAACAGTTGCAGCCACCTGGTATCTGCGACTCTCGTCTGCTCCATCCGCAAGGGACTTCACTGATAAGAGCGTACCTTCTCCCGAAGTTACGGTACCATTTTGCCTAGTTCCTTCACCCGAGTTCTCTCAAGCGCCTTGGTATTCTCTACCCGACCACCTGTGTCGGTTTGGGGTACGATTCCTTACAATCTGAAGCTTAGAGGCTTTTCCTGGAAGCATGGCATCAATGACTTCACACCCGTAGGTGCTCGACATCGTATCTCAGCGTTAAGAAAGTCCGGATTTACCTAAACCTTCCGCCTACATACTTGAACCTGGACAACCGTCGCCAGGCCCACCTAGCCTTCTCCGTCCCCCCATCGCAATTGTAAGAAGTACGGGAATATTAACCCGTTTCCCATCGACTACGCCTTTCGGCCTCGCCTTAGGAGTCGACTTACCCTGCCCCGATTAACGTTGGACAGGAACCCTTGGTCTTCCGGCGAGGGAGTTTTTCACTCCCTTTATCGTTACTCATGTCAGCATTCGCACTTCTGATACCTCCAGCAGCCCTTACAGACCACCTTCAACGGCTTACAGAACGCTCCCCTACCCCACGCACCCTAAGGTACGTAGCCGCAGCTTCGGTGTATAGCTTAGCCCCGTTACATCTTCCGCGCAGGCCGACTCGACCAGTGAGCTATTACGCTTTCTTTAAATGATGGCTGCTTCTAAGCCAACATCCTGGCTGTCTGAGCCTTCCCACATCGTTTCCCACTTAGCTATACTTTGGGACCTTAGCTGGCGGTCTGGGTTGTTTCCCTCTCCACGACGGACGTTAGCACCCGCCGTGTGTCTCCCGGATAGTACTTACTGGTATTCGGAGTTTGCAAAGGGTTGGTAAGTCGGGATGACCCCCTAGCCTTAACAGTGCTCTACCCCCAGTAGTATTCGTCCGAGGCGCTACCTAAATAGCTTTCGGGGAGAACCAGCTATCTCCAGGTTTGATTGGCCTTTCACCCCTAGCCACAAGTCATCCGCTAATTTTTCAACATTAGTCGGTTCGGTCCTCCAGTTGATGTTACTCAACCTTCAACCTGCCCATGGCTAGATCACCTGGTTTCGGGTCTAATCCTAGCAACTGTACGCCCAGTTAAGACTCGGTTTCCCTACGGCTCCCCTAAACGGTTAACCTTGCTACTAAAATTAAGTCGCTGACCCATTATACAAAAGGTACGCAGTCACACCACGAAGGTGCTCCTACTGCTTGTACGTACACGGTTTCAGGTTCTATTTCACTCCCCTCACAGGGGTTCTTTTCGCCTTTCCCTCACGGTACTGGTTCACTATCGGTCAGTCAGTAGTATTTAGCCTTGGAGGATGGTCCCCCCATATTCAGACAGGATATCACGTGTCCCGCCTTACTCGATTTCACTGATGATGATGTGTCGGTTACGGGGCTATCACCCTTTACTGCGCCACTTTCCAGAGGCTTCACCTGCATCATTAAAAGCTTAAGGGCTAATCCAATTTCGCTCGCCGCTACTTTCGGAATCTCGGTTGATTTCTCTTCCTCGGGGTACTTAGATGTTTCAGTTCCCCCGGTTTGCCTCCTGTTGCTATGTATTCACAACAAGATACGTGCTTATGCACGTGGGTTTCCCCATTCAGAAATCCCAGACTCAAAAGGTTATTACTACCTAATCTGGGCTTATCGCAAGTTATTACGTCTTTCATCGCCTCTGACTGCCAAGGCATCCACCGTGTACGCTTAGTCACTTAACCATACAACCCGAAAGGGTCTTGTGTATGATACAAATTTGCTTTCACTTTTAGAAAGTGAAGACAAAAAGCAACCAAGGTTTTTGGTTGTCATTAAGAAGGGTTAATTCTCAATGACTGTTTGCCGGACTCAATTTACTTTTTGTTTCCACTTTTTAATAAAAAGTAGAATCAAAAAATGAACAATCATTTCTGATCATTCGAATACAAGACACTTGAATGTGTTTGTTGTGTTTATGCTGTTCTTATTCAATAAGAGCAGATAAACATTGAGAACTTTTAAATTTGATTAACTTAATCACAGCTTTGAGCTGTTTGATTTCACTTTTTAAAGTGAAAACCAATTAAGTAATCAGTCAGCTTTCCAAATTGTTAAAGAGCTTGATTCAACTTCTATTAAAAGAAGGGAACCATTTTTAAAGATTCTTAGGGAAAAACCCTTAAAGATGGTGGAGCTATGCGGGATCGAACCGCAGACCTCCTGCGTGCAAGGCAGGCGCTCTCCCAGCTGAGCTATAGCCCCATCTCGGTCGATATTGGTGGGTCTGAGTGGACTTGAACCACCGACCTCCCGCTTATCAGGCGAGCGCTCTAACCAGCTGAGCTACAGACCCAATATCGTCTCTTAACTTTTCTAAACCTAATCAATCTGTGTGGACACTCATCGTGACTATCTTCGTATAAGGAGGTGATCCAGCCCCAGGTTCCCCTAGGGCTACCTTGTTACGACTTCACCCCAGTCATGAACCACAAAGTGGTAAGCGTCCTCCCGAAGGTTAGACTACCTACTTCTTTTGCAGCCCACTCCCATGGTGTGACGGGCGGTGTGTACAAGGCCCGGGAACGTATTCACCGTGACATTCTGATTCACGATTACTAGCGATTCCGACTTCATGGAGTCGAGTTGCAGACTCCAATCCGGACTACGACGCACTTTTTGGGATTCGCTTACCATCGCTGGCTCGCTGCCCTCTGTATGCGCCATTGTAGCACGTGTGTAGCCCTACTCGTAAGGGCCATGATGACTTGACGTCGTCCCCACCTTCCTCCGGTTTATCACCGGCAGTCTCCCTGGAGTTCCCGACATTACTCGCTGGCAAACAAGGATAAGGGTTGCGCTCGTTGCGGGACTTAACCCAACATTTCACAACACGAGCTGACGACAGCCATGCAGCACCTGTCTCAGAGCTCCCGAAGGCACTCCTGCGTCTCCGCTGGATTCTCTGGATGTCAAGAGTAGGTAAGGTTCTTCGCGTTGCATCGAATTAAACCACATGCTCCACCGCTTGTGCGGGCCCCCGTCAATTCATTTGAGTTTTAATCTTGCGACCGTACTCCCCAGGCGGTCTACTTAACGCGTTAGCTCCGAAAGCCACGGCTCAAGGCCACAACCTCCAAGTAGACATCGTTTACGGCGTGGACTACCAGGGTATCTAATCCTGTTTGCTCCCCACGCTTTCGCATCTGAGTGTCAGTATCTGTCCAGGGGGCCGCCTTCGCCACTGGTATTCCTTCAGATCTCTACGCATTTCACCGCTACACCTGAAATTCTACCCCCCTCTACAGTACTCTAGTTCACCAGTTTCAAATGCAGTTCCGAGGTTGAGCCCCGGGCTTTCACATCTGACTTAATGAACCACCTGCATGCGCTTTACGCCCAGTAATTCCGATTAACGCTCGCACCCTCCGTATTACCGCGGCTGCTGGCACGGAGTTAGCCGGTGCTTCTTCTGTTGCTAACGTCAAGAGATAACGCTATTAACGTTACCCCCTTCCTCACAACTGAAAGTACTTTACAACCCGAAGGCCTTCTTCATACACGCGGCATGGCTGCATCAGGCTTGCGCCCATTGTGCAATATTCCCCACTGCTGCCTCCCGTAGGAGTCTGGACCGTGTCTCAGTTCCAGTGTGGCTGATCATCCTCTCAGACCAGCTAGGGATCGTCGCCTTGGTGAGCCATTACCTCACCAACTAGCTAATCCCACCTAGGCATATCTTGACGCGAGAGGCCCGAAGGTCCCCCTCTTTGGCCCGTAGGCATCATGCGGTATTAGCCATCGTTTCCAATGGTTATCCCCCACATCAAGGCAATTTCCTAGGCATTACTCACCCGTCCGCCGCTCGACGCCCATTAACGCACCCGAAGGATTGTTAGTGTCGTTTCCGCTCGACTTGCATGTGTTAGGCCTGCCGCCAGCGTTCAATCTGAGCCATGATCAAACTCTTCAATTTAAAGTTTTGATTACCTAAATTAATAGGTGTGACTCAACGAATACTGACTTCAAAACTAATATTTACCGCTCTTTCGAAAAAGAACAGAAACATGTAATTCTAAAGCTATTATCCCTCTCTTCTTAAATAAATAGGAACAGAAAGATAATGAATTGACTGTGCTCTTTTTGGTATTCACTTTAAAAAGTAAAATCAAACAGCTCAAGGCTGTACCAAATTGAATTGGTCACTCAGTTCATTGAAATCAATTTGTTACCGAAGTAACTGTTTTATCTAACGATAAAACGTTTTGATATTCATCAACGAGTGCCCACACAGATTGATAGGTTTAAATTGTTAAAGAGCTTTACTTATTTAAGATTCCTTTTAGTAAGGAGCCTCTCATAAGTGGACGGTCATTCTAGCGAATTGGATTTCAGTGTCAAACACTTTTTCACTAGTTTTTTAAAGCACTTTAAATGCTTATTACCATCTTGTTAGTCAATTGAAACCACTTGGTTTCCCTTGGCAACGGAGGCGCATTATAAAGAGAATAATCCTTTGCACAAGGCCAAAAACGAAAAAAATCCGCTATAGGTGACCGTTCGAACATTATTCAAGCAAATCACCCCAAATAGGTACGATTAGGCCATAGTTTCGACAATCGTACCTATTGTTAGTAGTTAAATTATTGGTGCACGATAATTCTACCGTTGTTTACTAATAGCTGTACTTTCTTATCTGGGTTTATTTTGCCAGCAAGTATCGCTTTCGCTAACGGGTTCTCAACACTTTGTTGGATTGCTCGTTTCAAAGGCCTTGCACCATAAACAGGATCGAAGCCAGTTTGAGCAATAAACTTCAACGCTTTGTCTGAAACTTCAAGTTCATACCCACTGCCTTCCATACGCTTACTTAAATGTTCAAGCTGAATAGAAGCAATTGATTGAATGTGTTCTTGATCTAATGGATGGAATACAACACTTTCATCAACACGGTTCAAAAACTCAGGTCGGAAATGTTTCCCTACCACTTCCATCACTTCATTTTTTATTCCTTGGTAATCCAGCGTATTGAAATTCTCCTGAATACGAGCAGAACCAAGATTAGATGTCATGATGACTACCGTGTTCCTAAAATCTACAGTACGACCTTGACCATCGGTTAAGCGCCCATCATCAAGAACCTGCAATAAAATGTTGAAAACATCTGGGTGAGCTTTCTCAACTTCATCCAACAAAATTACCGAATACGGCTTACGACGTACCGCTTCTGTTAGATACCCACCCTCTTCATACCCAACATAACCCGGAGGTGCACCGACTAAACGAGCAACCGAGTGCTTCTCCATGAACTCAGACATATCGATACGTACCATGGCATCTTCACTATCAAACATGAAGTTCGCTAATGTTTTACACAGTTCTGTTTTACCCACCCCTGTAGGACCAAGAAATAAGAAAGAACCAATGGGCTTGTTCGGATCAGACAAACCCGCACGGCTACGGCGAATGGCGTTCGACACCACTTCGACGGCTTCGGCTTGGCCTATAACTCGCTTATGCAAAGCACTTTCCATTTTAAGAAGCTTGTCTTTCTCAGCCTCTAGCATTTTGGACACCGGGATACCCGTTTGTTTCGACAGCACTACGGCGATTTCAGCATCAGTGACTTTATTACGAAGCAATGTCATTTCTTGCATTTCAGCTTGAGTCGCTAGATCCAGTTGTTTCTCTAATTCAGGAATACGGCCATATTGAAGCTCTGACATACGATTAAGGTCACCAGCACGTCTTGCAAAGTCCATATCCATACGAGCTTGTTCTAGCTCTGACTTAATATGTTGCGTACCCGATAAGGCCGCTTTATCCGCATTCCATACTTCTTCAAGCTCTGCGAAGTCTCGCTCTTTATCGGTCAACTCAGTTTGCAATGTACGGAGCCGCTTTTCACTAGCTTCATCGTTTTCGTTGGTTAAAGCTTGTTGTTCGATCTTCAGTTGAATGATTTTCCGCTCTAATTTATCCAATGACTCAGGTTTTGAATCGATCTGCATGCGAATACTTGAAGCCGCTTCATCAATTAAATCAATGGCCTTATCTGGTAACTGACGATCCGATACGTACCGATGAGATAGAGTCGCCGCAGCAACAATAGCAGGATCAGTAATCTCTACGTGGTGGTGAAGCTCATAACGCTCTTTTAAACCTCTTAGGATAGCTACGGTATCCTCGACCGTTGGCTCATCGACCAGTATTTTTTGGAATCGACGCTCTAATGCAGGGTCTTTCTCTATATACTTGCGATATTCATCAAGTGTTGTTGCGCCGACACAATGAAGTTCACCACGAGCTAATGCTGGTTTTAGCATATTACCGGCATCCATAGAGCCTTCGCCTTTACCCGCGCCCACCATAGTATGAATTTCATCAATGAAGAGGATGATATTGCCCTCTTCTTTGGATAACTCATTAAGAACCGATTTCAAGCGCTCTTCGAACTCACCACGATATTTGGCTCCGGCAATCAAAGATCCCATATCTAATGAAAGTACTCGTCGACCTCTTAACCCTTCAGGCACCTCATTATTGATAATACGCTGCGCCAAACCTTCTACGATTGCGGTTTTGCCCACACCAGGTTCACCGATAATAACTGGATTATTTTTAGTACGACGTTGCAAAACTTGAATAGTACGGCGAATTTCATCGTCTCGACCGATCACAGGATCTAGTTTGCCTTGCTCTGCTCTTTCAGTCAGATCAATGGTGAACTTCTCTAGTGCTTGGCGTCTATCTTCCGCATTTGGGTCATCAACTTTTTGACCACCTCGAACTTGCTCGATAGCTTGAGATAACTTTTGTTCAGTAAGACCTAGCTCTTTAAGTAAGTTACCTAAAGGGCCTTTGTCTTCAATGGCTGCAAGCAAGAAAACTTCCGAAGAGATGTAGCTGTCTTGACGCTTTTGCGCGACCTTGTCACATAGGTTGAATAGCGTTCCCATTGAATTGGAGAGCTGAACATCGCCACCGATACCACTTACTTTCGGCACACGATCTAACATTTCGCTCAATTTCGAACGTAACTGAACAACATCAACATTCAACATAGTTAACAGTGGACGAATCGCACTACTATCTTGATTTAGCAATGACACCATTAGGTGTACGGGTTCTATATATTGATGATCACGACCTAATGCGAGTGACTGAGCATCAGATATCGCAATTTGAAATTTACTAGTGAATCGATCGAGACGCATATCAACCTTCTTACTCTTAGAGATATTGATCTTATGACTAAAAGATGGATACGAGAGCGAGGGTTTTCAAGGGATAAGAATGAAGAATAGAGCTTATATGAAAATATAAATGAGCTGGGTGGCCTTTTGCGGTCGCTAGAGGTTACTCTAACCAAATAAAAGTAGCCTGACGCCCAGTAATACCATCTCGACGATAAGAATAGAAAGCATCTGAATCAGCGTATGTACACAGATTCGAATCTGTCACTGAAGTCACGCCAGCTTTATGTAATCGTTGAGTCGCGAGTTGAGACATGTTTGCTAACCACTTGCCAGGTTCAGATTTGGCTTTAAATGCTAATTTCGCTTGAGGGTCAAAACGAACAAAAGCGTCCAATACATCGTTACCTACCTCAAACACATCCTCACCAATAGCAGGACCAAGCCAAGCGATAACTTGGTTAGCCTTATCAATACTTGAGAACTTTGCGACTGCATTTTCAAGAATACCACCAGCAAGACCACGCCAACCTGCATGAACCGCAGCAACTTGCGTACCGTTAGTATCAGTGAGGATAACCGGTAAACAATCGGCCGTCATCGCAGAGCATACAACACCTTTTGCAGTGGTAAATGCACCATCAGCATCGATAATATCTGTCGTCGGTTCTAAAACCGTAACGACATCTGTTGAGTGAGTTTGATTTAACCATATCGGTGAAGCAGGCATGTTAGCTTGTTGCTTGAGCCATACTCTATTGTTTTCAACAAATGAAGCATCATCCCCAACATGTGTACCTAAGTTTAAACCTTGATACGCATCGCTAGAAAAACCACCAACACGCGTCGAAGCAAACGCTTTGACGTTTTGGGGGGCATTCCAGTTAGGGATGATCATCGACATGATTAAATGTCGTCTTCTAAGTTTTCGCGAGCATCAACACGTAACGCTTCAGCCATCACGACCATGTCATTTGGCACAGGAGCGTGAAATTCAACTTCTTCACCTGTAATAGGGTGAACAAATTTAAGCATAACGGCGTGTAGTGCTTGGCGGTCAAAAGAACGAATCATTGTCGTTAGTTCTTCAGATGCACCTTTTGGAATACGAGCACGACCACCGTATGCAACATCACCTAGCAGCGGGTGCTGAAGGTATGACATATGAACACGGATTTGGTGAGTACGACCCGTTTCTAGACGTAAGCGAATACGAGTATGCTCACGGAAGTGTTCTGCAACACGATAGTGAGTTACCGCAGGCTTTCCTAATTCGTTCACGTCCATTAATGTACGCTTAGTTGCATGACGGCTAATGCCCTTCTCTACTACACCACCAGCGGTCATTTTACCAATTGCAATGGCTTCATATTCACGAGTGATACGACGCTTAGCAAGAGCACGCACTAAACGAGTTTGAGCTGGAACCGTTTTAGCCACGACCATAAGGCCAGTGGTGTCTTTATCAAGACGGTGCACAATACCCGCACGAGGTACTTCTGCGATCTGAGGATAATGGAAAAGCAATGCGTTTAGTATGGTTCCATCCGGCGTGCCTGCTCCCGGGTGTACAACCAGATCGCGAGGTTTATTGATCACCAATAAGTCATCATCTTCATAAACAATGTCTAAAGGAATATCTTGTGCTTCCCAGCGCTCTTCATCTGCAAGTTCAGCTTGCAAGATGATCTCCTCACCACCTAAAACCTTAACACGTGGCTTAGTGATAACTTCACCATCCACTTGGATTTTGCCATCAAGAAGCCACTCTTTAATACGAGAGCGAGAAAAATCGGTAAATAGTTCAGCGACAGCTTGGTCTAAACGTTGACCTAACTGGCTGCTTTTTACTGTGTCTGTTAATGTGATCTGCTGAGCCATATCGAACTTTTTTAAAAACCGTGAGACTAATACCCATTAGTATGGATAAAATAGAATAATTGCATCATTGTATCTGTTACTGGTTAGAAAGTAACGGAAGCTTACGAAATATTTAATTCAAGGAATCGACGCCTGACATGAAACACCTTACTTTATCGGGTCTATTAGCCGTATCACTCTTGGTTGGTTGTTCAAGTAGTGAAGAGATAGTGCCAGATGTACCACCATCGGTTCTCTACTCTGACGCTCAAGAGTCACTGCAGAGCGGTAGCTGGCTTTCTGCAATCGAAAAGCTAGAAGCCTTAGACTCTCGCTATCCCTTCGGCGCCTATTCCGAGCAAGTACAGCTCGATCTGATTTACGCGTACTACAAAAATGATGACTTGGCACTCGGACTTGCCACCATCTCACGATTCCTACGCTTAAACCCAACTCATGAAAAACAAGATTGGGTTCTTTACATGCGCGGCTTAACGCACATGGCGCAAGATCGAAATTTCATGCACGATATTTTTAATATCGATCGAAGTGACCGAGATCCAGAACCAGTGAAGCTTGCCTTTGCTGATTTCAAGCGATTGCTCGAACGCTTCCCTAGCAGCCCTTATGCTGAAGATTCACAAAAACGCATGTTTGCACTTAAAAACCGCCTAGCGGAATATGACCTAGCAACGGCTGATTTCTACCTAAGGCGTGAAGCGTGGATTGCAGCAGTAAACCGCACACAAGAGCTACAAAAGACTTACCCAGATACCATTGCAGCCCGTAAGTCTTTAGAAATACAGCTAAAAGCTTATAAAAAAATTGGTCTAGAAGATGCGGTAGCAAGAACAGAGAAATTAATTGAGCTAAACCCACTACCTTAATCAATTAATTATATAAATTTAAAAAGCGCACCTATTTGTCATCCTGAGACGATTAGCCAGCGTCCTGTCACAGAGCTTACTAATCACAGTACCGACAGGCGAGGCTTAGAAAACACAAAAGCCGCACAAGTTTCTTGTGCGGCTTTTGCTTACTAAATTCAGGGGCTTCTTTGTTGTGATTTAAGTCATAAAGATCGGTTGAGAAAGCTTTCACCAAACACTTTCAAAAAGCGATAAAACGCCCCTAAAAACCGTATAAATTTTTAGCGCAACCTCGTTTCCAAGTTATCGTTTTTCATAGGGATAACAAGTATTTTCCAACAAAAAGACACCAAGACTTGCGTGAGATCACATTTGATTTTAATGCTCATTTCACCCAACAAAAACAAGATCTACATCACATTCTTTATTCCTAAAAGACGTAATCTGAAGTTAACCCATGAGGGATACAACAGAGGAAAACTTCTATGAAAATAAATATCACTGGTAAAAATATCGACATTACCTCTGCAATCCGTGATCACATAGAAAGCAAATTTAAGAAGCTGGATAAATGGCAAGTAGACATCATTGGCTGCCAAGCGAGCTTTAGTGAAGAACCAAACAAGAAGAAAAAATTTGAAGCCGTTCTAACGGTGCCAAAAGGCCAACTTGTTGCTTCATCAATTCATGACGACCTCTACGTAGCTATCAACGAAGTAGAACAAAAATTAGAGCGTCAACTCAATAAGCTGCGCCATAAACCTGAAGCACGCCGCGCTGAAAAGCCTGAAATCGAAGAGCTAGAAGCTGAAGTAGAATAAGGAAAGATAACAGATTAAAAAATAGCGCCTCAGGGCGCTATTTTTTTGCTTGACGCTCGTTGCTCGCTTGCTTATTGTGTTTAAACATTCATAAAACAATCACTTTTTATGCACACTCAATCTTTGTTTATTTTTGACTTCTTTTTTCTTCCGTAAATCGGAGGCTAGGTCGTTTTAGAAAAACAAGTCAAAAACGAACAAGAAGCCTCCCACATTAGGGAGGCTTTTTTATAAGGACACATTTATGACTGACTGCTCAATTTCACTGGATGATATCCGCCTTCGCCTAAATGATTTAGACGACGAACTACTGAAATTACTTTCAGAACGACGCAAGCTAAGTATCGAAGTAGCGAAAAGCAAAGTAGAAACATCAAAGCCTGTTCGAGACGCAGTACGAGAGCAACAACTATTAGTAAAGCTGATCAACAACGGTAAAAATAAATACGAATTAGACGCGCAGTACATCACTAAGCTATTCCACACTATCATCGAAGATTCCGTGTTGCTGCAACAGTCATACTTGCAAAATCTTGCGAACCCACAAAGTCGTAAGCCACTCGCTCGTGTTGCGTTCTTAGGTTCTAAAGGATCATACTCTCACCTGGCAAGCCGTGAATATTTTAGCCGAAAAAATATGGAGTTAATTGAGCTAAACTGTAATCATTTCAAAGAGGTAGCATCAACTGTAGAATCAGGTCACGCCGACTACGGTGTACTGCCTATCGAGAACACCAGCTCTGGTTCAATTAACGAAGTCTATGATCTACTGCAACACACGACGCTTTACATCGTTGGTGAGCTTTCCCAACCAATCGAACACTGCCTAGTGGCGAAGAGTGATATTCGTTTGGAAGACATCAAAACACTCTATTCGCACCCACAGCCCCATCAGCAATGCAGCGAATTTTTAAGTCGTCTTAAAGGGGTGAACCTCGAGTCATGCGCAAGCACCGCTGATGCAATGAAAAAAGTAAAAGAGCTAGATGGCGATGATGTTGCCGCTATTGGTAATGCATCTAGCGGAAAGCTTTACGGCCTACAAGCAATCCAAGGCAATATTGCAAACCAAACTGAAAACCATACTCGTTTCATCGTAGTAGCTCGTAAACCTGTTGAAGTGTCGACTCAAATCCCTGCAAAAACGACACTGATCATGTCGACCTCTCAAGAGGCAGGTTCTTTAGTCGAAACACTACTGATTTTACAGCGCTTAGGTATCAATATGACGAAACTGGAGTCTCGTCCTATCATGGGTAACCCGTGGGAAGAGATGTTCTATGTGGATTTAGAAGCACACCTGGATTCAGATAAGATGCAACAAGCAATAACCGAACTGACAGCCATTACTCGTCACTTGAAAGTATTGGGTTGTTACCCAAGTGAAAACATCAAAGCGACTCAGGTTAAGTTATCGTAAGCATTCATCTACGAGTAGTAGGCGGAGTATTTCGCCTACTGTAGGTCAATAAATAAAATAAGCTCGCTGCTAACGCAATAACTGAACATATTGGGCGAAAGACAGAAGTGATATTTCGTTATATATCAATTATTTATTCGTTAGTAGGCTGTTCTCAGGCCTGCAGCCCCCCCTCACCTCGCAAATCTTGCTATCCAATTACGCCTTTCATTCATGACATCGCTAACAATAGAACAAAAATCTAATTCCCTTCACAGGAATGCATCGAACTACGTTTAATTAATAGCGAGTGAACATTAAGTAACATAAACTCAAGCGCTGAATTATAAATAGTGTTGTCATTAACTATGAAGCTAAGTACTAAAATATTACTACTGATAGCCCCTGTGATCCTGATCAGTGCCGCTGCTTCTAGCTATATTATTTATTCAACTCAGAAAAACAGCTTCATCAAACGTGAAAACAACGTTCTACAGCTCAACATGGAGAAGTTAGCCGGGCATTTTCGACAATCTCGGTCATTTCTGCATAGCTACGCTTATACCTTGACCCAAAGTGACATGGTGAAGCGTTACTTTCTCACGGAACAAAATTTATCTCGCGATCTTAAACTGGTCAATAACCTTAAAGAAGCCATATATTTCTTACAAGATGGCGATGAAAGTTATACTGGATTAGCGATACTCGATAGCGATCGTAAACTCAGTTATTACGCTGACAATAGTGACGACTATTTAGCCCAAATTGATGCAAATATATTGGAGTTCGTTGATCAACATTATCAAGATACCTTAGAGACATCGAGTACCAACTATATACAAAACTCTCAAGGGGAGGGAATGTTGGTCCACTATGAAATGCTAGATAATGAAATGGCCTCCCCAACCACAAGTCATCAATTCAACGATGTGTTCTTTGTTGTCGCATCCGTCTCTCTCGACAAATTTACTGCGTTGAGAAAACAAATAGAATTCGACTATCAAACAAGCCTGTTCTTTACACCAGTTGCAGTTTCTCTAGAAAATGGGGTCACCCATTCAGTAAAACTCGCACCTGAACTATATGCCACAGTAGATCCTGCACAGTTTCTATTAGAGAACAAGCTTAACTCCATTTGGAACAAGCTAAGTTTGTCATTTGCACTATCGGCATTTATCACTGTCGTTTTACTGCTGATACTCTTGTCTCGCAATGTTATTACTCCGATAACACGACTCGATCGACAGTTACAACAAGTAGAAAAAAAGCAGCGCAAGAACATTGAACGCTTGGGCACTCGCGATGAGCTTGGCCGCCTATCACAGCGTTTTTATGACATGTACCAAGAGCTAGATAATACCTACCAACAAACCAAGCTTTTAGCAGAGAATGATCAATTAACCCAAATAGCGAACAGACATCAGTTCCAAACCTTTGTTCAGCAATCTCTTCCGAAACCAAGCTCCAACACCGAAACTTGGGTACTCTATTTCGACTTGGACAACTTCAAGTTTGTAAACGACAAATACGGACATCAAATCGGTGACTCGATACTGGTCTGTTTTGCCAAGCGTATCTCCGATATTTGTACCCACTATAAAACAGAGTTCGAGGCTCATTGTATGCCCGCACGACTCTCAGGAGACGAATTTGTAGTGTACATTAACGCTCCAGCTCACAGAGGAAACATCGCCCATAGGTTTTCTGATGACTTACTGACTCCACTGCAAAAAGGCTTTGTTACTCAGTCTGGGAGCTTTCCAATTACGGTCAGTATCGGCATTGCAACGTATCCTAACGATGGTTACTCAATCGAAAAGTTACTCTCCAATGCTGATACCGCTATGTATCAAGCCAAACGTGCAGGCAAAAACCAATTTGCTGACTATTCACGAGATTTAGACAAAGTGATTCAACGCCAAGCAAATATTGAACGCGCACTCAGGGACAAAAACTTTGATGATGAATTTAAGCTCGTTTATATGCCCTATATGGATTCAACAGGAAGCCATATTATTGGCGTTGAAGTCTTACTACGTTGGCATTCAAAGCAGCTTGGTCTAGTTCCGCCCGATGAATTCATTCCTATTGCCGAGCAAACAGGGTTATTTGAGATGGTTGATTGCTGGGTGATACAGAATGCCTTTGCTTCTTTTCATCGACTTCAGGCTCAATTTACCCATTCAATTCAACTGTCGATTAACTTATCTTCAGCCGGGATTGAAACCACACACCTTGCTGACTTCATTGATGAACAGGCTAAAATGAATACTATTCCGCCAAGCTTGATTGATTTTGAAATCACGGAAACCTTTTATTCAAATTCGCAAGGCTTCCCTCTGCTCAACGAGCTGTCTAGGATGGGCTACCGATTAGCGATTGATGACTTTGGCTCTGGTTACACCTCTATCACTCAACTGGTGCAGTACCCAACTCAGAAAATCAAGTTGGATAAAGCATTTTTGGATACCTTGATTAAGACCGATAATCAAAACATCGTGAAACCGATTATCGGGCTGTGCCATGCTCAAGGCAAAAAGGTAACAGCCGAAGGTATAGAAACAAAAGATATGCATCAGTGGTTGCAAGAAGCACAATGCGATATGCTGCAAGGCTATTACTTTGGTAAACCCATGCCACTAGAAGAACTGCATGAGTGGTACCGACAGCATCAACTCAATCTAATCAACAATAGTAAGAATCCAACACATGAAATCCGTCGTCATTGCATCACTGAACCCAGCTAAAGTTAACGCTGTTAAAAGCGCGTTCTTGTCTGCTTTTCCTAATACTGAATTCGAATTCATCGGTGTTAGCGTACCCAGCGGGGTTGCTGAACAACCCATGAGCAATGATGAAACCTATCAAGGTGCAGTGAACCGCGTGCACAACGCTATTCAAGCGCAGTCGGATGCGGACTTTTATGTTGGTCTAGAAGCTGGAATAGAAGACAGTGTTACCTTTGCATGGATGGTGATTGAAGCGAATGGTCAGCGTGGAGAGTCACGCTCGGCAAGTCTGATGCTGCCACCAGCGGTACTTGAGAAGCTAGAACATGCAAACGAGTTAGGCGATGTAATGGATGAAGTCTTCGGTACAGACAACATCAAGCAAAAAGGTGGGGCGATTGGTCTGCTGACACACAACCAACTCTCGCGCAGCTCGGTATATCATCAGGCTTTGATCTTAGCATTGATCCCATTTGTAAACCCTGAACATTTCCCCGATAACTAGTCATACGAACAACCTTCATTACAACCTCAAGAAGTCAAACAGTGCTATATAGAAACAACAAACGCTAACATTTCGTTAGCGTTTGTTGTTAGATTCGAACTGACATTATTCAGTATTTACTTCAGCAATAGTTCGGCAATAGCGGCTTTCTCTTGTCCAGATTTGGCTTTTAACTCATTCGAGCCTCTTGTGATAGTCGCCACACCGACTCCAAGCATTTGACTCACTTGACGCTGAGACATCTCCCCTTTCATAAGTTCACAAAGGATGTTTACTCGAGCAACCAAAGCATCGCGTTCGTCAGAGGTCATCATCATGGTCAACAACAACTCATGCTGATCTTTTTCAGCCGCTATTTTTACCAAGTCCATTAGTTGTTGCCAATTATCATATTCAGGTTTTGATGTCATATCTCTACACTTACTTTAAAATTATGACTTTAAGTATTCGCTTAATGATTAAAAGCGTTCAACACTTTATACCTAAACACTTGATGTAATCCAATGTAAAAAAGCAGTAAGTGCAAATGGTTCGCACTCACTGCTTTCGATACCACTCAATTTAGGACAAAGCACCGAGTATTAGTATTTCGTTTTTACCTCATGAGGAGCCAAGAATTCCCCCTTCACTCCTAAGATATCTCGGTAATAAGCTTCAAACATCAAGATGTTTTGGACGTAACCACGAGTCTCTTTAAAAGGGATCATTTCAATAAAGGCATACGCATCGAGCTTTTCGTCACTGCGCGAACGCCACTGCCTCACTCGGCTCGGTCCGGCATTGTAAGCAGCCAAAGCAAAAATACGGTTGTTGTCGTATTGAGAAAGTAAACCATCTAAATAGTGACTACCAATCTCAATGTTCTTGCCAACATCATAAAGATCATCGCTACCCTGATACTTAATTTGATGCTTGTTAGCCGTGTATTGAGCCGTTTTCGGCATGATTTGCATGATACCACGCGCCCCAACAGGAGAGCGTGCCTCTGAGTCCAGAGCGCTCTCTTGTCTCGATAAAGCCATTAAAGTGATGGGATCAATATCGTGCTTTTCGGCGTAGAAATTAAACCACCATTTATGGGCAACAGGGAAACGCAGAATAAGGTTATCCCACATCTTCGCTGCAATACTCGCCGTTACTGTTAAGTGATTCCAACGCTGTGTCGCGGCATGGGCAGCAAACATCGCCTTATGCTCTTTGTCCGCATTGGTTAATAACCAACGCCATTCACTCTTCGCTGCCGCAATTTTATCTCGGTCAATCAACTCACCAATACGAACCAAAGAGGTGTCGAACGGCTTCATCATCTCAGCATTGTATTTGAGTACTGATGTCGGATATTGAACGGGCTTACCTAACTGTTTAGCCGCCGCGACACTGTAAAAATTACGCCTACCTAAAATACCGGCTAGTCGCTTATTGCCTTTGGCAGTATCACCTAACGCTATCTCAGTTCTACCCAGCCAATATTGCCAGCGAAGCGAAGCTTGATGTTTATCATCCAAGCGTGCTATCCACTCTTGTAAACCAGTCCAATCTGCATGCTGAATCGCTAAACGAGCACGTCGTTCAAGCAACACTTGTTTTGATGAACTCACGAGTATTTTGTCTCGCCACGCCATCAACTCTTCAGAATCCGTATTAATCAAACGAAATGCTAGGTAATCGGCAAGCTCTTGAGATTTTTCTTTCGAGAACTTCTGAGCCTTGATGACCTCATCAAACACCTCCTGAGCACTGCTTGCTGACTTCCTTGCCAATTTCTCGAAACCAAACTCGGTTTGAGCTTGGTAAAATTCATTCTCAGGGTGCTTTTTAGCGAAAGCGAGGACATCCTCGGGTTTGTTGTACAACGCCTTCATCTGTTTCGCTTGGGCAATTGACTCATCACTATCTAATTGCTTAATTAGATAAGTCATCAATTTACCGCTGCGACCTTCGAACGCTAACAACATCCTTTCTAGTATCAGCTCATCCGTTCTTAAACCGGCTTGATCCCAGCTCTCAAACAGAGGATCACAGGCGTCATCAACACCACTACCACTTAACCAAAGTTGCTTAGCCCCTTTAAAAGCAAGCTCTTGATTGCCTTGTTCGTAATGCGCTCGGTAATAGATACATTGGTATTTTTCACCAACAGGTTCTTTAGTTTGAAACTCAAGGATGGTCTTCCACTGTTTTTGAAAAGCCAATGAATCCAAATAAGGTGCGCGCATACGATTAGAAAATGGCAGTGCTTTATTCTGTTCAATAAAAGCATCCACCTCAGCCGGTGTACGCTCTCCTAAGCCAATAAGAAAAGCTCGATAATCGGTATAAGGCGTTAAAGGATATGTTTGAATCTTGTTACGTAGCGCGGAATAGGCTTTTAGATCATGGTTGTCTAAAACCTCTTGCGCTCTATCATAAACATCACGCTGCATTTCAAGCTCGGATGCATTGCTCGCTAAAGCCATCGGAGCCAGTGAAAATGAAGACAAAACTGCCGATGCAACCACAGCAATTTTCGTATTACCAATTCGGAAAAACATTCGCTCTTTCCTTAGTGCGTGTATGAATACGTGAAATCTATTTACGCCCGACCTCACATCAAATGTAAAGGATTTGAGTGTAAATATTATTAATATTTAACACTTCACCTCAGAAGATCATTAAATATAGTTTTAATGACCAATGTGACAATAATAGGTAAGGATTCCTTCAAGAGTGCCTTTTCTGCCCTAGGAGTAACATCTTTGGGGATATTGGTATAAAATAGCAGACAATTTTGAACAATAATTAGGATCGATCGGCAATGGCTGAATACGTATATACCATGTCTCGGGTGAGCAAAACGGTTCCACCTAAGCGTCAAATTCTTAAAGACATTTCTCTTAGCTTTTTTCCTGGCGCTAAAATCGGTGTTTTGGGTCTAAATGGTTCAGGTAAATCTACCCTACTACGTATCATGGCTGGTATTGATACTGATATTGATGGTGAAGCTCGTGCACAGCAAGGTCTTAAAGTCGGTTACCTACCGCAAGAACCTGTACTAGACGAATCAAAAACAGTGCGTGAGATCGTAGAAGAAGCGGTTTCTGACGTTGCTGACGCACTTAAGCGTATCGACGCAGTTTACGCAGCTTACGCAGAACCAGATGCAGACTTCGATGCACTTGCTAAAGAGCAAGGCGAACTAGAAGCACTGATTCAAGCAAAAGACGGCCACAACCTAGAAACCGCTCTAGAGCGTGCAGCTGACGCACTTCGTCTTCCTGAGTGGGATGCGAAAATTGAATTCCTATCAGGTGGTGAGCGTCGTCGTGTTGCTATTTGTCGTCTACTTCTTGAGAAGCCAGACATGCTGCTTCTTGATGAACCAACCAACCACTTGGATGCAGAATCAGTAGCATGGCTTGAGCACTTCCTCGTTGATTACAGTGGCACTGTTGTGGCAATTACCCACGACCGTTACTTCCTAGACAACGCAGCTGGCTGGATCCTAGAGCTTGACCGTGGTGAAGGTATCCCATGGGAAGGCAACTACACATCTTGGCTAGAACAGAAAGACGAGCGTCTTAAACAAGAAAAAGCGGGCGAAAGCGCACGTCAAAAGACAATCGAGAAAGAACTTGAATGGGTTCGTCAAAACCCTAAAGGCCGTCAAGCTAAGTCTAAAGCTCGTATGGCTCGTTTTGAAGAACTGACTACTGGTCAATATCAGAAGCGTAACGAAACTAACGAACTGTTCATCCCGCCGGGTGAGCGTCTAGGTGACAAAGTTCTTGAAGTGAACAACCTGACTAAATCGTTTGGTGATCGCGTTCTTATCGACGATCTATCATTCAGCATGCCTAAAGGCGCTATCGTCGGTATCGTTGGTGCCAACGGTGCAGGTAAATCAACACTATTCAAGATGCTAAGCGGTGCAGAACAGCCAGATTCAGGTACAGTTGAACTTGGTGAAACCGTTAAGCTTGCTTCTGTTGATCAGTTCCGTGACAGCATGGACGACACCAAGACAGTATTCCAAGAGATCTCTGAAGGCGCTGATATCATTAAGATCAACAACTTCGAAATCCCTGCGCGTGCATACTGCTCTCGTTTCAACTTTAAAGGCAACGACCAACAGAAAATCATCGGTGAGCTTTCTGGTGGTGAACGTAACCGTGTTCACTTAGCGAAACTGCTAAAAGCAGGCGGTAACGTACTGCTACTCGATGAACCAACCAACGACCTTGACGTTGAAACGCTACGTGCTCTTGAAGAAGCACTGCTTGAGTTCCCTGGTTGTGCAATGGTTATCTCGCATGACCGTTGGTTCCTTGACCGTATTGCAACCCATATCTTAGACTACCGTGATGAAGGTCAAGTTAACTTCTACGAAGGTAACTACACTGAGTACACTGAGTGGCTAAAACAGACTCTGGGCGCTCAAGCGGCGGAACCACACCGCATCAAGTACAAGCGTATATCTAAGTAAATTAGCTTGTATTCTGAACAAAGGCCGCGATAATAGCGGCCTTTGATATATCTGAATTACGTATTACACATTGATATAGAGATATTCGTTATGATAGAAAGACGTCAGTTTTCACGAGTTGTTTATCAAGTCCCAGTAAAATTGTCACAAGGACAAGTAAACATATCTGGCTCAATACAAGACTTATCTCTTCATGGCCTACTCATTCAATGTAATGAATTACAACAACTCAGCGACAATATTCCTGTTCAGGTCAGCTTTACGCTGACAAGCAGTGATATCAATATTCAGTTAGAAGCAACGATAGTCTCTACCATCAATACCTCAATGCGTTTACGCATAGAGCATTTAGATATTGATAGTATCAGTCACCTTAAGCGCCTTGTGGAACTTAATGTTGGCGATGATGAATTGCTTTATAGAGAGATTAAACACCTTACCGACTTAGGTTGTGAATAAGATCTCAGTTACCTTTTTTCTATTAAAAGCATCTAATTAGTACAGAACCATGTCTAAAAAAGTTTCCATTACTATTCCCTCTAGTCAGGGGGAACAGACGTTTTACTTCGGCCGAAAAGCCGTGCTCATGTGCACCACTGCGATTTTTTCAGTACCGCTATTAATTGGCGGAGCGGCATACATGCACTTCGAGAGTAAACAAGAACTCGCACAGCAAGCGGGTGATGCCCAACAGTTGATTGAAACGCTGATTGTTGAAAAAGAACAAACCGAGTTTCTTTATGCTGAACAAGTTGATACCAATCATTCTCTATCGCAAACATTGACAGAGAAAGAAGGCACGATTCAACTGCTTGGTAAGCGTGTATTTGACGTTGAATCGGTACTTGGCCTTGCTGACGAAGAACTACTGACCGATGATGTCTCTTTAGAAGACAGAATTGATGCCGCTGCCGTCGATTCAGCAGTAAGAGCCACCATGTTCCGTTTGATTCCAAACGACAGCCCTATGGCTTATCAACGTATCTCTTCTTCTTATGGTCGCCGTACTAACCCTATTACAGGTAAACGCCACGTTCATACAGGCATCGACCTGACGTGTAAGCGTGGTGAAGACATCTTAGCACCCGCAGATGGTGTCATTGAAACGGTTCGCCCAAGTAACAAAGGCTTCGGTAACTTCATAACCATGCGCCACTCATTTGGTTTCATGAGTTCTTATGCTCACCTGCAGAAATTCAAAGTACGTAGCGGGCAATTTGTGAGCAAAGGTGATGTGATCGCAAGCTGTGGTAACTCCGGTAGCTCAACCGGTCCACATTTACATTATGAAGTACGCTTCCTAGGTCGCTCACTGAACCCTCAATATCTGATGGATTGGACGCCTGAAAACTTCAATTACGTTTTTGAAAAAGAAAATAAAGTGAAGTGGGGCCCGCTGGTTCAGTTGATTGATAATGTGGTTCGCTTGCAGATCAACCTGACAAACGTACCTTACATCAGTTCGACCATCGACACCGTGTCGAGTGAAGATATTAAAAAGCCTATCGCGACTAACTAGTTATTAACCATTAGTTATTAGTTATTAGGGCAAGTTGGTTTGGCCTATGATGATCTAATTCCTTTTAGCCTACTGTAGGCCAAATGCTTTAGAGTCATTCAACACAAACAAAAAGAGCGACCAAATGATCGCTCTTTTTTATTATTCAAACCGTAATTAGCCACGATGAATCGAGTCATGTGCTTGCTTTAACAGGCTTTGGCTCTCTTGCAAGAATTGTTGAGAGTAATCACCAAACCACTCGCTCACTTGGTTAAAGCTATCAACAAACTTAGCTTTATCTTTGCCATCTAAAATTTCTAACGCTTCACCGAAACGACGGTGAAAGCGTCGAATCATTTCAATATTCTCGTCCGAAGAAAGAATAATATCACCGTACAGGTTCGGATCTTGAGCAAACAGACGACCGACCATCGCAATCTCTAGACGGTAGATTGGCGAGCTTAACTTCAGAAGTTGGTCAATGTTCGGGTTCTCTTTACTCAGGTGTAAACCGTAAGCAAAAGAGGTGAAGTGACGCAGTGCTTGAATCAATGTCATGCCGTGGTCATGCTCAGCGGCGTCCATTTGGCAAAGGCTCGCGCCCCAGATACCAAATTGATTCAGTAACCATTGGTAGCTTTCAGAGCCACGCCCATCGCTGTAAACAATCACTTGCTTGGCAAGGCTTGGAACATCAGGGCCAAACATTGGATGTAATCCAACCACAGGGCCTTGGTGGATGTTCATCATTGCTTGCAGAGGCTTTGATTTAATCGACGTTAAATCACAAAGAATACAATCGCTTGGTAAGTTACCCAGTTTTGCAATTACACCTTCCGTTAGGTGAATTGGGACGGTAACAACCACAAGCCCTGCGTTATCTAAAATCTCGTCGGCTCTATCCCAATCTTGGCTGCCAAGGATTTTCACTTCGTAGCCAGAAAGCTTAAACATACGGCCAAACAAGCCACCAAGTTGACCATTACCACCAACGATAACCACTGAACGTAACTCTGGGTTAAGACACTTAAAACCAGAATCTTTTTCGCTGGCATAAGACTCACGCATAGTACGACGTAAAATATCTTCGATTAGCTGTGGCGGAACCCCTATTTTCTCGGCTTCTTGACGACGAGATGCCAGCATTGCTGCTTCACGCTCTGGCACATAAATAGGTAAACCATGTTCACTTTTTACTTCACCAACTTTCTCTACTAGAGCCAACCGCTGAGCCAGTAAATCCAGCATTTGTTTATCGACAGCATCGATTTGGTCGCGTAATTCGTTCAGTTCAACGGCCATTTTATTCCTTACTAATCTATAAACCCGTACTAATCTATAAGCCCGCACTGACGCAGGTTCGTTAGCAACAGATCTTAAAATACCCCATTAGATGAGGCACTTAAATATAAACTCTGACTAACCTTTCAAACGGTTCTCTAAGAACGGGACTAATTCCGTATGTGCATGCTTCAATAGTGCCTCAGTTGAATCCCAATTGATACACGCGTCGGTTATAGATACGCCGTATTTCATCTCATTGAGAGGTATATCCGAAGATTGATTTCCTTCGTTAATATGACTTTCAATCATAAGGCCGATAATCGACTTGTTGCCTTCACGAATTTGGTGAATCACATCTTCAGCAACTAGGGGTTGGCGACGGAAATCTTTGCGAGAGTTCGCGTGGCTGCAGTCAACCATCAGTGCCGCATCTAAGCCTGACTTACCAAGTTCTTGTTCACATTCATGTACTGACACTGAATCGTAATTCGTCTGCTTACCGCCACGTAAAATAACGTGACCATTTGGGTTACCTTGCGTTGTTAGTAGTGCAACTTGACCTTCGCGGCTGATCCCCATGAAGCGATGGCTAGAAGACGCCGCCTGCATTGCATTGATTGCTGTGCCTAGGTTGCCATCGGTACCGTTTTTAAAACCGATTGGCATTGAAAGACCACTTGCCATCTCACGGTGAGTTTGTGATTCAGTGGTACGCGCGCCGATGGCTGCCCAGCTGAACGTGTCTGCTAGGTATTGCGGGCTGATTGGGTCTAATGCTTCTGTTGCTAGTGGAATTTCCATCTCAGCAAGTTCAACCAGTAGCTCACGACCAACATGCAGACCATGCTCAATATCAAAAGTACCATCTAGATGAGGGTCATTGATCAAGCCTTTCCAGCCAACGGTAGTACGAGGCTTTTCAAAGTAAACACGCATTACAATATACAGTTGATCACTCAGTTCTTCAGAAAGTGCTTTTAGGCGTTTCGCGTACTCTTTCGCCGCTTCAATGTCATGGATAGAACATGGGCCACATACAACAAGCATGCGATGATCTTTCTTATGAATAATGTTTGCGATAGTTTGACGAGACTCTTGAATGAAACGACGAGCATTATCACTCAAAGGCAGTTTTGCTTTTAACTCTTCAGGAGTAATCAGTACCTGTTCGTCGATGATATTGACATTGCTTAATTCACTTTTCTGCATAACCCAACCTGTATATTTATTTTTACACCCAACATTTCCATTTGGGCTAACAATCTTTAAAAACACAATAACAGCTAAAAAAACGATTTCAAGTGTACATTTAAAAAAACATTAGCTGTAAATTTAAATTTACACTCTTACTTTAGCTTGTTCAGAGTAATAAAAAGACCTAAACCACGCCTCGCACATACAAAAAAGGCGATATTTCTCATATCGCCCTATCTAAATTTATTATGTGTTTATTTATCACTCACTGCCGAGCATTCGCTTGATCGTCTCTGAGGTCTCTTTCCACCTAGCATCTGAGTGAAGGGTCGGTAAATCAAAACTGTATTTTTTAAGCAATGAGGTGGCTAAAGGCACCTCTTGAATCGCTAAGTGATCGAGAGCTTCAATTTGTGCCTCTCGTTTATTACACATCAACACCATGTCGCAACCCGCATTCAAGGCAGCCTTTGCTCTGTCGGCAGGCCCACCCATAATGGCAGCCCCTTCCATGGTTAAGTCGTCAGAAAAAACTAAACCTTTGAACCCAAGCTGCTGCTTCAATACTTTCTGCAGCCAATACTGAGAGCCACTTGCTGGCTGATCATCGTAATGAGAGAAAACCACGTGTGCAGGCATCATGGCATCCAATATTCCCGCTTCAATCTGCGCCTTGAAGATCGCCATGTCGGTTTCAAAGATGTCGTCTCTTGGATCATAAGGCGTTTCAAGGTGTGAGTCAGCAATCACGCCACCGTGTCCTGGGAAGTGCTTGCCTGTTGTTGACATGCCAACCGATTTCATGCCCTTAATAAAAGCGCTGCTGTGGCGAACGATAGTGTCGATATCTTCACCAAATGCTCGGCTACCAATCGCTTTACAGTCGTGACCTTTGTCTAAAACAGGCGCAAAGCTAAGATCGATATCATGGGCAGTCAATTCCGCTGCCATCAACCAACCCGCTTGTTCTGCTAATTGTTCGCCATTGTTTTTGGTCGCAAACTCTTGAGCTGCTGGGATAATTGAAAAGCCGTCACGGAAGCGTTGTACTCGTCCTCCCTCTTGGTCAACACCAATCAAAATAGGACGTTTCGCAACTTTACGGATCTCTTTGTTTAACGCCGATAGTTGCTTACTATCGTGGTAGTTTCGAGCAAATAAGATGAGACCACCAACGGTTGGATGCTCTAAAATTTCTCTGTCTTCAGCGGTCAGTTCGTAGCCTGCAACATCAACCCACAACGGTCCCATAACATTTCCTTCTATTGCTTAAATTCCGCTACTGCAGATTTACTTTGTTCAATTAATTGGTCGGCTTGCTCTTCTTGCTGAGTTAACGCTATGAACAACAAGTCAGTAATAAAAAGCTGACTATCTCGAGCTGTAATCGATGAACTGCGAATATGATTTTCGTCAGCTGCCGAGATAAGTTTGATGTCCGCATATTTGTCTAAAGCAGAAGGAGATAATTGACTAATCACAATCACCTTGACCTTTTTCGACCTCGCCAGCTGCGCAACCTTCACCACTTCTCTGGTTTCTCCCGAGTAGGAAATCGCAACCAAGACATCATTTTCAGAGAGAGAAGCGGTATTAGCAATCTGAATATGGGCATCTTGCTCTGCATTTGCGGCATGACCTATTTTCATCAGTTTATAAGCGAAGTCTTTGGCGACTAGAGACGATGCACCCACTCCTGAGATTTGTACCTTATTAGCAAGGTGCAGTAAATCAGCGGCATTGCTCAGCTGTTCGCCTTCATTTAATAACACGGTACGCTCAAGCGATTGTGTTTTACTTGCAAGAAGTTTGTCCATCACGGTATCAGGCGGATCTTTTCTGGTGATCGTGCCATGAATCCCGCGTTGTGACACTGGCTGATAGGTCATGTCACTCTGGTAGAGCTTCATCTTCATCTCAGAAAACCCTTTGTAACCGAGTTTCTGACTAAACTTTACGATCGTCGACTGGCTCACGCCTACCGCTTTGGCCAACTCAGGAGAGGAGAGTTGCTTAACTTGTTGTGGATGATCCAGTACGTAACGAGCCACCAGCGAATCTGATGGAGAGAGTTTTGGTAATAACGCTTTAACTTTCGCAATGCCTTTCATTAAACGCTCTTCCCCTTCCCTATGACCGAATCTCGTTATCATAACGAGTTTTGTATTTTAATTGGAATAATTATTCCTTCACACTCTGCTGTTTGGAATAGCTGACACAACCTTCTGGGATCACTGTCAAAGAAAACCATTGGTCACTATTCCACCAAGGAATAGATTTTGAAACTCATTATTCAAACTGACATTCTGAAAAAATAATAATAAACACCCTCTACCCTATTCATGCTACGGAGCTGCTATGAATTCACTATTTACCTCGCTGGACTGGGCGGTATTTGCGATATATTTCGCCATTATCGCTTTTACTGGTTGGCACTTTAGCCGAACAAAAATCACAAGTACCAAGGACTATTTCTTAGGTGGTAACTCAATGCCAATGTGGGTTGTTGCTATCTCGGTACTGGCGACCTCACAATCCGCAGCGACGTTTTTAGGTGGACCAGAGTCTAGCTACCGTGGTGATCTCACTTACCTAGCGACCAACATCGGCGGTATTCTTGGTGCAATTTTTGTCGCGCTCGTTCTAATTCCTCGTTTCTACCACAACAAAGTCTCTACCGTTTATGAACTACTGAAACTACGCTTTGGTGAGAAGACCAAACAGCGCGCAGGTGTGATGTACTTGGTGGGCCGTGTGTTTGCTTCTGGTGCGCGCCTATACATGGCGGCTATCGCAGTATCCATGATTCTGTTTACCAACATTGACCCAAGCAGCGTAGTCACTTCGGTGGTCATTCTTGTCGCCGTTGGCCTCGCTTATACCTACATGGGCGGCATTCGTTCCGTTATTTGGAGTGACTTAATCCAGCTTGTTGTGTACGTCGGCGCAGCTATTGCGGTAATTGTCTATCTACTGGGTCAGATCCCTGCAGACTTTAGCCAAATTGCTCAGGTACTTACTAATCCGGGTGAAGGACAATCCTCGAAGCTGACTCTACTCGATTTCACGCTCGACTTTAGCCCTGCTGGCACCTTCAGTTTTTGGGCATGTATCACTGGTTTTGTCCTGTTAAACATAGGGGCATTTGGCCTTGATCAAGACATGACGCAACGCGTTTTGACTTGTAAAGATGCCAAGCAAGGTTCAAAGGCGATGATCAACTCAATCATCTTCTCGATTCCTGTCGTGTTGGTATTTATGTCGATTGGCCTACTCTTGTATGTCTTCTACCAAAGACCTGAACTGATGGGTGTTGAAGGCAAAGACGTCGTGCAAAATTTTAATGGCGAAAACGTCACGATCTTCATGTACTACGTGCTGAATGAAATGCCTGCAGGTCTTCGTGGCTTAGTAACGGTTGGGGTGGTTGCCGCGGCACTATCGACACTAAACTCTGGCTTAAACTCGATGTCTTCAGTTGCGGTACAAGATATTTACAAGCCTTGGTTAGAAGCTCGTAAGGGAGAACAAGATGACTTCCATTACGTAAAAGCTGGCCGTTTTGGAATGGCTGCAGCGGCCGTAGCCTTGGGTAGCATGGGTATCCTTTGTTACTACTGGCAACAGTACACAGACATGCCACTGTTATCGTTCGCTTTAAGTGTGATGGTGTTTGCTTACACCGGATTACTGGGCGTCTACTTCACGGCAATTTTCACTGAACGCGGCAACGAAACTTCAGTCGCTTTAGCTCTAATGGCAGGCTTCTTAACGACATTACTGATGCAAGCTTATGTATGGGACAGTGTGATGGGCGCGGTTAACGCGGATTGGGTGGGTGTTCGATTAGCCTTTCCGTATCAACTCTGCGTGGGCACCTTTGTATCATTAATCGTGTGCCTTCTAGGTAAGAAACAGACTCAAGAAGTTAATAAACTACAAACGGTTTAGCCAATGATTACCCATACTTTGGCAGTCGATGGCGGTGGAACCAAAACCGCCATGAGACTGAAGCAAATATCAACGACACCAAGTGTCATTCAAGAACGTACTTTAGCGGCAACGTCATTGACCTTGTATGGTGAGGCGGCAATCATTCAACTGACTCATTATATTGAGGAAATGTTGAGTGTAAATCAGATTAAAGCCAAACAGTGCTATATTGTGGTTGGCGTTGCTGGTGCTGGAAATAGTCATTTAAAAGCCAAGCTAAAATCGGCGTTAGCCCACTTCCCACACCTATATGTGACAACCGATGCTGAAGCGTCAGTGTTTGGTGCTAACACAGGGCAAGGCGTTAACTGCATTGCTATTGGGACCGGTTCGGTTGCCATTCAGTTAGATACCCAACATGTGACTCATCAGTTTGGTGGGTGGGGGTTCCCGATTGGCGATCAAGGGGGTGGCGCTTGGCTTGGATTTCGAGCTGTGCAGCAAACTCTAGCCGAATTTGATGACAAACGATCCTCTTTAACAAGCCAGCTTGTCATGAATAAAATAGGCAGCGAACGTAGTAACATTCTAAAGTGGCTCAACACGGCCAATGCGACCGATTATGCGCAATTTGCACGAGAGCTCGTTGATATAGAACAGCGCTGCTCAACGGCAAGTACCATATTAAAACAAGGTATTGAAGAAATAGAGAAGCTCACACGAACATGCGCAGAAAATAACAGCTTACCGATTATGTTTTTAGGCAGCTTAGGACAATTCTATCGTTCTAAGCTCTCTCAAGGGCTTCAAGCTCGCGCTTTAGACATTCAAGGTAACGCTCAGGATGGTGCCGAAGTTATCGCTCACCAGAAGATCCACATGCTCAACTTAGGAAATGAACAATGAAGTCAGAGTTATATATTGGCGTGATGTCAGGCACGAGTATGGACGGCGTTGATACGGCTTTAGTGTCGATAGAAGGCACTCGTATCACATTGCTTGCTCATGATGAATTCCCTATGCCTGAAGATATAAAAGCCCGTCTGCTTGAGGTGTGTATTGGTCAGAAAACGGATTTGATTGCCATTGGTGAACTTGACCACCAGCTTGGCCATCTATTTGCTGATGCGGTTCTGCAACTTCTCGAAAAGTCAGGTACTCCAGCATCTTCAGTGACGGCCATTGGTAATCATGGTCAAACGGTATTCCACCAGCCTACCGGCGAATCGCCATTTACCATGCAGTTGGGTGATGCCAATATCATTACAGCGAAAACAGAGATTCAAACCGTCGCCGATTTCAGACGCAAAGACATGGCGCTTGGCGGGCAAGGTGCGCCACTCGTCCCCGCTTTTCACCATACGATTTTCCACCCGCAAGAGAGCTCGGTTGTGGTGTTGAATATTGGTGGTATCTCGAATATTTCAGTGCTGCGCCCAAATCAGCCAACGCTTGGTTATGATACAGGCCCGGGCAATATGTTGATGGACGCGTGGGTAGATAAACACACAGGTGAAAAGTTTGACCGTGATGCGCAGTTCGCACTTCAAGGCAAGCTCAATCAAGCTTTACTCGAACAGCTGCTCAATGAATCTTATCTATCTCAGATGCCGCCGAAAAGTACTGGCAGAGAGCTATTTAATCTGCCTTGGCTAGAGCAACAATTAACAGAATTTAACGACATCTCAGCAGAAGATGTTCAGCGCACGCTTTGTGAATACACCGCATTGACGATAGCCAATGAAGTGGAGACTTATCGCTTGGGTAACCAACCAGCACTCTATGTATGTGGCGGCGGTACGAGAAACCCATTGTTGATGAAAAGATTGTCTGAACTGCTTCCTAGCTGGGAAGTGGAATCGACCACCAGTAAAGGCGTTGATGCCGACTACATGGAAGCGATGGCCTTTGCGTGGCTTGCTCAACGTCATGTCCATCAACTGCCAAGCAATTTACCCGAAGTGACTGGCGCAAGCAGGGCTGCCTCTCTAGGCGTTCTTTATCGTGCTGACTAAACAATTTTAGAACCATCATTTTAGAATCACCATTTAAGGATCATTATGAGTAACAACGCTCTCATATCAGCGCTCTCGCACCTCGTTTCGGAGGGGAGAAATCCTGATACTATGGATATTGATCTACTCACCTCTCTCGAAGTGGTTGAAAAGATTAACCAACAAGACAAACAAGTACCACTCGCTATCGAGGCCGAACTGCCACAGATCGCTCAAGCCGTTGACAAGATCGCTCACGCCTTCCAAAACGGCGGTCGACTGATTTATATGGGCGCAGGCACCAGTGGTCGATTAGGTGTGTTAGACGCATCAGAATGCCCACCGACGTTTGGTGTTTCAGACAAAATGGTTATCGGTCTCATCGCTGGCGGCCCAGAAGCCATTTTAAAAGCCAAAGAAGGCGCGGAAGACTCGCTGACTCTTGGTATTGAAGATCTGAAAGCGATTCAATTTTCAGAAAACGATGTTGTGGTCGGTATCGCAGCCAGTGGCCGTACACCTTATGTGATTGGTGCGCTCAACTATGCCAATCAAATCGGTGCGGTGACCGTAGCGCTGTCTTGTAACCCTGATTCTCCAATTGCCGAGATCGCACAGATCGCAATTAGCCCAGTGGTTGGCCCAGAAGCACTAACGGGATCAACACGGCTCAAATCAGGTACGGCACAAAAGCTAGTGCTCAACATGCTAACCACTGCGAGCATGATCCGCATTGGTAAAAGCTACCAGAACCTGATGGTCGATGTTAAAGCGACCAATGAGAAGCTGGTTGCCCGCGCCGCTCGTATCGTGATTCAAGCGACGGAGTGTGATAAAGCACTGGCCGTATCGACGCTAAAAACCACCGATTATGACGTGAAGCTCGCTATTTTGATGATCCTGACAGGGCTTGATCTTGAGGCCGCCAAGGCTCAGCTTGACCAACAAAATGGCTTCTTGAGAAAAGCGGTCGAGAATAATCAGTAATCTGCTTATGCTTATGCTTATGCTGTTGAGTGTTACGCCGCGACATACAAAAAAACCAGTACACATGCGGTACTGGTCTTTTTTAGTTTTAATTTTTTATCGCCAGCTTGGGCTTAATAGTCGTTTGAGAACTCATCCCAACCACGTTGCCACTCCATACGGAAACGTTGAGCGTCTTTCGTACCAGAACACACGCCTTCATACATCTGACCAGACAAGCCAATCTGATAAGCATGGTTCGGATTACAATATTCCGTCACACCTAGGTGATAACCTTCGGTGTAACTTGCTTGATCGACTGCGCCAAGCTCAGTCATCTCCGAATACGAACGCTGAGTATTGCCTTTAATACCGTCACGGAAACCAATCTCTTGCCAGTTACCTTCTGCCGCTAAATCTTGAATATTGGCGCTGCATCCTGCAAGGCTAAATGCCACGGCGAATAGTGCGATTATTTTTTTCATTTCAATCCTTTATATTGTTACTTCACCACTTTCTGACGAAGCGTTGCCTTGGTGGTGATTCTCCGCTGAACGCCTGTTGATGTCCACTTATTGTCTAATGTTTGCCACTTTAGGCTAATTCCGACCACTCAAAGTCAGTCGCCGCCGCTAAGCCAACTCAAACAACCTCTTTATAGAGGCAAGAAGCCTCTCGATAGAAATATCCGCCACTCAACACAGTGAACAAACCACTCAATCATTCATAGCACCGTTAAATTGGCTATTCGACCACTCACTCTCATAGCGGAAGTTTCTTCTCATCGACTCCTTTAATATACACCCTGACTTAATTAATACATTCAGGGATAACAAATTATGATGTGGTTTCTTACCTGTGTTGCAGCACTCATTGGTGGCTACTTTATTTACGGTACCTTTATCGAGAAGATTTTCGGTATCAATGAAAAGCGCCAAACACCCGCTCATACCAAGCAAGATGGCGTGGACTACGTTCCAATGTCAACACCAAAGGTTTACCTAGTTCAGCTGCTTAACATTGCAGGTGTAGGTCCAATCTTCGGTCCAATCATGGGTGCCCTTTACGGCCCAGCAGCAATGCTTTGGATCGTTCTAGGTTGTATCTTCGCAGGTGCAGTACACGACTACTTCTCAGGTATGTTATCTATTCGTAATGGCGGAGCTTCGGTTCCAACCATCACTGGACGTTACTTAGGCAATGGCGCAAAACACTTTATGAACATCTTTGCCATTGTTCTACTGCTTCTTGTTGGTGTGGTTTTCGTATCTGCTCCTGCAGGTATGATCACTAACCTAGTGAACGACCAAACTGATTTCGCGATGTCTGCAACGACGATGGTTGTTATCATCTTTGCTTACTACATCATCGCAACGATTGTCCCTGTCGATAAAATCATTGGTCGCTTCTACCCACTGTTCGGCGCGCTGCTTATCTTTATGTCTGTTGGCCTAATCACTGCGATTGGTTTATCTGACGAGCACCAAATCATGGGTGGCTTTGAGATGAAAGACATGTTCACCAACATGAACCCGAATGATCTACCACTTTGGCCTGCTCTATTCATCACCATCGCTTGTGGCGCAATCTCTGGCTTCCACGCAACTCAGTCTCCTTTGATGGCGCGTTGTATGGAAAACGAGAAGAACGGTCGCTTCGTATTCTACGGCGCAATGATTGGTGAAGGCATCATCGCTCTAATCTGGTGTGCCCTTGCTCTGTCTTTCTTCGGTTCAGTTGAGTCTCTGTCTGACGCGATTGCAAACGGCGGCCCGGGTAACGTGGTATACAGCGCGTCATTTGGTCTACTGGGTGTATTTGGCGGTATCCTTGCTTTCCTTGGCGTGGTTATCCTACCAATCACTTCTGGTGACACAGCATTCCGTTCAAGCCGTCTTATCCTTGCTGAATACTTCAACATGGAACAGAAAACACTGCGCAACCGCCTACTGATGGCACTACCGCTATTCGTTCTTGGTGGCATCCTGACTCAAGTAGATTTCGGCATCATCTGGCGCTACTTCGGTTTTGCTAACCAATCAACGGCAGTAATGATGCTGTGGACAGCTTCAGCTTACCTACTTCGTCACAACAAACTGCACTGGGTAACAACGGTTCCAGCTATCTTCATGACGTCTGTGTGTATCACATTCATCCTGAACAACAGCCAACTGGGTTTTGGTCTGCCTATGCAAATCTCAACAATCGTAGGCGTGGTGTCATCTCTACTGATTACGGCTTACGTTATCAAGATTTCAAAAGGCAAAGGCGATATCGACCTAGCTGACGAAGAACAAGATCAAGAATCAAAACCGGTGACTAAAACAGCCTAGTTCTTTAAAGCTCTTGATAACAAGAGACCAATCTTCATAGAAAGAGACAAAAGAACAAGCCAAACACACTTCGCTTGCTCCCGTAATCACTCGGTGATTCGTGGAAAATAAGACTAAAGCCCGTCCACTGTGATGGGCTTTATTGTTTTTAGGCATTAATTTTGCCCCTTTGGAAGCCTATATATCCAGCGAAAAGACAAGCAAAGCTACCGTTACCAAGCAATGAGCTTTACACTTAACAAGCGTCTCAATAGGTGAAAATATGGAACTCATTCTCTCTCTGCTGCAACAAACCTGTGTCTACTTAGTGATTGCTTACATGCTAAGTAAAACCCCACTGATTCTCCCTTTGTTGAGCATCTCTTCACGTTTAAGTCATAAGATCAGCTGCTACGTTCTGTTTTCCCTGTTCTGCATTATGGGCACCTATTTTGGCTTACAGATCAATGACGCCATCGCCAACACGCGAGCGATGGGCGCAGTGATGGGTGGTCTGTTTGGTGGCCCTGTCGTTGGCTTTGCCGTCGGCTTTACTGGCGGTATTCATCGTTACTCATTAGGTGGCTTTACGGACTTAGCTTGTGCTATTTCCACGACAGCAGAAGGCTTGATTGGCGGACTGTTACACGTTTACTTAGTGAGAAAAAACAAAGCCAGCCAACTGTTTAATCCGCTGGTGGTGTTCTCTGTCACCCTGTTTGCAGAGATCATTCAGATGTTGATTCTGCTCGCAGTCGCTAAGCCATTTGAGCAATCTTATGCTTTAGTTTCCGATATTGCCGCGCCAATGATCATCGCCAACTCAGTGGGTGCCGCGCTGTTCATGAGCATCATCCAAGACAGGAAAACCATCTTCGAGAAATATTCAGCTACTTTCTCGCGCCGCGCATTAACCATCGCCGAGCGTTCTGTGGGTATTCTGCATGGTGGCTTCAATTCCGATAACGCACAAAAAATAGTGCGTATCGTTTACGAAGAAACCAACGTCGGTGCGGTGGCGATTACCGACCGAGAAAAAATTCTCGCGTTCGTCGGCATTGGCGATGAACACCACATCCCTAACACTCCAATTTCATCGCAGAGCACCCTCACCTCGATGGAACAAAACGACATCATCTACCTTGATGGTAAAGAGAACCCATACCAATGTTCTCTATCTCAAGATTGCAAGTTAGGTTCTGCGCTTATTATCCCATTGCGCGCGGGTAATGAAGTCGTCGGTACCATCAAACTGTATGAGCCAAAGTTGAAACTGTTCTCGACCATTAACATGTCGATGGCAGAAGGTATCGCTCAACTGCTTTCAAGCCAGATCCTATTCAGCAACTATCAGCAGCAGCAGACCCTGCTCACCCAAGCTGAAATCAAACTGCTGCACGCTCAAGTTAACCCGCACTTCTTGTTCAATGCGCTGAATACCATCAGTGCCGTTACACGTCGTGACCCAGATAAAGCACGAGAGCTTATTCAGCACCTATCTCACTTCTTTAGAAGCAACCTTAAGCAGAACATCAACACTGTGAAACTCAAAGACGAACTGGCACACGTGAATGCTTACCTGACCATAGAAAAGGCACGCTTTACCGACCGCTTAGAAGTGGAATTGGATATCGACCCGCTACTGTATGACTCTCAATTGCCGAGCTTTACCCTGCAGCCACTGGTTGAAAATGCCATAAAACATGGCATTTCAAACATGCTAGAAGGCGGCAAAGTGAAGATTTATAGCGAGGCTTTCAAGGGGGGATTCAAGCTGATCGTGGAAGACAATGCAGGCAACTATCAGAAGCCGTCTCAAGACCATGTGGGGTTAGGAATGGAAATTGTTGATAAACGACTTGCGAATTTCTTTGGACAAGACTCAGCACTAAAAATAGAATCTCAACCACAGCAATTTACTCGAATGAGCTTTATCATACCTATACTAAAATAACGGTGCTTTCGTAGATGATAGCCTCTAAGTAACCGTACTATTTAGAAGCCAAACGTGAATCAAACAGGGATAGAATCAAGATGAAGATTGTAGGATGTTAAAAGCATTAGTTGTCGATGATGAGCTTTTTGCTCGTGAAGAACTGATTGAACTACTGACTGAAACTGGAGAAGTGGAAGTCATCGGTCAAGCAAGCAACGCGATCGAAGGCCTAAAGCAGATCAACCAGCTCAAGCCTGATGTAGTGTATTTAGATATTCAAATGCCGCAAGTTACCGGAATTGAACTGCTGAGCATGCTTGATCCAGACACTATGCCTTACGTAGTATTCGTAACAGCCTATGACCAATATGCGATTCAAGCCTTTGAAGATAATGCCTTTGATTACCTACTCAAGCCTGTTGAGCCTTGTCGATTAAACAAAAGTGTTTGTCGTCTGAATAAGATCATCAAACAGAACCACAAAGCGCCAGAACAAGACATATCAGTCATCGCCCCTTGTCATTTAGAGCAGATTCCGTGTATTGGACATAACCGTATAGTGATCATGGCAAGCCAAACGGTCGAGTGCGCGTATTCCGATATCAGCGGTGTCCACGTACGTAGCTCATCGCAAACCGCAACCTCACAGTTAACCTTGAAGACCTTAGAAGAAAAAACCGACTTGATCCGCTGTCACCGACAGTATTTGATCAACATAAAATCGATCCAAGAGATCAAGCTATTAGAAAATGGATTAGCCGAGATCATCACGCTGACGGGCTTTGAAGTCCCTGTTAGCCGTCGCTACCTCAAAACGTTAAAAGAACAGCTCGGCCTTCAGTAAACATATTTCAGGGTGGGACATAAAGCACGATCAAAAAAGCCAACGCATCAACGTTGGCTTCCTGCTGTTTACAAATCAATAGTGTTTGCAAATCGATAGTGTTTACGATTCAACTGTGTTGCGAATCGCTAGCATCACAAGTCGATAAAGATTAGTCGACTTGTTTAATCTGCAGCTCTTTGGGCACTTCGAAGAACATATTCTCTTCACGACCTTGAATCTCTTCAACCTCGGTAGCACCCAACTCACGAATGCGGTCCAAGATTTGGTTTACTAGCTCTTCTGGAGCCGAAGCCCCTGCCGTTACACCGATTTTCTTCTTGCCTTCAACCCATTCTGTTTGAATGTCTTCAGGGCAATCCGTAAGGTAACCCGGTGTGCCTAGCTTCTCAGCCAGCTCTTTCAAACGTGTTGAGTTCGATGAGTTCTTAGAACCAACCACAATCACTACGTCTACATCATTTGCCATATCACGTACTGCGTCTTGACGGTTTTGAGTCGCATAACAGATGTCGTCTTTACGTGGGCCTTGGATCTGTGGGAATACACGGCGCAGTTCTTCAATCACATCTGCGGTTTCATCAACTGACAGGGTGGTTTGGCTAACGTAATGTAAGTTAGTTGGGTCGTTCACTACTAGGTTTTGTACGTCCTCTGGTCTTTCAACCAAATACATTCCACCGGTTTGGCTAGCGTACTGACCCATAGTCCCTTCCACTTCAGGGTGACCTGCGTGACCAATCAACACCACTTCCATATGTTTGCGACTCGCACGAGCAACCTCCATATGAACTTTAGTGACCAATGGACACGTCGCATCAAATACGGTGAGATCGCGCTCTTTCGCTTCTTTACGAACCGCTTGAGATACACCGTGAGCAGAAAAGATCACGATGTTATCGTCTGGCACTTCACTCAGCTCTTCGACAAAAATAGCACCACGTTGCTTAAGCCCTTCAACAACAAAGCGGTTATGTACCACTTCATGGCGAACATAAATCGGTGGCTGATATATTTCAAGTGCGCGCTCTACGATGCTGATCGCACGATCGACACCGGCACAGAAGCCACGAGGGTTAGCTAACATTATTTTCATTTCATTGCTCATCATTTACCGCGGTACTAAGGTTGTTTCTCTAGAGTTCGCCGTCAGCGAGGTTCGCATTCTACAGTGAAGCGCCTAGACAGTGAAGCTCTGGGTTGTATCACACCTGTAAGGCGGCGCTATTCTAACGTTAAGATAGTTATTCTACCGTTAAACTAGCTACTCCACCGTGAAGATAACTATTCTACCGCTAAGATGTTGACATCAAAAGTAACGTCTTGACCTGCTAACGGGTGATTAAAATCAACCGTTACTGAGTCTCCCGCGATATCAGTGATAATCCCAGGGATTTCCATACCGTCAGGGCCAGAGAATGCCATGATAGTGCCAACTTCAACATCAGCATCACCAGCAAATTTTGTTTTATCCATATGGTGGATATGGTCTGGGTTCGGCATACCAAACGCATCTTGTGCTTTCAGTTCGATAGACTTTTCAGTACCGGTTTCAAGTCCAAGCAAACACGCTTCGAAGTTCTCACTTAGGCTACCATCACCCATAACGAACTTCGCGGGTTTACCCATATTTTCGGTGCTATCGGCAACGGAACCATCCTTCATTTTAATCGTAAAATGTAGGGTTACTGCTGAATCGTTTTTAATTGCTGCCACGTTACTTTCCTTAGACTTCTTTATTATTTAGGGGACGCATGGTGCTTTGCTTCCTTGTTGACTGAAGCATAAAAAAAAGCGCCACCGGAATCAACCGACAGCGCTTAGGGCTATTCTATTCTGTGAGTCATAGACTGACTTTAAGGCAATCTATTTCAAAGCGTTTTTACTTAAGGCTTATTCACTTATTTGCTTTCGTCTTTCTTGCGGAAACCATCGAGGATGATCATCGCTGCACCGATACAGATTCCCATATCCGCTAAGTTGAAAGCAGGCCAGTGGTAAGTGCCCCAGTAAAAGTCTAAGTAATCGACAACAAAGCCGTGTACTACTCGGTCAAATACGTTGCCAACCGCACCACCAATAATGATCGCATAAGCAATGTTGTTCCACTTTTCTGTCGCTGGTAGTTTGCTCATCCAGTACGTCAGCATGCCTGTTACTGCAAATGCGATACCGGTAAATAACCAACGCTGCCAACCACTTTGGTCGCTCAAGAAGCTAAAAGCCGCACCATAGTTATGAACATACAAAAAGTTAAAGAACGGCAGCACCTCAATACGATTTACCCAGCCATAACCCATGTTGTCCATGACGAAAAGTTTAATGCCGATATCGGCAAGGAAAACCAGCAGAGCCAACCATAACCAACGCACACCAGATTGTTTTAACGAAACTTCACTCATTTCTATTCCTAGTATTTACTAAGTTAGTATTCATTTTCACTCGATTTAAGTGATCATCAGTACTCAACTTGGCGAAACACATTTCCTATAATTAAAAATAACCCCAGTTGATACTGGGGCTATAATTTTTACAAAAAGTTCAGTCTTTCTCTGAGCGGTTATGCGAACTTACGCACTTCGCCTTCACCGTCAATGTTCGACACACAACGACCACAAACTTTCTCGTGACCTTCGATAGTGCCTACATCTGGAGTATGGTGCCAACAACGGTCACACTTCTCAGCTTCAGTCGCCGCTACTTCAACGAATAGACCTTCAACGTCTGTCGCTTGAGCTGTATCAGACTTCTCGCTTAGTGGCTTAACAACCGCAGTAGAAGTAATAAGTACGAAACGTAGCTCATCTTCTAGCTTGTTGATCTTAGCCGCTAGTGCGTCGTCAGCGTACAGAGTCACTTCAGCTTGCAGTGCACCACCGATCGTTTTCTCTTTACGAGCATCTTCAAGGAGCTTGTTCACTGCGCCACGAACAGACTGGATTTCAGTCCAGAATTCGTTGCTTAGCTCTTCGCCTTCAGCAAGACCAAATAGACCTTCGAACCACTCGCCTGTGAATACAAACTTGTCACGTTTTTCGCCGGTTGGAAGAGAAGCGGGCATTTCGTTCCAGATCTCATCGGCAGTGAACGACATGATAGGTGCCATCCAACGAACTAGAGCTTCTACGATGTAGTAAAGCGCCGTTTGACAGCTACGTTGAGCATGGCTGCCCTGCTTCGCTGTGTACTGACGATCTTTAATTACGTCTAGGTAGAAAGAACCCATTTCGATAGAACAGAACTGCATTAAACGTTGAGTCACACCGTGAGTGTTGTACTCGCCGTATGCTTTAACAATCTCTTCTTGTGCAGCTTGAGCACGACCAACAGCCCAGCGATCAAGTGCAACCATCTCTTCAGCAGGTACTAGGTCAGTTTCAGGGTTGAAACCATTCAAGTTCGCTAGGAAGAAACGAGCCGTGTTACGAATACGACGGTAAGCATCAGCTGAACGCTTCAAGATTTCATCAGAAACCGCCACTTCACCGGTGTAGTCTGTGGAAGCAACCCATAGACGTAGGATATCCGCACCCAGCTTGTTGGTTACATCTTTAGGAGCAACAACGTTGCCGATAGATTTAGACATCTTACGGCCTTTACCATCCACCACGAAACCGTGCGTTAGCACTTGCTTGTATGGTGCTTCGTCTTTCATCGCGATAGATGAAATCAAAGAAGACTGGAACCAGCCACGGTGTTGGTCAGAACCTTCAAGGTAAAGATCGGCACTGTGCGTTCTTTCTTCATTCGGGAAGTTGTACTCTTCACGAGAATCAACAACAGAGAAATGCGTCACACCGGAGTCAAACCATACGTCTAGCGTATCCATGACTTTTTCGTACTTATCAGCGTCTTCTGCGCCCATAAGTTCAGCAGCATCTACATCCCACCAAGCTTGAATGCCTTTCTCTTCTACTAGCTTCGCTACTTTTTCAATCAGCGCAGGGCTGTCTGGGTGAAGTTCTGACGTCTCTTTATGAACGAACAGAGCAATTGGTACGCCCCATGTACGTTGACGAGAGATACACCACTCAGGGCGACCTTCAACCATACCTTCGATACGGCTTTGGCCCCATTCCGGCAACCACTCAACACCTTTGATTGACTCTAGTGCTTTTGCACGTAGGCCAGCTTGATCCATAGAGATGAACCATTGTGGTGTTGCACGGAAGATGATTGGAGTTTTGTGTCTCCAACAGTGTGGGTAGCTGTGCTCGTAAGCGTGGTGATGCAGAAGTGCCCCTTTCTCTTTTAGGACGTCTAAAACAGAGTCGTTCGCTTTGAATACATGCTGACCAGCAAATAGCTCAGTATCTGGCAGGTAAACGCCGTTTGAGCCTACTGGATTAGCGATTTCTAAGTCGTATTTCTTACCAACCACGAAATCCTCTTGACCGTGACCAGGCGCAGTGTGAACTACACCAGTACCTGAATCCGTTGTAACGTGGTCGCCAAGAACAGCAGGAACCGTAAAGTCGTAGAACGGGTGGTTGAACAGAGAAAGCTCAAGATCAGCACCAGTTGCAAAACCAAGGTTATGGAAGTGCTCGATACCGGCACGATCCATTACGTCTTTTGCTAGATCAGAAGCAACAACGATACGTTGAGCAGGCTGGTCGCCATTCGCTTCAACTTGGATAAGTACGTATTCAAGATCATCACGTAGACAGACTGCGCGGTTAGCAGGCAGAGTCCATGGTGTTGTTGTCCAGATAACGATAGAAATTTCACCTTGACCAGCGTGCTCACCAGCTAGCATAAATTTCTCTAGAAGTGCCGCTTCGTCAGCTGCAGAAAACTTCACATCGATAGATGGAGAAACTTTATCTTTGTATTCAACTTCAGCTTCAGCTAGAGCAGAACCACAGTCAGTACACCAATGCACTGGTTTGAAACCTTTCAGAAGGTGACCTTTGTCTGCAATTTTGCCTAGAGAACGAATGATGTTCGCTTCTGTGCCGAAATCCATAGTGCGGTAAGGTTTGTCCCACTCGCCCATGATACCAAGACGTTTGAAGCTCTCTTTCTGACCTTCAACTTGGCCCGCAGCGTACTTACGACACTCTTCGCGGAATTCAGCAGCCGAAATCTTCTGACCAGGCTTACCTTTCTTCTTCTCAACCATTAGCTCGATTGGAAGACCGTGACAGTCCCAACCCGGGATATACGGTGCATCAAAACCAGAAAGGGTCTTAGATTTAATAATAATGTCTTTAAGAATCTTATTCAGCGCGTGACCAATGTGAATGTCGCCGTTCGCGTATGGAGGGCCATCATGCAGTACGAAAGATTTTTTACCTTTCTTTGCCTTACGGATTTCGCCGTAAAGATCTTCTTTATACCAACGCTTAAGCATTTCTGGCTCACGATTTGCCAGATTGCCACGCATTGGGAACCCTGTTTCTGGTAAGTTCAGGGTAGTTTTATAATCACTCATCGATTCTTAATTCCGTTATATTGGGCGAAGTTAGACATTATGTTAACCGGTGGAATCATCCGATTAATTCTTTAGCTGAAGCAGCCACACCCTTGCGGCTTCAGCATCCAATTCTATTTGATTCTTTAATGCGTCGAACGATTCAAATTTTATCTCGTCGCGCAGTTTGTGTAAAAGTCGTACTTCTAACTGTTTACCATATAAATTGGCTTTAAAGTCAAAAAAGTGCACTTCTAATTGCTGCCTTACGCCATTAACCGTTGGTCGTTGTCCAATGTTAGCCACGCCACCGACAGGAACACCGTCGATATCCAAAGCTTCAACAACATAGACTCCCGAAACAGGAGAAACGCAACGCTTTAATGGAATGTTAGCGGTAGGGAAACCTATGGTTCTCCCTAATTTTCGACCATGAGAAACACGACCACTAATACTGTAATCACGCCCTAACATGGTTGCACTTGCAGCCAAGTCATCAGCCGCTAATGCATTTCGTATCTCGGTGCTGCTTACTCGTAATTGGTTTAAGCAATAGCTCTGGGTGCTTACCACCTCAAAACCATATTTTTCGCCAGCTTCTTTAAGCATAGCGAAATTACCCGTGCGACCTTTGCCAAAACAAAAATCGTCACCAACCACCAAGAACTTAACACCCAGCTTATCAACCAGAAGATCTTTAATGAATGCTTCCGCAGATAAACTTGCAAAATACTGGTTAAAATTAACGCACAGTAAACGACTGATATCTAGCTTACTCAGTTGCACGTATTTATCTCGCAAGCGAGTTAAACGTGCTGGCGCTCTATCTCGGGCAAACAGCTCCATAGGCTGTGGTTCAAACGTCATGACAACAGAGGGGAGTCCTAATACTGCCGCTTGTTTAGAAACCTGACTTAGCACCTCTTGATGTCCTAAATGAACACCATCGAAGTTACCTATGGTTAATACACAGCCACGATGCTGCGCTTTTATATTGTGTATACCTCGGATCAGTTCCATTATGATCAACTAAAACCTGCTATTTGCATCATTTATTGTGTGAAACCGACGGATTATATACTAATCAGTATTAATCTGTCGCTGCTTTTAAATGTTTTACTCGGACACCTAAAATCAATACAGAAACAATATAAACAAAGCCACCAAGTCCAATCAAGCCTGTTAATGTCATCGCTCTCTGACTGAATCCCCATTCAAGCCACTTTTGCATGCTATCAAGCTGCCACAAAATAGCCGCAACCATCACACTACCTGAGATAAGTAACTTAGCGCTAAATAACAAAGTGGTCTTAGATAATTGATACACACCAGCAAGGTGCAATCCGCGATATAACAATGACATATTCACGAAAGCAGACAAGGCTGTCGCAATCGCCAAACCAACATAACCATAGAAATAAGCAAAGATCGCGTTAAACACCATATTGGTCACCATGGCGATAATGCCGTACTTAACCGGTGTTTTCGTATCTTGGCGAGAGTAGTAACCCGGAGCCAATACCTTGATCAGCATGAAATTAAGCAAGCCAGACGCGTAAGCAACCAAAGACATCGATGCCTGTTGTACATCGTATGGAGAGAACTCACCACGCATGAAGAGCACCATCAGCATGGGTTTAGCTAAAACGATAAGACCTAACATCGCAGGAATACCAAGCAGCAAAACCATGCGCACGCCCCAGTCCATCGTATGTGCGAACCCTTCCCCTTGAGCGTCTACGTGTTTACGAGATAAAGCAGGAAGAATTACCGTCGCAATCGCGATACCGAATAAACCGAGTGGAAACTCAAGTAGTCGGTCTGAGTAGTACAACCAACTGATAGAGCCCGTTGCTAGGAAACTGGCAATGAAGGTATCAAACAATAAGTTAATTTGACTAACAGACACACCAAACAGTGCTGGGATCATTAATGTGCGGATCTTAACCACCCCCGGATCTCTCCAGCCCCACTTCGGCTTAACCAACACACCCGCTTTTATTAAGAAAGGCATTTGGAAAAGGAACTGAACGAGACCTCCAAGAAACACACCAATTGCCAAGCCAATTTCGGGTTGCTCTAGGTTAGGGGAAATAAACCATGCAGCACCAATGATCATTACGTTCAAGAACACAGGCGTAAAAGAAGAGACAGCAAACTTACCTAAGGTATTAAGAATCGCACCAGACAAAGCCACAAAGGTGATAAACCATAAGTAAGGAAAGGTAATTTTTAGTATAAAGCTCGCCAACTCAAATTTTGGTGCCGCAGGGCCGTCGTTAAGCCAGTCGATAAACCAACCTGCACCAAACATCGCGGTGATCACTCCAGACCCCAGTACCCCAGCAATCGTTACGATCGAAACTAATACTCCGAGCGTACCCGAAACTTTAGCGATTAAATCTCGAGTTTTATCTTTATCACCAGCAGCGTGATATTCCGTTAATACAGGAACAAACGCTTGAGAAAATGCACCTTCTGCAAAAAGTCGACGTAAGAAATTAGGAATTTTATTAGCGAAGAAAAATACATCGGCACTTGCTCCTGCCCCCATCAAATTTGCTACTACTACATCACGTACTAGCCCCAACACACGGGAAACAAAAGTCATTGCACTGACAATCAGGCCTGACTTTAATAGTCGTTTACTCACAGAAACCTCTGACACTAGTTGATTACTTTTAAGCGGGGGATAAATACTATCCTGTCCTAAGAAGCATAATTATTAGCATTGGTATAAAAATGCTGTTAGAATCCCCGCCATCTTAACCGCGATGACCTTTCTATACCAAAGTTTGTTTGGCTACGACTGGTTTTTGCACAAATCATTTGACAATTAAGCGCTAATGAGGGATAGTCCTCGCCCTTAAATTGTCACCGAACTAAGTTTTTGGGAGTTAGACCCTTGGCAAACAGTAAATCTGCTAAGAAGCGCGCTATCCAAGCTGAGAAACGTCGCCAGCACAATGCTAGCCGTCGTTCTATGATGCGCACTTACATGAAAAAGACTATCGCAGCTATCACAGCTGGTGATAAAGAAGCTGCAACTGCTGCTCTTGTAGAAGTTACACCACTTCTTGACCGTATGGCGACTAAAGGCCTTATTCATAAGAATAAAGCTGCACGTCATAAGTCTCGTTTCGCGGCTGCAATCAAAGCTCTTTAATAGAAATTTGATTACAACGCAAAACGAAAAAAACCGGCCTAGGCCGGTTTTTTTATATCTAAATTTTGAGTAACGTTTTTATTTGATTTCTTACTGAACGTTATTTTTCTTACTGACAGCTATTGGCTTATTGAGAAATAATTTGTTTACTAAAAATTATTTCGCTTCCCGATAGACAAATAAACAAATAGATAAACGGCTAACCGATCAACAAAAGAGAGTGGATTTATAAAAGATCACAGATAGGCATTAACGTTCGACGTGAAATACTGACACTTCCTTGTGTCGACCTTATCCTGATAAAGAATCACCTTCCTCACCAACAATAAGCTACTTGCAATATAGGCCATGCAGTAGGTTAATCATTGCTTTAACTTCTTCACTACTCAATGTGTAATACACGGTTTGAGCTTCTTTGCGAGTTTCGACTAAACCATCTCTTCTCAACCAAGCAAGATGTTGAGATAAAGCCGATTGGCTCAGTTCCAACTTACCACACAACTCTCCAACCGACAGCTCAGTACCATGCAATAGGCACAAGATCTGTAAACGACGTTCGTTGGCCATGGCTTTGAGTAGAATCACAGCTTTTGCTGAGTTCTTCTCCATCTCTTTTAAGTTCATAGTTTGGCTCCCTACCACCTCTACGCCAACTACGGGCTATCAGTATTTCCGGTACATTGGGTGATCATAATAATCGATATCAATTCATTAACAAACTACCTCACTCGAACAATTTGCTAAAATCTGCGTCACATACGTTTTTTACTGCTGGATGTTGGATCATCCTCTCAGCGAATATGACATAGTACTCCTCTTTTAACTCTTCAATGTCACCCAGCAACTGCAGCGATGTGTCTTGATCAACCTCAGACATATAGAGTGTGGGCGCTAAGAAAATAGCATCATGGTGATAACGAGCAAAAGCTTTCATCAATGCTGCATCATCAAACTCCCCCAAGATATCAGGTTTAAGTCCTTGCCTATCGAACCATTGCAGCACTTTACGCCCCATTGAGGTACGGCTACCTGGGATCAACAATTTTCTTTGCTCTAATACAGCGGGGAAACTTACCTCTTTAACATTACCTGAACAGAAAAAACTCAGACTGCTTTCGCCCAATTTCTTGCTGAACAAGCCAGGGCTTTGGCTAGAGTCAACCGGACAATCAGACAAGATCATATCCAGCTTATGCTGAGAGAGCTGTTCAAGCAGCATTTCGTGGGTAGATTCAAAGCAACGTAAGTGAATACTGTTGTCTGGCGGGATCGTCGACATCAATATCTTGCTGACTAATCTTTTAGATAGCGCATCCGCGACCCCCACATCAAACAAAATATTTGAGTGCTGGCTGTAATTCACAATATCGAGCATTTCATAACTCAGACCAAACATACGATCGGCATATTTAAAGACCAGCTGACCAAGCTCAGTAGGCTCAACGCTGCGTCCATTACGCTTAGTCAGCTTGCCATCCATACGTTCTTCTAACGCTTTAATTTGACCCGTTACTGTTTGTGGCGTTAAAAATAGAGCTTCCGCCGCTTTAGTAACAGAGCCTTGCTTGCAGACCATCCAGAAATAGTAGACATGATTATAGTTGAGGTGCGACATAAATGTGCCGTAATAGAGAGTAGATGCCTTGTTATAACAAATATCCCCTTCCCACTCAATGAACTCGGAAAAACCTAAAGAAAAACCAGTAAACATTTGTTTTTCCGATAAGTGAAATTGAACAATGTAATATGAAAGTGATTATTTCCCATTTTCCTTACCTGTCAAAAACCATATCCCCCATCATCACAAACTCAAAAATAAACTAATAAACAAAGACTTAAATAAACGTCTTTTATGGGGGAAATATTTAAATAGTAAATTGATGCAAAAAAGCCTCACCGAAATCAAAATGTAATATTACTGACATATTTAATCTCTAACATCTCGCTCAGATTAAACAAACAGACCACACTCAGACTTAAACGGTCCAATGGAGAAAACATTATGAACCAAGCTACTACTGCAGCAGCGCCTATTTCGAGTACCACTCGTTGGCTACGCTGGGCTAACTTGGCATTCATGCTTTACCTACTATTACTTTCAGTTTCAATGGTTGGTACAGGCTTCAAATGGGCAACAGGCGAGCAAGCAAAGGTACTTTTTGAATTTGCTTCACACCCAGTTGCAGGCTTAATGATTGGTTTAGTGGCAACAGCACTTATTCAATCATCAAGTACCGTTACTTCAATTATTGTTGGCCTTGTAGCCGGTGGTTTGCCTGTTGAGCTAGCCATCCCTATGATCATGGGAGCAAACATTGGTACTACGGTAACCAATACGCTAGTGAGCCTTGGCCATGTTCGTTGTAAAGATGAGTTCAAACGAGCATTCGCAAGCGCGACAATTCACGACTTCTTTAACCTATTAGCCGTTGCTATCTTCCTACCACTAGAGATGGCGTTTGGTATTCTAGAGAAAATTTCTCACTGGTTAGTGTCTCCAATGCTAGCAACAGGTGATATGAGCATGAAGGGTCTTAACTTCATCAAGCCAATCACTAAACCTGTAGTAAGCGCGATTAAAGAGCCACTATCAACGTTTGGCGACACAGTTGGCGGCATCATGCTTATCGTTCTTGGTATCGCGACTATCTTCGTAGCGATCACAGTAATGGGTAAGCTAATGAAGAGCCTAATGGTTGGGCGTGCTCGTGAGATTCTAAAGAACGCAATCGGTCGTGGTCCACTTCACGGTATCGCTTCTGGCTCTATCGTTACTATCCTTGTTCAATCTTCTTCAACGACAACAAGCTTGATGGTTCCGCTCGTAGGCTCAGGTGTTCTTAAAGTGCGTGACGTTTACCCATTCACTCTGGGCGCAAACATCGGTACCTGTATTACCGCTCTACTTGCAGCAACAGCAGTATCTGGTGAGTTCGCTGTATTCGCACTGCAGATTGCTCTAGTACACTTGGTATTCAATATTATGGCAACGGTATTCATCTTCGGCATTCCGTTCCTACGTGAACTACCAGTTAAAGCAGCAGACATGATTTCAGACATGGCAGTGAAGAACAAAGCGGTAGTCGCTGGTTACCTTGTTGCAGTATTCCTTGTACTGCCTGGTACCGTGTTAGCTCTTACTGCTTAATAGAAAAACAAACATCGCTTATAGCAAAGCCCGCAACCTAGGTTGCGGGCTTTTTCTTTTCTGAAAAGCAGATTAGGGATACGAGTAAACGAGTGACGAAAAGCAAAAGTAGATAAAAACCATTATTCTCTACAGAGAGACTCGAGCGTCACCAACACACTACAAAAGAGATTCACTTCTACTTCCTTGGTCAGTCTAGGGGGTGATGAGTACTTTTGTTCTTCGTATCTCGCATCCCGATTACTCGTCACTGTTCCCTTAGATACAAAAAAGGCTGCACAATGGCAGCCTTTCAATCAAGCAAAGCGAATGAGATTAAACCGAGAATGGGTACTTAATCGCTTCGTGGCATTCGTAGCCTTCAACCCAGAAGTCATCCATCGTTACCCATGTTTCCAAATCTTCTAGAGACTTAATCTCTGGGTTGATATGGAATGTAGGGCCAGCTAGAGGCTCACGCGTTAACTGGATATCACGCATGGGTGCCAATTGGTCTTCGTAGATATGAGCGTTAACAAGCTTGTGGTAAGCCACGCCCGCTTTCTTGCCGGTGATCTGCGCCATGATAGCGAGGAACACATACACTTGAACCATGTTGAAGTTCAGGCCTAGCGGAACATCACAAGATCGCTGAGTACTGTTTAGGTACAGAGTGTCACCAAGCAGAGAGAAGTGGTGGCTGTACATACACGGACGCAAGCAACCCATGTGGAACTCGCCTGGGTTGTAGAAGTTTAAAATCTCGCCACGGTCATCAATACCGTTAGTTAAATCATCAACAATCTTCTTCAGTTGGTCGATATGACCACCGTCAGGTTTTGCCCATGCACGTCCTTGAACGCCGTAAACACGGCCCATGTCGTCTTCACCCTTGCGGTAAGGATTATTCAGCCATGCTTCATTCAGGTTCGAGTTCGCATCCCAAGTTTTTGTCCCTAGTTTGCGAAAATCTTCAGCATTGTCGTAACCACGGATGTAGCCAAGCAGTTCAGCAACCGCCGCTTTCCAGAAACTCTTGCGTGTTGTTACCAGTGGGAATTGGTTATTACCAACATCATATTCAAGGTCAGCATTGATCACAGTTAGGCAGCGCTTGCCCGTGCGTTCATTTTCAATCCAAGTACCGTCATCAACGATACGCTGACAGAGATCTAAATACTGTTTCACACCAATTCCTTACTTCGTTTGTTGTGGTAATTCATCTTTGTAGTGACCACGCTTGTATGCCCACACCATCATCAGCACACCGATGATAACCATTGGCAGTGACAAAATTTGTCCCATAGAGATAAATCCACCGAACAAACCTAGGTGAGCATCAGGTTCACGTACGTATTCAACTAAGAAGCGGAATGTACCATATCCTGCGAGGAATAACCCTGATACCGACCCAAGAGGACGCGGCTTTTTAATAAACCAGTTTAAGATGAAGAACAGCACAATACCTTCGAGCGCCATTTCATAAAGCTGAGATGGGTGACGAGGAAGCGGACCACCGTTAGGGAACACAATCGCCCATGGCACATCCGTCACACGGCCCCAAAGCTCGCTGTTCATGAAGTTGCCTAAGCGTCCCATGCCTAAACCAAATGGCACCAATGGTGCAATCATGTCTGCCACACCAAAGAAGGTGCGACCGTTCTTTTTGGCATACCAAAACATCGCAGTAATAACACCAAGCAAACCACCGTGGAAAGACATACCACCGGTCCATACCTTGAATAAGTAAAGAGGGTCTGCAAGGAAAAGGTCAAAGTTATAGAAAAGTACGTAGCCAATACGACCACCAAGCACCACACCTAGAAATCCTGCAAACAGTAAATCTGAGACTTGCTCTCGAGTCCACCCACTATCAGGTTGATCAGCTCGTCGATTTGCTAGCCAAAGAGCAAACATAAAACCGACTAAGTACATTAAGCCATACCAGCGAACTGAAATTGGTCCTAGTTCAATAAGAACAGGATCGATATTTGGGAATTCGATAAAACCCTGAGACATATTTGGCTCTCTATCTAAATTGAATAACGGTCAGCTCAGCAGCTAACAGAAAAGACACTACAGCAGCATTGTGGCTGCTATAAACATTAAAAATACCGCAAAGAATTTCTTTAGCACAGGGGTTGGCAATTGAGTGGCCAGTTTCGCACCAACTCGCGTAGTCAGCACTGAAGTACAAGAAATTGCGACCAAAGCAGGCAGGTAAACATAGCCCAGACTAAACGCTGGAAGATCATCGACAGACGAGCCATGCCAAATAAACCCGAGCATTCCTGAAATAGCGATAACAAAGCCGCACACCGAAGATGACCCTACCGCCTTGCGCATTTCTACACCATGATGGTTAAGAAAAGGCACAGATAAAGATCCACCACCAATGCCCGCTAAGCTTGAGACTAAGCCAATACCACCACCGCATAATATAGTTTTTGCAGAGCCTGGCATCGCTTTCTGACTCGTAGAACGAATCGATAACAGCATTTGTAATGCTAATACCAATACAATCACACCAAAGACTTTCGGTAGGTATTGAGCTGGAATTACGTCGGCGACAAAAGAACCGAGAAAACCACCCACTACTACACCTGGCATCAACCATTTAACGACAAACACCTCTACATTACCCAATTTTAAGTGGTTAATCGCAGACGATCCTGACGTAACAATAATGGTCGATAATGAGGTCGCCAATGCCATTTGCATTGCAAACTCTTGAGGGATACCCGCTTTAGGAAGCAAAAACAGTAAGGCAGGAACCACCAGTAAGCCACCGCCAATGCCTAGCAACCCCGCTAAAACACCAACAACAGCCCCAAGGCCAGCTAACAAGCCTATTAGTTCATATGACACGTTAAATCCTATTTTTTACCTGCTCGAATGAAGCCTGTAAATTCACGCTCTTCGAAATAGTTGAGCATCATACTATAGATGTCACAACCATACGGTTTTGAAAGTGCCTTATTTGCCAGATCTTGCAGTTCACTAAGCTTAGATTGACGAATCAAATATTTAGTCCTTGCGACATTTGAGGTATTCATACTTAACGTCTCATACCCTAATCCAATCAAGAGCAAAGCGCCCATTGGATCACCCGCAAGCTCTCCACATATACACACAGGCAATTGATATTGCTTACAAGTATCATGAATGTGTTTCAATGCCATGATCACTGCAGGGTGCATGGATTCATAGACATCAGAGACGCGGGAATTGTTCCGATCAACCGCCAATAAATATTGAGTTAAATCATTGGTGCCCACCGAAACGAAATCAACTTTATCCGCAATAAGCGGAAGAAGGTAAAGCATTGATGGCACTTCAATCATGATACCGATACGAGGCATACGAACTCGACTGTCGAGCTCATGCACTTCATCGTAGGCTTGCTCGATGAGTTGAACAGTATCATCCAGTTCTTGAGTGCTAGAGATCATTGGCAACAAGATACTCAAATTCTGGCTATCACAACTCGCACGTAACATCGCACGCAACTGGATAATAAATATATCGGGGTGATCGAGCGTAAAGCGAATACCACGCCAGCCAAGAAATGGGTTGTCTTCTTCTATTGGGAAGTAAGGTAATGCCTTATCGCCACCAATATCCAAAGTTCGCATCACCACTTGTTTCTCAGGGTAACTCGCGAGTACAGAGCGATACTGCTTGAACTGTTCGTCTTCTGACGGGAACCTTTGCTGAAGCAAGAAAGAGATTTCGGTTCGATACAGACCAACCCCATCAACACCTTGGTTGATAGCAATGTTGGTATCAGCACTTAATCCCGCATTAAGTAGGATTTCAATTTGCTTGTTATCTTGTGTCTTCGCAGGTAAAGAGAGCTCTCGGCTAACCATAGAAGAGAGCTCACTCTCCTCTAAAATAAACCCTTGATATTCAATCAGTAGACTCTGAGTCGGCTCAATAAATATCTCACCGCTGTACCCATCAACAATGGCTTGTTTGCCATTCACTTGAGCTAGGTTGAGATTAATGCCCATTACCGAAGGAATGCCAAGCGCACGAGATAAAATCGCCGCATGCGAGTTTGCCGCCCCTTCTAAAGAAATAACAGCCAACAGCTTCTCTTTCGGTATTGAAGCTAATACTGATGCCGTCAACTCACGCACAACCAAAATAATCGGCTTATCGAACGTACGTAACTCCTGTTCTGAGTTATGAAGGAAATAGAGCAACCTTTGACCAAGCTCACGAATATCTTGTGCCCTTTCTCGAAGGTAAACATCAGACATACGAGCAAAACGGTTAGAGTAACTCTCAACAACTTGTCTTAATGCCCAATCGGCCTTATCGCCTTTCTGAATTTGGTTTTTCAGATCCTTACGTAACATCGGATCATTCAGTAAGTGCGTAAATAGGTCAAAGATCGCCAGCGCATCTTTATTAATATCACTATCCAAGCGCTTGCGCATACGCTTAAAATCATTGAGGGCATTTTCAACCGCAACCGCCAACAACTCATGCTCCCTTTCGACATTAAGCGTCGACGCAGGATAAACATCGGTTAATTCAGGCTGCGTGTTATCCCACCACAAATCACCAATCGCCACACCCGATGACGCAGCGACACCTTTAGTCGCAGGCAGCTTTTGCTGCTCTAATAACCAATGACCTTGTGTTTGAGCATGCGCAACAATAACGGCAAGTTGTGCTGAGAGCGTGACGAGAAAAGACTCTTCCATTTCACTGAATAAACGAGGGGACTTCTGTTGAATAACCAAAACGCCAAGCACTTGCTTGCGATAGATGATGGGAGTGCCAAGAAAAGAGTGATAAACCTTCTCTCCCAGCTCTGGAAAAAACTTATAATCGGGGTGAGCAGAGGCTTGTGCGAGGTTGATTGGCTCAGCACTTCTTTTGACAAGGCCAACCAGACCTTCGTCAAAACCAATGTGAATACTATTGCCTTTAAAGATCAGGCCTTGAGTTGCCATCAACTCAAGGCGCTGCATATCATTATTTGCTAAATAAACGGTGCAGCACTCGGTCTGCATCGCACTGCATGTCTCTTTAACTAAAATATCCAGAGCCGTTGACACATCTTCAACTCTTGATACGTGTTCAACTATTTCCCTTAGTTGACTGAGCATGCTTAACCTCTACGCAATTTGCGTTTTCCTTTTGTTTTTCGCTCTTTAAACGGCATTGCCAAAGATGCGAATTCTTTCATCGCTCGACGATAAACATCTCGCTTAAAAGAAACAACTTGTCGAACTGGGTACCAGTAACTCACCCAACGCCAACCATCAAACTCAGGTGTACTTCCACGCTGCATATTGATACACGATTCATCGCAATCTAAGCGTAAAAGGAACCACTTCTGTTTTTGTCCAATACAGACAGGTTTCGAATCCCACCGAACCAGTCGTTTGGGTAGCTTATAGCGTAACCAATGACGACTTGTCGCGACGATTTTTACATCCTTTTTTGTAAGGCCAACCTCTTCATACAACTCGCGGTACATTGCCTGTTCCGGAGTTTCACCTTCATCTATTCCCCCTTGAGGAAATTGCCATGAATGTTGTCCGTATCGTTTAGCCCAGAAGACCTGACCATGGTTGTTACAGATTACAATACCAACATTTAATCGGTAACCATCGCCATCTATCACTGGCCAACCTCTATCTAAATTTTTAATTACACTGATTTTTCCACATATCCCCAATTGGAGCAAACTTAGTGACGTGACAAGCGCTATATTTATGAATATTAACTAAGAATATGGATAAGTTTTGCTCAAATATTAGTTACCCACACAAGAGTGAGACATAGACCACATTTATTCACCTTTTCTGTGAATAACTATGTGAAGAATTACCAGAAATCGTTTTTTTTAATCCATAAACTCATCAGAACCATAAATAACAAAACCCAAAATTAAAAATAAAAGATTTAAATATCAGTAATATAAAACGTAAACCTGTGTATTTTAGAATTAAAAAACAGCAGAAGATCTTTCAAAAACCCAACATGGTCAAAGATCAATCACCCAGCAGTTTATCCACACTAGTAAGTGAAAGATTCATTTTAAACATCATTTAGCAAGCATTTTATCCCCCACTAAACCCTGTTTATTTATCCACTAAATTAATATTTCAATTAATTACGTTTATGTCCTGTGGATAACCATGAGTTTGATCTCTTTTATAACAAGGAGATCATTTATTAACCACTCGGCATTTGGTGATAACTTCTGATAAAATCGTTTTTTTGATCATACCTTTTATTATGAAACCAGAACCACAAACACAACAAGAGTTATTAGACAGAGCGTATGCGATTGCCGGAATGACTTTTAAAGAGCTCGCGGATGAAGCCGAGATGGTGATGCCAAACGACCTTAAGCGTGATAAAGGTTGGGTTGGACAATTACTGGAATGGCACTTAGGCGCCCCAGCAGGCAGTAAGCCAGAACAAGATTTTGCTAAACTAGGTATCGAGCTTAAAAGCATTCCAATTGGCTATTCTGGAAAGCCACTCGAAACGACCTTTGTTTGTGTCGCCCCACTGATGGGGGTGCAGGGATTAACATGGGAAACCAGCCACGTCCGAAACAAGCTATCTAAAGTATTGTGGATCCCTGTAGAAGGTGAAAGGGAAATTCCATTGGCAGAAAGGCATGTTGGCTCTCCCTTACTTTGGACACCAAACGAAGCTGAAGATGAGCTTCTAAAAAGGGATTGGGAAGAACTGATGGAATTGATCGTGTTAGGTAATGTTGGACAGATAACAGCAAGGCACGGTGAAGCATTGCATCTTCGACCAAAAGCCGCTAACAGCCGAGTGTTAACTGAAGCTTACGGTGCAAGTGGCAAACCCATCAAGACCAAACCACGTGGTTTCTACCTGCGAACTCAATTCACCCATAAATTACTGACAACACACTACGCATAGATCGTAATAACAAGCTCTGTTTATAAATACGTTATATACGCTTTCTAATGAGGTTTGAGGGCCAATTCAATATCACAGTAGCTATGACTTGGTTCATTGCCAAACTCTTCATACGCGTTGTGTAAGCGAAGATAGGCCTTTTCAAAGCCGAGCCGGAGTAACTCCTCTTTCACTTGATCTAAAGATCCAAAATGAAGTGGCACGCCGTCTTGTTTTACCGGTTCCAACTTATGTTTGTACTCCACCGCTAATAGATATTCTGAGATATCAGAACAGCCAATAACGTACACTTTGGGTGTTTGATAAGAGTCTTTGTGCTCTCCATGTAACCACATGTCTAATTGATGCTTTTGCATAAACGTTCTCCCCCTGCTCTATAAAGCGTAGTAGAACTCTTTTCCTTTACTAGATAACGGCTTAAAAAAGCAAAAAAGAGAAGCAAGTGCTTCTCTTTTTTGTCCAGTTCTAGTTCAAAAGTTTGCACTTTCGACGCCATAACTATCACTGTAAGTTATCTTAGGGGTTGAACGGTGCTATCAACCCCTAAGATTACGTCGGTATTCGCGCACTTAGGACACGACGAAGGTGACGTACTCGACGTTCAATAGTGACAACTTCTGGTTCAGAAAAACCAATCGGTCGACCATCGGCTTCAAGACCAATATCTTTTAATAAATGAGTATTGTTCCAAGGTAGCTCATATGAACTACGGCGAACTTTTCGTTGCCATTCGCGTTCTTCACGACGGAGATCGGCACGGATAAGGATTGTTGCTAATTTTAAATATACTGAGTGACGCATAATAACTCTCCAGTTGTTGAATCAACTGAGGAAAAATAGCGTGTTAGATCGTATGAGGGCTTCTCACTTAGCTGCTATTTTTCCGCAGCCAAATAAGGGTACGGATCTATTAGTTAGGTTTATCTTGGGTGTTTCGATCGGCCATGGCTGATGTTTGTGACATATCAGTCACCATGTCAGTACACGGATCAAACGACGCGCAAATATGCTGTATAAAATCGAAATGTTTCATTTGCGCCTCCAAGTTAACTAAAAAATCCAAAAAGAAATGGGGAAGTTAAAGCAGACAAGTCTTTGTTAAACCGCTGCTTTCACGGTTAAAGTCTAACCAACTGAGTATGTTATTCAACCGATAATTTATTAACATTTTAAAAACAATGCATTCGCCTGAAATAACAGTTGCATATTGGTTTATATATAAGATATTTACTATGATTATATAAAATCACAGAACATCTCTCTTAGAGACCGAAAGTTAATCACTCAATATACGCAGCGATTAACAACAAAGAGCCACGCATGACGCGTGGCTCTTAAATTTTACTAACGGATTTAATCACTTAGCAGAGAGTTCTACACTACACCCTCAGAAATAAGGCAGTGTTTGTTCAGCAAGCGGTACATCGTTGCTCGTGATACCCCAAGCTCCTTAGCTGCCAACGAAACTTGTCCACCGTAGGACTCCAATACAATCAGCAATGCATCACGCTCTGAACGCTCACGAATGCTTTTCAAGCTGCGGCGTTCATCATTTTGTTTGGGTAAATCAAGATGGTGCTCTTCAATGATCACCGCATCTGACATCAGAACAACACGCTTTATCTGATTCATCAGTTCGCGAACATTACCAGGCCAGTGGTAGCGATTCATGGAGCGCACCGCATCCTCAGAAAAACTCTTCGCCTGAGCATTAAATTCTTTCGAGTACTCACGTAAGAAATGATTCGCCAGTACAGCAATATCACTCATACGCTCTTTCAGGCTCGGAACATGAATCCGTAGAACATTAATGTAATGATAGAGTTCTTCATTAAAGTCCCCTTCAATTAACGCTTTTTCGATATCAGAGGAGTTCGCTGCGAGAATGCGCACATCAACGGATTTAGGTCCATTCGCGGTTTCTATTTTACCTTCTTGTAGAAAGCGCAGCAGGTTCAATTGTTGATTGCGCGGCATCGCTATAACATCATTAAGTAAGATGGTTCCGCCATCGGCTTCTTCTAGCATGCATGGCGCTGTGGCTTGCTGTGTTGAAATACCAAACACTTCGGTTTCTATTCTCAACTCAGACAAGGCACGGCAATTCACCGTTAGAAACAATTTCTGCGCTCGCGACGAGTTTTGATGAATAGAACGCGCAATCGTCTCTTTACCAGCCCCACTCTCTCCGTAGATCAAGATGCTGACATCTGTCGGCCCAATGCGCTTTACTTGCTCTCTCAAGCGCTTCACAGCTACAGAGTCACCTAGCAAGCCCATATTGTTGTTAATACCGTAGTTTGGCCATACTTTCTGCTCAAGTTTGAGCATTCCTAATTGGTGGCCAATGGTACTCAATAGCTGAGCATCAGGGATTGGTGCCGTGAAAAAGTCGATACAGAAGTTAACGATAAATTGGCAGATCGTATCAGAGCTTAATTGTGATTCACGAATAAAAGCGAGCCACCTCACCTGTTTGTTATTACTCACAAGGTTAGCAATACCGTTAAGACTGAACTCATCGTGGCTAAGATCAACAATACCAATGCATGGGCCAATGTCAGCAATCAAGGCATCGGCTTTTCGTAAATCCGCACACTGAGTGCATTGCCAACCCACTTGTTCTAATACAGATAACCAAGGTTCGTATGCACCACCAACAACGATAAGAGAACCTGGTAAGGAATCCATCTTAAATTGAGTTCCCATCCTTCTTCCTTATTCTATTTTATTTAAGTCTGGCTAATACGAGTTCCATGATTCTTAATTCTACGAAGTGCCACGAGATCATATTCAGCGCCGATATGTATAGTAGTGAGAACTATCTTAGATTTCCCGTCTCAATAGTAAGACTACGCCAGAAATAATGATTATTCGAATCAAGAGTGCGGTACAGGCTAGGTTTTGAAGCCTAAAAACAGAAAAAGCCATCCGAAGATGGCTTTTTAATTGAATGGGCTGCGACGGCCTGTAAGCAAAAATTACGCTTGTGGACGCATTGCCGGGAACAAGATCACGTCACGGATTGTGTGCGTGTTTGTAAATAGCATTGCTAGACGGTCGATACCGATACCTTGACCCGCTGTTGGCGGTAGACCGTGCTCTAGTGCAGTAATGTAGTCTGCATCGTAGTACATAGCTTCGTCATCGCCTGCATCTTTCGCGTTAACTTGCGCTTTAAAACGCTCGTCTTGGTCTTGTGCATCGTTAAGCTCAGAGAAACCATTCGCGACTTCACGGCCACCGATGAAGAATTCAAAACGGTCTGTGAAGAACGGGTTGTCATCGCTACGACGAGCTAGAGGAGAGATGTCCGCTGGGTAGCCAGTGATGAACGTTGGTTGAATTAGCTGAGGCTCAGCCGTTTCACCAAAGATCTCTTCAAGAAGCTGGCCACATGTCCAGAACGTTTCTACGTCTACGTGTACAGATTTAGCGATAGCGACCATCTTCTCACGGTCTTGTAGGTCGGCTTCTGTAAGCGCTTGAATCTCAGCGTGCTCAGGGTTGTAGTGTTTGATTGCATCGAACATGCTCATGCGAGCGTAAGTGCCACCGAACTCAACCGTTTCGTCACCGTAAGGCATAGAAGTAGAACCAAGAACGTCCATTGCTGCTGTGCTTAACATCTCTTCAGTTAGATCCATTAGATCTTTGTAGTCAGAGTACGCTTGGTAGAATTCCATCATTGTGAATTCTGGATTATGACGTGGAGACAGACCTTCGTTACGGAAGTTACGGTTGATCTCGAATACACGGTCAAAACCACCAACGACTAGACGCTTAAGGTAAAGCTCTGGAGCAACACGTAGGTACATGTCGATGTCTAATGCATTGTGGTGAGTAATGAATGGACGTGCAGTTGCGCCACCCGGGATCACGTGCATCATTGGCGTTTCAACTTCTAGGTAGCCTTTAGCACTCATGAAGTTACGGATTGAAGATACAAGCTTAGAACGTACGATGAATGCATTGCGAGAATCTTCGTTCACGATTAGGTCAACGTAACGCTGACGGTAACGCATCTCTTGGTCAGTTAGACCGTGGAACTTCTCTGGTAGAGGGCGAAGTGCTTTAGTCAGCAGCTCAAACTCTTCCATGTTTACGTAAAGGTCGCCTTTACCCGATTTGTGAAGCGCACCTTTAACACCGATGATGTCACCGATATCTAGGCCTTGGTACTTCTCTTTCAGTACTTTTTGTACGTCTTTCGCTGCGTATGCTTGGATACGACCAGAAGTTTCTTGAATCGCAAGGAATGGACCACGCTTCGCCATAACACGACCAGCGATCGCAACGATGTGGTTAAGCTCTTCTAGCTCTTCCTTAGTCTTCTCACCGAATTCCACTTGAAGATCGCCAGCTAGGTGCTCACGACGGAAATCATTTGGGTGACCATTTGCTTTGCAGTTTTGGCGGATATGATCCAGCTTGCTACGGCGCTCAGCAATGAGTTTATTTTCTTCAGGTGAAGAAGCTTCTTGTACGTTTTCGTTTTGAACAGCATCAGTCATTAGAGATGTACCTTGCTTTTATAATTTGGACCGCTATATCTTTGCAAATATAGGCATTTTTACAAATATACTTGGTAAGCTTACAGGCCTGATTTCAGGCTAGCTTCAATAAATTTGTCTAAGTCACCGTCAAGAACCGCTTGTGTATTACGGTTTTCGATGCCGGTGCGTAAATCTTTGATACGAGAATCATCCAGTACGTAAGAGCGGATCTGACTGCCCCAACCGATGTCTGATTTCGTTTCTTCGCTCGCCTGTTTTTCAGCATTTTGTTTTTGAATCTCAAGTTCAAAAAGCTTAGCACGTAGCTGCTTCATCGCTTGATCTTTGTTCTTATGCTGCGAACGGTCATTCTGACACTGAACTACGGTGTTAGTCGGAACGTGAGTAATACGTACCGCCGATTCCGTGGTGTTTACGTGCTGACCACCAGCGCCAGAGGCACGGTATACGTCAATACGTAAGTCAGAAGGATTAATGTCGATCGTAATGTTGTCATCAATCTCAGGATAGATAAACGCAGAGGCGAATGAAGTATGGCGACGGCCACTTGAATCAAATGGTGACTTACGAACTAGACGGTGAACACCGGTCTCTGTGCGTAACCAACCATAAGCGTACTCACCAGAAATACGTACTGTTGCGCCTTTAAGGCCAGCAACATCACCCTCAGACACTTCGATAACTTCAGTTTTGAAGCCTTTCGAATCTGCCCAACGTAAGTACATACGCAACATCATTGAAGTCCAGTCTTGAGCTTCTGTACCGCCCGAGCCTGACTGCAGATCGATGTAGCAATCTGATGCATCGTGATCACCAGAGAACATACGACGGAATTCCAGCTTCTCTAGCTTAGCTTCTAGCTCAGCCAGTTCTGGTTCAATTTCATCGAACGTTTCTTGATCTTCTTCTTCAACCGCAAGCTCTAGTAGACCATCAACATCCTCAACACCTTGGTCAAGTTGGTCGATCGTCTCTACTACCGCTTCCAATGCAGAACGTTCTTTACCTAGCGCTTGAGCACGCTCAGGTTCGTTCCATACATCCGGTTGTTCTAATTCTGCGTTTACTTCTTCTAGACGCTCTTTCTTAGCGTCATAGTCAAAGATACCCCCTCAGGATATTTGTGCGCTCAGACACATCCTGCAGACGGTTTTTTATAGGATTGATTTCAAACATTTTAGCTCATCATTTATGAGTAGAATTTAACCGGAGAATTGTACTCAAAAGTGTGACGGAGATACAGAATTTTTTAGAGTGGTGAACGAAGATTCAACAACTTAATGGGATATAAAATTGACAGGCAGAAAAAACACGTAAAATTTGTAAGGGAAGGAAGGAAAACAAGCCCTGTTTTTGAACAGAGCTTGCTGAGTTTAGCGCTATACGATGAGCATTATTGATCCAAAAAGAACTATTTGGCTTCGATATGATCAATCATCAGCTGCAACGATTGGTTGCCACGAAATTCGTTAATATCGAGCTTAAATGCAAGGTGAACGGTTTTCACCGAGGCATCAGGCCAGCGGCGTAAATCGACGTTAAAAGCAATACCGTCAATCATCACGTTAGTTGGATGACCTTTGTAGAGCGGCTCTAGCATCAGCTTAAGGTGCTTCTCACCCACCAGCTTTTGGTGCAGCACTTTAAACTCGCCATCAAAGATTGGCTCAGGGAAAGCTTGTCCCCACGGACCTCCTGAACGAAGCGTTTCAGCGGTGTGCATTGAGAACTCTTCAGGTAACAGCTCACCATCAGACAAGATAATGCCCTTCAGTGCTGTTTCTCCAAGTTCATTCTTCACGACATCATTGAACAGCTGACTGAAGCGTTCAAAGTCCTTTTCCATGATGGTTAAGCCCGCCGCCATTGCGTGGCCACCAAACTTTAGAATCAAGCCTGGATTTTGAGTGTCGATACGGTCCAAAGCATCACGCATGTGCAACCCCGGAATTGAACGACAAGAGCCTTTAATACTGCCTTCACTGCCATCTGCAAACGCAATCACCGGGCGGTGGTATTTGTCTTTAATACGCGAAGCCAAGATACCAATCACGCCTTGGTGCCAATCACGTTGGAACAAAGCTAAACCAGAAGGCAGATCGTCTTTACCAAACTCAAGGCGCTCACAAAAAGCCATCGCCTCTTGTTTCATGCCCTCTTCAATCTCTTTACGCGTTTGGTTCAAGCCATCCAACTCACTCGCCATTCGACGCGCTGCGTGGATGTTGTTACTCATCAGCAGTTCAACACCAAAGGACATGTCATCCAATCGGCCAGCCGCGTTAATACGAGGACCTAACGCAAAACCAAAATCAGAGGCGACCAAGCGCTTAGCGTCTCGCTTGGCAATTTCGATCAAGGCCTGAATACCCGGACGCGCTTTACCCGCACGAATGCGTTGCAACCCTTGGTGTACCAAGATTCGGTTGTTCTCATCGAGTGGCACCACGTCGGCTACGGTGCCTAGCGCCACAAGGTCAATCAACTCCATCAGCTTAGGCTCGGTCATGCCACGCTCTGCAAACCAATTCAGCTTACGCATGTGGACACACAGTGCCATCATCAGGTAGAAGGCCACACCAACACCCGCCAGGGCTTTGGAAGGAAAAGCACAGCTTTCAAGGTTCGGATTCACCATCGCATCGACCATTGGCAGTTCATTACCCGGCAAGTGGTGATCGGTAACCAGAACTTCCAGTCCTTTCTCTTTGGCAAAACGCACACCTTCAATCGAAGAGACACCGTTATCGACCGTCATGATCACTTCAGCGCCAAGCTCGATTGCCTGTTCGACAACCTCAGGGCTCAAGCCATAACCATCTTCAAAACGGTTTGGTACCAGATAATCGACGTTAGAGCTGCCCAACATACGCAGAGCAAGCACTGACAACGCAGAACTCGTCGCGCCATCGGCATCAAAGTCACCAACAATGATGATGCGTTTTTGCTGCTGAATCGCGTTGAACAACAACTCAACCGCAGCATCGATACCGCCCAGTTTCTGATAAGAGTGCAAGCCTTTCGCAGCAGTCTCAAGTTGGTCAGCACTGTCGATACCACGACTCACATAGATGCGCTTTAACAAGTCAGGTAAGTGAGCAGGTAAAACTGAAGTGTCGACCTCAGGACGGCGTTGGATCTCTATCATATAAAAATGGGCCCGATAACAATCAGGCCACTCCTTAAATCAAAAACATGGGGGATAAATTGGCGATACAAAAAACGAGTTTATTGCTCTAAACGCTGAAGCAGTTGCGCTGGCGGTAAGTAACCACTAACCAACTCACCGCTTTCTAATACGATTGCTGGCGTACCATTGATACCAAGCTCACGGCCTAGTTGGTATTGTTTTGCGATGATCTGTTTCTGCTCAGCAAGGTCTTTACCTGATGCCGGCATCTGACGTTCTACTTTCGCATTGTGCATTGCGGCTTTTGGATCTTCAGAAGCCCAAATTGCTGCCATTTGGCCAGCCACTTGGCCTGTTGCACCTTGGCGTGGGTAAGCCATGTAACGAACGGTAATACCTAGGTCGTTGTAACCCTGCATTTGGCTGTGCAGACGAACACAGTAGCCACACGTAATATCAGTAAACACAGTCACAACGTGCTTTTCGTTATCCGCTTTATATTCGATAACCGTATCCGACATAGCCGCGACTTTTTCAGCATTCAACGGCGCTTGACGCTCAGCCAAAACATCGCTGAACTTACCGTTGTCATCCAAAGAGTAAAGTGTACCCGCTAGAAAGTGATCACCCTCTGGAGAAGAGAAGATAACGCCGCTGTTGGTTTGAACTTCTACCAGACCGTCGATATCTGAAGGAACAATCTTATCAACTTTGATACCGATTTTTTCAAAGCGTTTAGTTAATGCTGCTGTATCAATCGCTTGAGCGGAAGCAACTTCTACGGCTGTTGATGTTGGTTCTACTTTCGCTTCTGATGCATTACATGCAGTAATCATCAGAGGAAGCGCTAATAGAGGAAGACGGCGTAATACGCTCATTAAGTTCACCTTAAAAATAAATGGATTTAAGCACGTGGATGATGCTGAGCGTGAATTTGCTTCAGCCTTTCGGTCGCCACGTGAGTATAAATTTGGGTTGTCGATAAGTCACTATGCCCAAGCAACATCTGTACGACCCTGAGATCGGCACCATAGTTCAGTAAATGCGTCGCAAAAGCGTGTCTTAACACGTGCGGTGACAACAATTCAGTATCGATACCCGCGATAACCGCATAATGCTTAATACGATACCAGAACGTTTGTCGGGTCATTTGCTTAGCACGCCTACTCGGAAAAACGACATCGGAGCTCTTTTCACCGAGCAGCTGAGGACGACCTTGTTCAATAAACGTCTCGATCCAATCCACGGCATTTTCGCCCATTGGCACCAAGCGCTCTTTACCGCCCTTACCAATAACACGTACCACGCCTTGTCTCAGGCTGATGTTTTCCATCGTCAAACTCACCAGTTCAGTCACACGTAAGCCGGTGGCATAGAGTAACTCAAGCATGGCTTTATCGCGAAGCTCGATAGGATCGTTCGGATCCGGCGCCTCGAGTAAGGCATCCACTTGTTCTTCGCTCAAATCTTTTGGTAAGCGCTGTGGCAGCTTAGGACTGATCAACAAGGCGCTTGGATCATCCGCTCGGATTTTCTCACGGTGTAAATATTGAAACAGGCGACGAATTGCCGACAACATGCGTGCACGGGAAGTCTGCTTAAATTCAGCGTCGGCTAACCAGCCTTGATAATCTTGTAGCCCTGAAAGGCTAATGAAATCGAGGCGGTAGTTGTTCTTTTCCATCCAGGTCAGTAGTTTGGACAAATCAGTACGATATGAAACAAGCGTATTCTCAGATAACCCTCGCTCCATCCACATAGCATCTAAAAACTGCTCAACGAGACCGTGGTCTGCGCTCTGCCCTTGAGGCGACTGCATAGTGTTACTCACAATGTTGGAAACTGTTTTGAGAGTATGCCAGAGCAAATATGAATGCCATAAAAATTACGACTTGAGCGGATAATCGCTGCAATCGAAGTCGATTTATGGTTAGAATTCGCCATCTGAAATTAAAATCGAACGTTTGCTATGAAAATTGGATTATTTTACGGCTCAACCACCTGCTACACAGAAATGGCAGCAGAAAAGATTCGCGGCATTATTGGTGAAGACCTAGTTGATATCCATAACGTGAAAGAAAGCCCGCTTTCATTGATGGCTGACTACGACCTTCTGCTGCTCGGTATTTCAACGTGGGACTTCGGTGAAATTCAAGAAGATTGGAATGAACTGTGGGACGACATAGCAACAACGCCAGTTAAAGGCAAAGTTGTGGCACTGTTTGGTTTGGGTGACCAAGAAGGTTACGGCGAATGGTTCTTAGATGCGATGGGGCTCTTGCATGACGAACTGAAAACCGCCGGTGCAGAGTTTGTTGGCTTCTGGCCAAACGATGACAGCTACGAGTTCGAAGCGTCTAAAGCGTTAACAGAAGACCAATCACAATTCGTAGGCTTAGCTCTCGATGAAGATTCACAGTACGAACTGAGCGACGAACGTATCGCAACTTGGGTAGAACAAGTTCTGGTTGAGTACAGCGAAAAACTATAAGCACACATACGCTCTCAAACACCTGTTCATGTAAGATGAAGCAGAATACAAAAAGGCCTCATTACTGCGAAGTAATGAGGCCTTTTCTATGTCTAGTGATTATTTAATCTCGACGGAAAGATTAAACCGTCTCTTCTGCCATCTCTTGCTCTGCTGATTTACCAACAAAGAACATACAGATGATTGCTGCAGTTGTTGGTAGCAACCAACCCATACCGATATCGAACAGTGGCATTATGTCTAGTGCTGATACATCGATACCCGCAACTTTAGCACCATCGATAAGAGCGAACAGCAGTGACACTAATACCACTACGCGGTAAGCCACTTTTGGGTTAGGGAAGCGACTACGCAGGAACGTCAGCGCGACCAAGGCAATGGCTACTGGGTAAAGTGCAAATAGCACAGGTACCGATAGAGAAATCAGTTGAGAAAGACCCACATTCGCTACCGTTGCACAAGCCACACCATTAATGATCACCCAAGTCTTGTAAGACAGAGGCGTTAGCGAGCTGAAGTAATCAGAACATGCTGATACCAGACCAATCGCTGTTGTTAGACACGCCAATAGTACGATCACAGAAAGCACTAGCTGACCAGAAGGGCCAAACAACGATTGAACATAAAGGCTTAAGATAGCGCCGCCATTGTCTACACCCGCAGCGACTGTTGCACTTGTGGCACCCAAGAAAAACAAAGAGATATAGACAAAGGCTAAGCCAGCAGCCGCGATGCAACCTGCGCTAATTAAATACTTAGTTGTTGCCGTACGATCAGTAATACCTTTGCTGCGAATAGCCTCAACAATCAACATACCAAACATCAAAGAAGCAAAAGTATCCATGGTGTTGTAGCCTTCAAGGAAACCTTTGGTTAGTGGCTGCGTAATGTACTCACCATGAGCAGCAAGAATATCACCCTGAGGGTTAACAAACACAGCAACGGCTAGTATAACCAAACCAACGAATAACGCTGGTGTTAGTACCTTGCCAATCACATCAATTAGTTTCCCTTGCGACCATGAGAAGAAGATCGTAACGACAAAAAATGCAATAGAAAAGAGAGTAAGGTGAGCTTGAGATGCATCGATGAAGAACGGTTTCACCGCCATCTCATAGGCAACAAGGCCGGTACGAGGTGCAGCAAATGCTGGGCCAATAATAATAAAGATCAGCACAGCCATGATAGTCGCCGCTTGCTTAGGAAGATCTTTTGTTAAGTGCCCCCAAGAACCACCCGCCACTGCAACAGCAACGATAGTGATTAACGGCAGACCAACGGCGGTCAGCAGAAAACCAGACATCGCTGGAAGAAAATGATCACCAGCCAGTTGGCCAGCAAGAGGTGGGAAGATGATGTTACCCGCACCTAAGAAAAACGCAAAAAGCATAAAGCCCAATGCTAATACATCTGTTAGTTTAAGACTCTGTTTCACAGATAATCCTTAATTATATTTATGAATTTGTGTTGTGCTTACATGAATGTTACAGCCTAAGGCTGCCAATCAATCTATAAAATAGTCGCGCATAATGACGAAACACTTGGCTAGCTGCAAGTCACCATAAAAAAACACCATATAAATTTGCATATTCAAACAAAAAGCAGTGGATTCGACTGGATATAGAAAAATAGACATAATTATAAACTAACCATAAATTTTAACAACATTCAGTCATACAGAACATTTACTTATACAATTGACTAACATCAGAGCCAATCACTTAAAATATATCGATAGCCAGAACATTCATGAAATATAAAATAGTAGAAACCAAAAACTTCAATTTTAAACAATTCTCTATTTACGGTGGACAAAGCGGTATGCCTGTCAGCACCGATGGCGTATTACTCGGAGCATGGGTTAACCTTGCGAAAAAAACATCCGCACTCGATATAGGAACAGGGACAGGGTTATTGGCTTTAATGGTTGCACAACGTTTCGCAGAGGCCTCAATCTCAGCCATTGATATTGATCAGCACGCGATCCATGCCGCAGCCATCAATATTAAACAGTCGCCTTGGCAAGATCGTATTTGCCTTCATCATGGCAGTATTTTAACGACAGATTTTCCGCAACTATTCGATGCCATCATATGTAACCCACCCTACTTCAACTCTGGAGCACAGGCACAACAAAGCCAAAGGGCCACGGCTAGACACAGTGACAGCTTGGATCATCTTCAACTGGCCAATCGTTGTTTCGATATAACGACAGACTCAGCAACCGCCAGCTTTATCCTGCCAACACCTGAGGGGGAAGACTTCATCAAACTTGCCCAACAATGTGGCTGGCACTTAGCAAAACGTCTTGATGTGAAAACAACAGACAAAAAACCCGCGAGCCGAATCTTGTTTGAGTTATCTAAAGATCCTGTTTGCGAGCAAGATTTGCAGCGTGAATCGCTGACAATTCATCATCAAGGTGGTTATAGCGCAGCATTTATTGCACTTACTAAAGATTTTTATCTCAAGATGTAGCAAATACCATGTGATCCTAATCACTAATGCTTCTATAATGTCCGACTACTCTTTTTTATCGTCTGCTTTTTGAGGCAGAAACATTTATTGCTTGTGGAGAAACAACAGTGATCAGAACCTTTGCAGAACTCGATCTAAACCAAGAGCTGCTAAAAGCAATTGACGAAATGGGCTACGAACGCCCAACACAGATACAAGCTGAAGCGATCCCACAAGCGTTAGATGGAAAAGACGTTTTGGCTTCTGCGCCAACAGGCACTGGTAAAACAGCATCATTTGTTCTGCCAGCACTACAGTACTTACAGGATTTCCCTCGTAAAAAAGCGGGTCCTGCCCGTATGCTTATCCTGACACCAACTCGTGAACTGGCAATGCAAATCACTGAGCAAGCTCGTGAGCTAGCAAAGTATACGGCACTGAACATCTTCACCATCACCGGTGGTGTAATGTACCAAGAGCACGCTGATATCCTTGGTACAACACAAGACATCGTGGTTGCAACTCCTGGTCGTCTGATGGAATACATTGAAGCAGAGCGCTTTGACTGTCGTGCGATTGAATGGCTAATCTTAGATGAAGCCGACCGCATGTTAGACATGGGCTTTGGTCCTGTTGTTGACCGTCTGTCTGCAGAGTGTCGCTGGCGTAAACAAACTTTACTTTTCTCAGCAACACTAGAAGGTAAAGGTGTTGAAGGCTTCACTGAAGATCTCCTGAAGAACCCGGCGGAGATCGATGCGAAATCATCACTGCGTGAACGTAAGAAGATCACTCAGTGGTATCACCGTGCTGACACAGCAGAACACAAACTTGAATTGCTAAAACACATCATTACCAAGGAAGCTGAACGCAGCATCGTGTTCTTGAAGACACGTGATCGCCTAGGTGATCTCCGAGCTCAACTTGAAAGCGCGCAAATCCCATGCGCATGGATCCAAGGCGAAATGCCTCAAGATCGTCGTAACAATGCGATTGCTCGTTTCCGTGACGGTTCTGTCAACGTACTGCTAGCGACTGACGTTGCTGCTCGTGGTATCGACCTTCCCGACGTAAGCCACGTAATCAATTACGACATGCCTCGCACGGCTGACGTCTACCTTCACCGTATTGGCCGTACCGCTCGTGCTGGTAAGAAAGGCAACGCGGTTTCTATCATCGAAGCGCACGATCAACTGATGATTGAGCGTGTGGCTCGTTACACAGACGAACCAATCAAAGAACGCTTCATCGAAGGCATGCGCCCAACACATAAGAAAGCAGCCGTAACGAAGAAAAAGAAACCAAAGAAAGAAGATAAAAAAGCGGTAGAGAAACAGAAGATCGCGAAGAAGAAGAAAATTGCTAAGAAAAAGAAAGCGGTAAAAAACAAGTAATCTAACGCTTTCAACGATTCAATAAAAAAGCCCCATGCAGTTCGCTGCATGGGGCTTTTCTCTATCTGGATGGCATCTCACTATAGAGCGTGACGGCCTTTAATCAATAACGTCTAGTTTTGCTCTTCACGCTTGAAGACGAATTCTTTCGCGTTCGACTCTTCTTCAACGAAGTAGTAACCCGCGGTATCGAACTTGGTCAGCGCTTCGACTGAGTCCACTTTGTTTTCGATAATGTAGCGAGCCATCATGCCCCGTGCTTTCTTTGCGTAAAAACTGATGACCTTGTATTGGCCGTTCTTGCAGTCTTTGAATACCGGTGTAATCACTTGACCATCTAGGTTCTTCGGCTTCACGGCTTTAAAGTATTCGTTCGACGCTAGGTTGATCAACACATTGTCGCCTTGAGCATTCAGCGCCTCATTCAGCTTGTCTGTGATGATGTTGCCCCAGAACTGGTACAAGTTAGTACCACGAGCATTCGCCAAGCGTGTCCCCATCTCTAGGCGGTATGGCTGCATCAAATCGAGCGGCTTAAGCAAGCCATATAACCCAGAAAGCATGCGCAGATGGTTTTGTGCGTAGTCAAAATCTTCATCCGATAGCGTTTCAGCGTCTAGGCCTGTATACACATCGCCCTTGAAAGCAAGGATGGCTTGGCGTGCGTTATCTTGGGTAAAGGTCTCACTCCACTGCTCAAAACGCGCTACGTTCAACCCTGCAATTTTATCGCTGACTTTCATCAATGCTGAAATATCTGCTGGCGTCAGCTTACGGCACTCTTCAATCAACTCGGCAGAGTGTTCAACAAACTCTGGCTGGCTGAAGCGCTCCGTCGCTAATGGTGATTCGTAATCAAGTGTTTTGGCTGGAGAAACGACAACTAACATAACTTTACCCTAATCGGTTATCTAACTGGATGCTGCTAGAGTATAGAAAAAACATCAACTTGTCTTTATGACTCTTCCTATTACTTTGATAGGGAGAATGAGCTTCGATAGAGAGAATGAGCTTTGATAGACAAAATGAGACAAATGGCAGATAAAGAAAAAGGCTAAGGTCGAAACCTTAGCCTTTCTAATCATTTTAGGGTGAGCGGTTTAGTGCCCCAACAAGATTATTTCTTGTTGTTATCCCAAATACCGTCTTCCAGTTGAGATTTAAGCTCAGGGAAATCATTCGAATCGAATGTCGGTACTTTACCCGCGTCGAGTTGGCGGTTGTAGTCTTTCGCTAGCTTAATCACGATGCCTGACAACAGGATAATCGCCACCAAGTTAACAATCGCCATTAGGCCCATCGATACATCAGCCAGTGCCCATACCGTTGGCAGTGTCGCGAGAGAACCGAACATAACCATACCTAATACAACAATACGGAACAGCACTAGGCCTTTCTTGTTGTTGTGCTCTAGGAAGATAAGGTTCGTTTCAGCGTACGAGTAGTTTGCAATGATTGAAGTGAAAGCGAAGAAGAAAATCGCTACCGCTACAAAGATGCCGCCCCATTCGCCAACTTGCGCCGTTAGTGCACGTTGCGTGAGCTCAATACCCGTGACTTCACCGTGTGGTACATACTCACCAGACATTAAGATAATTGATACGGTTGCAGAACAGATAACAATAGTATCCATAAACACACCTAGCATTTGCACATAACCTTGTGATGCAGGGTGTGGTGGGTAAGGCGTGGCAGATGCCGCCGCGTTTGGCGCAGAACCCATACCGGCTTCGTTCGAAAACAAACCACGTTTGATGCCGTTAATCATTGCTTGTGCGATTGCGTAACCTAGGCCACCCGCCGCAGCTTCTTGCAGACCGAATGCACTCTTGAAGATAAGAGCCAGCACGTCAGGCAGTTTCTCGATGTTCGCAAACATCACGTACATTGCGATCAATAGGTAAGCTAATGCCATGATTGGAACGATGATTTCTGCAGTACGCGCAATCTTACGGATACCACCGAAGATAACGAATGCCGAGATAATTACGATACCAACACCAACGTAGCTACGCTCAAGGTCGAATGCCGTGTTCATTGCGCTTGCAATCGCGTTTGCTTGAACCGCGTTGAATACAAGACCAAATGCAATGATTAGGAAGATAGAGAATAGAACCCCCATCCAACGCATGCCTAGGCCTTTCTCCATGTAGTATGCAGGGCCGCCGCGGTAGTTACCGTCGTTATCACGCGTTTTGTATAGCTGTGCCAACGTGCTTTCTGCAAACGATGTTGCCATACCTAGCATTGCGATTAGCCACATCCAGAAGATAGCACCAGGGCCACCAGCGGTGAGTGCTACTGCAACACCAGCCATATTACCCGTACCTACACGAGCAGCGAGACTAGTACAAAGAGCTTGGAAAGAAGAGATACCAGCACTGTCTGCTTTACGGCTGTTTCTTAGTACAGAGAACATGTGGCCGAAATGGCGGAATTGAATGAAGCCTAGTCGTATCGTGAAGTAGATCCCCACACCAACCAGTAAGTAAACTAAGATAGATCCCCAAAGGAGATCGTTCATCAAATTGATTAAGTCTGTCACGTGAACCTCGTAATTGAGTTTAAGCACTGATCTTGCTTCCGAGCCTTCCTCTAGATCACCTATGCCAGTGTCAATAGTTGTGTCGGCATTAGTTTTTGATTTATTTGCTGCGATCTAGATTGTAAATGTCGCTTCATGCATCCATTTTACGTATCAGTGTATTTTTTGACGGGCGGATAATGCAGCGAGACGGGCTAAAAATCAATATGAAATTAAACCCATACAAGAATGACATTTCACTAATAATACACCTTTCGTTAACACAAACCTCAACAATTTCGCCAAACAAAAGTCACATTATCGGGACATAATATCAACAAAAACCACACCTCAATCAAAACAAGAACAGCATCCTATAAAAATGCGCGAGCCTAGGTTTTACAAGGTATAGTGAAGATCCACGTTTTTTTCTCGGGCAACGAGATACCCATCCTACACAATACAGTACGCAGCTAAATGCATTGTGGTTAGAGTGTTATTCCTTTCGCACAATGAATTAACATTCCGCCCCCCTTAATTTAATCGTTTACCTAAGTTCGTTTGATTATTTTTTGTACAAAAAAGTCACCACAATGTGTGAGCATACATAAAAAATCAAAACAAAATCTTCATATACTTGAAACAAATGAGAAATAAATCAAGGTTATTGTAAGCCTAAATATGATATTCAATGGTTCGTAGGAACGAGTCCCACGGAAGGAGATATGACTTATGGATAGCTTTCACTTCGATGATGTATCAGAACTAGAAATGCGTCGAGCAACTCAAAAAACACGCTCTAAACCGCTCAAGCGTAAATGGCGCGAAATTGAAGAAATAAATGACAGACGTCGACTCCAAAAAGAACTAATGGATATGAATTTAGGACTCGATTTTAGCCTTGACGATATAAAGCTTTAGCCAGTACAAAAAGCTTTGAGCAGTACAAGTGGATAGCACAATAGGCACCTTAATGGTGCCTTTTTATTGTTTAGAGCAGCGCCTTTTTAATAGCGCTGCTTTTTTATAGCAAACTCACGCGATCAAATATAATGACTCGCTTGCGCTATAAGCACTCTTGCTCATTTTGACGAACTCGATCAGCTAACTGGCGATATTGATCTGCAATCGTATCACCGAATACAGGATCATTTTCAGGTTGAGACCATTGTGATTCCACCTCTTGCCAGTCTTTCACCGTGAATAGTGTAATGATCATGGGCAAAACGTATTTCTCTTCATACTCCATATGCTTGCGCTGGGTATGAACAAACTCTTCAAGCTGTTCAATAAAGACTTCTTGAGGTACGACGGCATCTTGAAGAATCATATCCACCACACCTAAAAAGTCAGCGGTTTTCTCGGCAAGCAATTGATGTTCTAGTTCAAGATCTTCAATGGCTTGATCATTACCATACTTATTGAGGTAATAACGATAGATGATGTCTTCTTTAGGGTGATGCACCTTATCAGAATGATTCATCAAATAATGAACCACTTCAGCGATAAGGCTGTAGTTGATTTCACGCTCTTGCTTAAGTAATTCAAGTTTATTTTTGAGAATCGCGAGCAAGCGAGCCATATAGCCATGCTCTCGTCTTATCCTTTCAATCATCATAATATTGACTCCATTACACCTACTATTTATCAGTGTATACGAAGATGCCAATTTATGGTTTGACTCTGCTCAGAAAACAACCAGTCTATCTATACTTCATTAGGTAAACGCCAATCGATAGGGTTTTGATCGATTGAGGATAGTATCTTATTAGTCAATGAAAAATGCTTACAGCCAAAGAAGCCGCGGCGTGCTGATAATGGGGATGGATGCGGAGCCGTCAATACATGATGCCTTTCCGAATCAATAGCTTGGCCTTTCTTCTGGGCATGCGCGCCCCACAGTAAGAAGATGATTGGCTCAGAACGCTGGTTCAGCTCAGCAATGATGGCATCGGTAAACGTTTCCCAACCGCACTTAGCATGTGAGTGTGCTTTTGTCTCTTCTACGGTAAGGACTGTGTTCAGCATCAACACCCCTTGCGATGCCCAAGAATCGAGATAACCATGATTAGGGATCTCAAATCCCTCTATATCTTGTGCAAGCTCTTTGTACATATTGCGCAGAGAAGGAGGAATTTTCACACCAGGAAGCACTGAGAATGCTAAGCCATGAGCTTGGTTGGCACCGTGGTAAGGATCTTGACCTAAAATAACCACTCGCACAGACTCGAAAGGCGTCATATCGAAAGCATTGAACACCTGCTCTTGTGGCGGGTAGATGGTTTTCCCACTATTACGTTGCTGCTCAACAAACGCGAGGACACTCTGAAAGTACTCTTTGTCACGTTCATCATTAATAATGGATTCCCAAGTCTTTGGTGCGCTCATCGTTTACTTCCCAATCATCAAGGTTTCTAGAGGCTTTCGCCAGACAAAAAAATAGCTGTATCGGCTAACTGTCCTAAATAAGGCTCTAGTTATACCTCATACAGCTATCAATAAACATGATGTGTAGGGTTCACTTGTTGATGAATCATAATAATCAGTTCAAGTTGTGTTTACTCGATTAACCACTTTTCTGCTGCGTACGGTGGTGGCCGTGGTTATGCACGTGACGGTTTGGTGTTGGTAAACGACTTGCGACAGCAAAAATTGAAGTTTGGGTGATTGAATACATAAAGGCACCTCCTCTAAGACTTCGTGAACTACATATTCACTTTAAGACTATGAAAAAAAGGTGCCAATTTTTAGAAATAGACGGAAATAAATTTCCCCCTCTACTATTACGCTTCTTCGATCGCTAGCGTTGCTGAGCGATGAAACATTCTAAGTTGTTGAATTTCCTCTTTCCAGATCGTCGAATCAATGGTTTCCAAGATAAGAGGGATACCATTAAAGCGAGAATCAGAAGCAATATACTCAAAACAATCCCAGCCAATTTTGCCTTTTCCTAAAGAATGGTGTCTATCGACTCGGCTCGCGAACTCAGCTTTTGAATCATTGATGTGCATTGCTCTTAGATAGTGCATGCCCACAATGCGGTCGAACTCGGTAAAAGTATGGTCACACGCTGCTTTTGTTCGTAAATCATAACCAGCAGTAAAGGTATGGCAGGTGTCTAAACACACACCAACACGCGACTTATCTTCTACTTGATCGATGATCTCCGCTAGGTGCTCAAATTTCCAACCAAGATTACTCCCCTGTCCAGACGTATTCTCGATCACTGCGATCACATCTGGCACCGCTTGATGAGCTAAGTTGATCGATTCGGCGATCTTAGCCAAGCACTCACTTTCTGAGATCTTCTTTAAATGACTACCCGGGTGAAAATTCAGTAGCGTTAATCCAAGTTGATTACAACGCTCCATTTCATCAATAAAAGCAGCACGTGACTTCTCGAGTTTCTCTTCTTCAGGCGCCCCTAGGTTAATCAGATAGGAGTCATGAGGAAGAATATGTTCAGCAGCAAAGCCCAACATTTTGCAATTGGCCTTGAAGGCACTAATGGTTTTGGCTTCTAGTGGCTTCGCGGCCCACTGTCTCTGGTTTTTAGTAAACAGTGCAAACGCATTAGCTCCGATCTCACGCGCACGCATGGGTGCCTGATCAACACCGCCCGCCGCCGACACGTGAGCGCCAATAAATTTAATATTTGTCTCAGGTTTTGAGGATGAAATTTTGTTTGTCATTAAATCACTTTACACTTTCAGAATGCATCATAAATAAAGGGTCATATCGGTTGTAGTTCAATTAAAACACAACAAATGTAGTAAGATTACACCAAATAAGACTGTTAAATATTTTTTATACTTTAAAATATTTTGTAATTACTTTGTTTTCAAAGGTTTTATTGATTTACCTCAATATAATCACCTTTGTAAAAATATGGTTTTTGGTTGTTTTTTGACTTAAATCAATGTTAACCTTACAAACATTAGGTATATATTACCCAGCTCAATAAAAATCGAAAGTTAACACCATAATCAAACCACGTTCAGTGGACTAGGAGATAGTTATGATCCAAGGTATTCAAATTACTAAAGCAGCAAACGATGACCTACTAAACTCAATCTGGCTACTAGATAGCGAGAAGAATGAAGCTCGTTGCGTTGTTGCTACTGCAGGTTTCGAAGCTGACCAAGTTATCTCAGCTGCAGACCTAGGCGAGTACGAAAGCCGTGAAGTTGCAATCGAAGCAGCACCACGCATCGAAGGTGGTCAACACCTAAACGTTAACGTTCTTAAGCGTGAAACGCTAGAAGATGCAGTTGCTCACCCAGAGAACTACCCTCAGCTAACAATCCGTGTATCGGGTTACGCTGTACGTTTCAACTCTCTAACAACTGAACAGCAACGTGACGTTATCGCACGTACGTTCACTGAGTCTCTATAATTTATAGAGCTTAAATTAGAATACAAAAACGGCGCTCATTGAGCGCCGTTTTTATTTGTTCAAAAAACAAATGTACATTACGGTTGAACTCGACGAAGCACTGCTTTTAGCGCTTCGAAATCGTTATCAAGATCTTCAGACAACAACTCCATCGCCGCGTGTTTTGCTAGTGGGCCAGGCAGTTCAATATCAGAACCTAGGATGTCATCAACCACTTCTTTGAACTTCGCTGGGTGCGCTGTACATAGGAACAAGCCAGTTTCGTTCTCTTGCAGTTGCTCTTCCAATAGACGATAAGCAATCGCACCATGTGGTTCACATAGGTAACCTTGTGCTTTTAGGTCGCGTACTGATTCAGCGCTCTGCTCGTCAGATACTTTACCCTTGCCTAGTGTATCTAAGCCCCAACCTTTCAGTTGGCAAAGCTCTTCGATACGAGGCCAGTTGTTCGGTTGGCTTACGTCCATCGCGTTCGATGTTGTTGCAACGGTCGGTTTTGGATCCCATTGACCTGTTTCTAGGTAACGAGGAACCGTGTCATTTTCGTTAGTTGCAGCAATGAAACGCTTAACTGGTAGACCTAGAGCTTTAGCCAATAGACCAGCCGTTAGGTTACCAAAGTTACCACTTGGTACAGAGATAACGAGATTTTCACGTTGCTCTTTAGTCAGCTGAGAAGCCGCTTCAAAGTAGTAACAAATCTGAGCCATCAAACGGCTGATGTTGATTGAGTTTGCTGAGTTCAAGCCAATCTCTTTACGCAGTTCAGCGTCGTCAAACGCGTCTTTTACTAGTGCCTGACACGCATCAAAGTCGCCATCAATCGCGACAGTGTGGATGTTCTTACCTAGTGTACAGAACAGCTTTTCTTGCAGTGGGCTGATCTTGCCTTTCGGGTAAAGGATCACAACATTGATATTTTCCATGCCGTAGAAAGCATGCGCAACAGCAGCGCCAGTATCACCCGATGTAGCCGTTAAGATTGTGATTTGACCACCATCAGAAACCGCTGCCAAAGATTGAGCCATAAAACGGCCACCGAAATCTTTAAATGCTAACGTTGGACCGTGAAACAGTTCAAGTGCGTAAACACCGTCTTTCACTTGGTTGATCGGAGCTGGGAATTGGAATGCCGCATCCACTAGTTGATCAATCGTCTCTTTTGGTAACTCATCACCAATGAGAGCAGAAAGAATCTTTGAACTACGAGGGACAAAGTCCTCTGCAAGTAGTGCATCGATGTCATCGAACTTAGGCAGCTCTGATGGGAAAAATAGACCTTGATTACGACCTAAACCTTGACGAACGGCTTGGCCAAAAGAGACTTGTTCGTCATTTTCTTTGATGTTGTACAGCTTCATAACTCACTTCCTGTAACGATCGAACCTTGCTTATCTAAGCGACAAACGTGGACGAATCCTTCTTCATTTTGTACGTAATTTTGTTCTAACCAACGTGCAACACGCTCGGCGACATCTTGTTCTTTGCAAATGCTAAATAGAGTTGGGCCACTACCAGAAATACCAGTAGCTAATGCACCTGCCGATAACGCGTATTTACGAGCATCAGCAAACCCTGGAAGTAGTTTCTCACGATATGGTTCAGCGATCACGTCTTTGATCATCTTCGCCGCCAGTTCAGGTTGACCTGAGTGACACGCGTGGATAAAGCCCGCTAAGTGGCGCCCATGAGCAATGATATCCTGACGACGATATTGAGATGGTAGGATCTCTCTCGCTTCCGCCGTAGATACTTTAATGCCCGGATAAGCCATTACCCAATACCAATCATCAAAACATGGAACTTCTTGGCTAATGATGCCTAATTCTTCAAGCATAAGCTGCACACCACCAAGGTAACATGGCGCAACATTATCGTAGTGAATACCACCTGAAATTTTACCTTCCATTTCGCCCATCAGAGCAAGCAGTTCAGTTTCATTCAATGGCTGACCGTGAAAACGGTTTAGCGCATCAAGCGCCGCGACAATTGAACATGCACTTGATCCTAAACCGGAACCGATAGGCATGTTCTTTTCGAGTGTCATTTCCAATGGCTTTAGCGCAACGCCTTTTTTATCAAGCTCTCTCGAGAATACCACCCAGCAGTCGTAGACGATGTTTTCTTTTGCTTCAGTTGGCAGCTTAGAAACAAAACTGCCTGCTGTTTTTAGTGAGAATGGTTGGTCACCAGCTTTAACCATGACTCGATCACCCAGCAATGTGCCATCCACTGGAGACACAGCGGCCCCCAGCACATCAAAACCTACACTGACATTACCGATTGATGCCGGAGCATAAACGACAATATCCATATCAATTGAACTCATTCCTAAACTCCTAATTTCCAACCAAGAGTACGCATCACATCAGAGAATACGCCTGCTGCTGTAACTTCAGTACCTGCACCGTAGCCACGTAGAACGAGTGGAATTGGCTGGTAGTAACGGCTGTAGAATGCCAGAGCGTTCTCGCCATCTTTAATCTTGAACATCGGGTCGTCGCCATCAACAGCAGCGATACGAACCTTACATTTACCTTCAGCGATCTCGCCAACATAACGAAGTACTTTACCTTTTTCTGCGGCGATAGCTGACTGCTCTTTGAAATAAGCATCCGCTTCTGGCAAGCGAGCCATAAACTCGTCAACCGTACCTGAATCATCGAAACCTGGTGGCAATGCTTGGTCAACTTCAACGTCTTCAAGTTCAAGTGCCATGCCAGCTTCACGAGCAAGAATCAGCAGCTTACGCGCGACATCCATACCAGACAGATCATCACGAGGATCCGGCTCAGTAAAGCCGTTATCTTTAGCAATGTTGGTTGCTTGGCTTAACGTCATGCCTTCATCAAGCTTACCAAAGATGTAAGACAGTGAACCAGAAAGGATACCGTTGAACTTCTCAAGTTCATCACCTGCAGAAATTAGGTTCTGTAGGTTTTCGATTACCGGCAGACCTGCTCCTACTGTTGTCTCGTACATCAGCTTACGACGTGAGTTACGTGCAACTTCACGAAGCTGATGGTAGTAAGCCATGCTTGCTGTGTTCGCTTTCTTGTTTGGTGTTACCACGTGGAAACCTGCCGCTAGGAAGTCTGCATACTGCGCCGCAATATCTTCGCTAGACGTACAATCAACCAATACCGGGTTGATGATGTGGTTACGTTGAACCAGAGCCGCTAAACGAGCTAGGCTGAATTCTTCTGTCGCGCTCGACATGCGGTCACGCCACTGTTCTAGCGGTAGGCCATCGCTGTCTAGCAACAAACCTTTGCTGTTTGCCAAGCCACATACGCGAATCACGATGCCTTTTTCAGCCAGTTTGCCTTGTTGACGTTGGATTTGGTCAACCAGCTCGCCACCAACACCGCCAACACCCACAACGAAGACGTCAAGAAAGTGCTTAGAGTTAAATAGGTTCTCGTGACACGCTTTGATCGCTTCTGAGATTTTATCTTCAGGGATAACCGCAGAGATAGCGCGCTCTGAAGAGCCTTGAGCAATAGCAACAATGTTCACGTTCACTTCGGCTAAAGAAGAGAAGAACTGAGAAGCAACACCGCGTGAAGTGCGCATACCGTCACCCACCAGCGTTACAATCGCTACGTCGTCCATGAACTCAACTGGCTCTAATAGGCCATCTTTAAGTTCAAGTTCAAATGCATCAGACAGTACTTGCTTCGCTTTTACTTTATCTGCTGACTCAATACAGAAGCTAATGCTGTATTCAGAAGAAGATTGAGTAATAAGGACAATAGAAACGCCAGCAGAAGACATCGCACCGAATACACGGCTTGCCATGCCTACCATGCCCTTCATGCCAGGGCCTGATACGTTAACCATCGTTAGGTCACTTAGCGTCGTAATACCTTTGATTGCTAGGTTATCTTCGCCAGTGTCTTGGCCTATCAAAGTACCTGCACCCTGAGGGTTAAAGCTGTTTTTGATCAGACAAGGAATGTGGAATTGTGCGATAGGCGCGATAGTCTTCGGGTGAAGAACTGAAGCGCCAAAGTAAGAAAGCTCCATCGCTTCTTGGTAGCTCAATGACTTAAGAAGACGAGCATCGTGTACTAAACGCGGGTCGCAATTGTAAACACCGTCTACGTCTGTCCAGATCTCACAGTAATCGGCACGAAGACATGCCGCCAATACCGCAGCAGAATAGTCAGAGCCATTACGGCCAAGCGTGACTAACTCGCCTTTATCATTACCAGCAGTGAAGCCCGGCATAATGTTCACGTGACCTTGTGGAAGTGGCGATTGACGGAAGTTCTGAGTTGACACATCCACATCGACCATAGCTTCAAGGTGATCACCTTTAGCGTATAGGTATTGAACTGGGTCAATCAGGCTTGCTGGTTGGCCTTTTGCTTCAAGTACCGCTTTCATTAACTGGATAGAGATTCGCTCACCTTTACTGATGATGCGAGCATTGACGTGGTTCGGGCACATACCAAGTAAATTGATGCCGTTCACGAACTGCTTCAACTGAGCAAGAGAGGTATCGACCTGCTCTTGGAATGCCGAACCATCGATAGAAGGAACGACGGCTTTGATCTCTGTAAACAGTGAAACAAATGATGATTCGATCTCTGCAATTTGCGTATCGGCTTCACCATGTTTCAGTGCAGCTTCAATAACAGCGACCAACTTATTGGTTGTTTTTCCTGGAGCCGACAGTACAACAGCTAGCTCTTCTTGCTGGGCGTTATTAGCGATGATATCAGCCGCTCGTAAAAAACGATCGGCATCAGCTAATGATGAACCTCCAAACTTTAAAACGCGCATCCCTTTCTCCATAAGTCATAAAAATGGTACAAAAAAAGGCCTGTATCTTGTTGGATACAGGCCTTTTTTTTTAAAATCCGTTACTTAGCAGCCTGCCCCAACAATGTTAATGTCGGTAATAATAATGGTTGTGGTCATTACTAGGTGGCTTACGTGCTGCATATCAAATTCTCTGCTTGTGCTTTACTCTACGTGTATCAATTTTTACCACTAGACGTCAATGAAAAGTTGCGTTTTTTTTACATTCACACCGTTTTTCAGAGCAAACCGCCATTTAAGGGATAAAACACCCCGTTTACACCTTCAATTCAGATACTGGATTTCCCCTTCAGAACAAGAAAGGTAACTAGGCTCATATAAAGTCATGACAAATTTACATATCGTTTGGGCGGCGAACGTACAGGTTTTGTGCTTTAATTAACCGATAACGTTTTTAAAACAACAATAATGGTATCAGGAGTGGGGAAGTGAAGAGATTGCTTATTCTTTTAATCTTTGCTGCGCCTGTTGTTTGTTCAGCAAATAGCTTGCCTCTGTTGAGCAACCTGCCTCTACTACCCGCTCAAATCGATCGATCTTCTCATAAATTCTTTATTTCAACTCAAAATGCCTCGAGTGAAAGCTTCGACACTTGGAAGATCGACAGTGGCTACTCTTATAGCTTGTTTGCTGATGTCGATCTTTATGTCGGTACACGTATCAACAGTGCTTCACTGAAATATGAAAGCGGATTCTTGAGTGGTGTCAGTTATCAATTCTCAGAAAAGGTCTCTTTCAACAGTTCGTTGCATACCTATAAAGATGAAGAAGAGAACAGCGAAAATTCGGTAGCAGCAGAAGTTTCAAGCCGAGTACAACTTACTGATAATTTAGATCTGCATGCCACCCTTGATTATGAAGAGTGGCAGCAAGGTGTTGAAGTCGGATTAGGGTTTCGCTTCTAATTCAATAAGCTTGTTACCCATTAACAATTGCGAATCAAATAGCCGTTATGATTCAAGCAACAGCTCCGACGAAATTAACACGCCATTCCAATCTGCATAAATGTAATCACCAGGCTGCACCAACTGGTTATGTACTGTCAGCGTCACGTTCACTTGGCCAACACCACGCTTCTCAGTTTTGAATGGTGATGCACCTAGAGCTTGAACGCCCAAATCCATTTGCGACATCATACCAACATCACGCACAGCACCATTAACAATCACGCCCTCCCAGCCATTTTCTATCGCGAGAATTGCAAGTTGGTCACCAAGCAGCGCTTTCTGACACGAACCATTTCCGTCAACAACCAGCACTTTGCCGCTGCCGTCGGTCTCTAAAACCTCGCGAACCTTGGAATTATCGTGATAACAACGAACTGTTACAATTTTTCCCCAGAACGCACCACGTTGACCAAAGTTCTGTAGCGGCAGGTTCAATTGGGTAACTTTGCTTTCAAACTCATCACATAAGTCTGGTGTTATATCGTGCATATATCCTCCGTGAGTAAGGCGCTACCTATAAAACAAGGTAAACCTCTATGCTTTTATATGTTATTAAATTTAATCCTTTGTTTTCATCATATTATGCTCAATTCAATAATGAATAAAAATTTGATTAAGCATATTTATCTACTAGACTATCAGAACAACTTGGCTTCCTTGGTTCATTCTCATGTCTTAAACAAGTCAGATATGAGAACAATCGCGAATAACCATTCTGGTTTGCTATTAAATAATCAACCATAATATCGGTTAAGTTGTAGCCATACTATTAAAGTTTGTTGCGATTCGGCAATTGATGTAAATCAACAAAGTGAATGGAATTAACATTCTCACGTTGTTAGCATGCTGTTAACATTATAGAATCCTCTACAATCACTAAGAGAATGATTAAAAGGCGTACTGGATCTACGTTATTGGGCAATACTTCAAGGAAGGCAGATAACTGGAAGTAAGTGTTTTTTTGAAAACTTTAAGTTATCATCAAAATTACATTACCTGTATGTTATGTTTTTGCCTAGAATTTATTCTATTAGCACAGTTTCGTCACAAATTTAGGTACCGCCAAATGCAAACCCCGCAGATTCTGATCGTTGAAGATGAGCAAGTAACTCGTAACACTCTAAAGAGTATTTTTGAAGCAGAGGGATATGCTGTTTTTGAGGCTAGCGACGGTGAAGAGATGCACCAAGTGCTATCTGACAACCAAGTTAACCTTGTAATTATGGACATCAACCTTCCAGGTAAGAATGGCTTACTACTTGCGCGTGAACTACGTGAGCAAGCAAACGTAGCGCTTATGTTCTTAACAGGTCGTGATAACGAAGTTGATAAAATTCTTGGCCTAGAGATAGGGGCTGATGATTACATCACTAAGCCTTTCAACCCTCGTGAACTGACTATTCGTGCACGTAATCTTCTTAACCGTTCAATGAGCACTAGCTCTATTCAAGAAGAAAAGCGTAGCGTTGAAAAGTACGAGTTCAACGGTTGGGTACTAGATATCAATAGCCGTTCTCTAGTTAGTCCAGATGGCGAAGGCTACAAGCTACCTCGTTCAGAGTTCCGTGCTCTACTTCACTTCTGTGAGAACCCAGGTAAGATCCAAACACGAGCAGACCTTCTTAAGAAGATGACTGGCCGTGAGCTTAAGCCACACGATCGTACTGTAGACGTGACAATTCGTCGTATTCGTAAGCACTTTGAATCTATTTCTGGTACGCCAGAAATCATCGCAACGATTCACGGTGAAGGCTACCGCTTTTGTGGTGACCTAGAAGACTAATTTGATTACGCTTCTGCCCGTTTAGTTCTTCTAACCGGTTAGCACTTCTAACATCAGAAGCATAATCAATCGTTATTAAAAAGGGAGAATGCCAACGCATTCTCCCTTTTTTATTGATCATGAATCCGAAAGGTCTAGTAGACTGTATCAACCTTCACATCTTTCTCCACTAGCCACTTTACGATTTCGCCATCTCTAAGTTGTACTGCAACATCAACAGCTTTCTCACTTTCGATATCTAGCTGCCATACAAAAGCGACTTCCCACTGAGTTTCACTTTGAATTCTCAAATCAAGATCGTCGGCAGTCACCAGTAAGGTATCCGCCCCCTGCTTAACTGTAACACTTTCGACAGCAAGCGTTGCTGGTAATTGAGAGGTTGACTCTAGATAAATAACACCATGCAAAGTCTCATCTTGATCCTCTCCAATCATCGGCATTTTGTTTAGCCAAAGGTTGCTTTTCATTGTGACTATCGCGGTTGAGACTTCAACCTGAGTACCTTTTTGCCATTCTACTTGTGGCGTAGAACAACCCGCTAATGCCAACACACATGCGGAAAGTGCTAATTTTTTCATTATTCTTCTACCTTTGGTTTAACCAACTTTTTAGGACTTCAATGTCATTCTGATATTCATTATTAATTTCATCTACCCAATCTGAAATATTCTCCCACCACGCAGGCAGATCGGGAGATTGCGCTTTCTGAGCGACTTGCTGTATACGCTTCAGGCCAATGGAACCTGCCGCACCTTTAATCTTATGCGCTTCAGAAACGATGCTGGCTTGATCTTTCGCGACCATGTTAGAGTTCAATATTTCCATATACTCCGGCATCATATCTTCAAACATCGCTATGCTATCTAAAACCGGTTTCGGCCCAACAATATCAACGTAAGACTCTAGCATATCAATATCAAGCAAAGCGGTGTCAACCAATGAAATAGTAGGCGTATCCTCTGCTACTTTCTCGATAACCTCGGGAGCACCTTCGATCAATTTACTGATCACATCTTGAATAGCACGAACAGACAGTGGTTTACTGATCGCTTCATCCATGCCTTTTTGTAGGTATTCTTGCTTGTTATTTAAAACATTCGCGGTTAATGCGACCAAAGGCGGTAACTGACTGTATTTCTCTCGGTAATACTGGGCGATATCAAAGCCTGTCATGTCAGGTAATTGAATATCTAACAACACCAAATCGTAGTCTTGTGGGTTGAATACGATTTGAGCCTCTTTACCTGTCATCACCACTGTCACTTCGTGACCCAGGCTTTCAAGTAGAGAGCGAGCCACCGTGATATTAAGTTCAATATCTTCGACCATGAAGATCTTAAGATGCGACTGCTTTCTTGGTGCTTTAATGAGTGCTTGAGTGTCGTGATTGACAGGAACTCGAATCGAAACGGTAAAGGTACTGCCAAAACCTTCTTCACTGGTTACTTCGATGTGACCATCCATCATGTTGATCAGCTGCTGAGATACCGCGAGGCCAATACCTGTCCCCACCGCATGCAGATTATCCGTTCCAGATTTCACCTGATAATACATCGCGAAGATCTTCTCGATTTCACTTTCAGGTATACCAATGCCGGTGTCTTCCACTTCCATAGTAATGTTGGCAAAGTCGCCATCAATATCGGCGCTAACTGTCATTACCACACCACCATCTTTGGTGAATTTCATCGCGTTGCTGACGAGATTCCACAGCACTTGTCTCAGGCGAGTACCATCCACTTCAACCGCAGCAGGAAGGTCGGATAATCTTTCTAAATCAAACCTCAACCCTTTTTGCTCCGCCATCAATGCAGAAATACTTTCGATCTCGACAACAAAATCTTCAAAGTTGATCGGCGTTGGGAATAACTCAAGCTTACGACGATCGAATTTGTCCATATCAATAATGTCGTTAAAAATATTACCCAGAGTCACCGCACTCACCTTGATGGTTTGCATGTGCTTGCGCTGCTCGGTAGTCAGCTGGCTATCTAATAGCATGCGGCTCAAGCCAATAATACCGTTGAGCGGCGTTCTTAATTCGTGACTAATGGTTGAAATGAACGTGGTCTTGTCGCGACTGGCTTTCTCTAGCGACTTTTGATGTTCTCTACGTTCAGTAATATCACGGCCATAGCCCACTAAGCCCAAGTGACGCCCATCTTTGCTGTAAAAAGGCACCTTGCGCAGTTCGAAATAGCTTTTACGCCCATCAGGGTATTCTAGCCATTGGTCATAGGTCAGAGCCTGATTATCAGCAAAAACTTTCTTATCAGTTTCAACAACTTGTTGAGCGATCTCTTTGCTGTATACATCCCAAGGTGTCAAACCAACCAGATCTTTTTCTGTTTTTCCAGTGAGTTCTTCAACCGCGCGGTTACAACCTGAAAACACACCATCTTCATTACGGTAGTAGATAAGGTCGGGTGAAGCATCGATAAACGAGCGCAGGAGTGCGGTACGTTCTGCTAATTCAAGCTGAGTTCGTTCACGCTGAAACACCTCATTTTCTAAATCCTGCATCGCTTCAGCACGTGCTTCTTCCGCTTTTTCTCGCTCTTCAATTTCTTGATTAAGCTTCTCGATATTAAGTTGTAACTGGCTATTTAGCTCTTGGTCTCGCTCACGCATATCGCCAAGCTTAGAAACCAGCTTCGCCAATCTTTGACGAGACTCTTCCAGTTGATCAACAACCACTGAAAGAAAATAAACCGCCCACGGTGTAATGACTAAACCGAAGAAAGCAGAACGAATAATGTCGATATCATCAACATTACCTTTGAGTGCGAGGGTTATGCCGACCTGCACAACAACGGCGAGGGCAACAAGCGCTAAGGCGAGCAAGATAGAAAAGCGGACAATTCCCAACTTTACGAGTAGATCCACGTAATATTGAGCAAGATTTTTCATGGGTTTCATTTAGCGCTCCATGCGATAAGACTAGCAGTATTCTACCTTGTTTGAAGGTAGGAGGTAAGCTAGCTACATCACATGCAGCAAGAGATCCAACGCAATATCATGGTTAATGAATCAATATAAATATTAACTAAGCCAAAATGCACCTGTTAACAAAATCACAGAGTTTATAGGGTTAATGAGTTGAAGACGGGTGCACAATCGAACGATTTCGCCCCTCAGACTTAGCTTGGTAAAGCGCACTATCTGCTAAGGCAACCGCCGACTCCATTTCGTCACCGGGCATCGGTATATAAGAGATAATACCGATGCTGACAGTGATGAATTCAGAGACTGTCGACTTCTCATGCACCAACCCCAATTTAAGGACTTCATCATGAATTCTTTGTGCCACCAACTGTGCACCTTCAATCGTCGTATTCGGTAGAATAAAACCGAACTCTTCACCACCATAACGGGCCACGCAATCCGAAGAGCGATTAAGTACCTGCTTGAATGCCTGAGAGACTTTAATCAACGCATTATCACCTTGTTGATGCCCGTAAAAATCGTTATATCCCTTAAAAAAGTCGATATCACATAGCATGATCGTCAATGGCAATTTTTCTCGAGCATGGTAATACCACAATGCCGCCAACTGCTCATCAAAACGTCGCCGGTTCGAAACCGCAGTTAAACTATCCATGAAGCTGAGACGTTCCAGCTCAAGATTGGCTTCTTCAAGCTTTTGCTCTGCTAGATAACGCTCGGTAATATCACGCGCCATAATTAACACACCATTTGTACTCGATGCCGGGTCCTTAAACGGTGATTTCACCACATCATACCAAGTGCACTCACCATCACTAGAAACAACCTTATCGATATAGCGTAATGATTTGCCTTGATGAAGCACTTGGTGATCGGTATTGGAAAGGCGCATATAAATATTATTTGGCACTACATCTTGCAAGCGCTTACCAACTAAGTCACTCACTTCAGAGATACCAAGAGCTGCAACAAACGGCTTGTTACACGCTTGGTAAACCATATTTTCGTTGAAGATACCGATAGAATCAGGGCTTGCTTCTAAGATGTTTTGTAAAATGGTGTCACGTTGAGCAAGCGCAACCTCAGTGTCTTTTCGCTTTTCCATTTCGCCACGCAGTTTTTGCTGCATGTCATGCCAATCGGTCACATCATGACTGATGGAAAGCGTACCAATCGCTTCCCCATCTTGAGAAAGTAAAACGCTTTGATAGGTTTCCAGCAAACAGCCCTTTCCATCTTGGTCTGTGGTCCATGCTCGCTCACTCACTCGGCCTTTTAGTGCACCATTGGAAACACTCAAAGTGCCCTCTTCTGGGCGACCATACCAAAATTTTTTAAACGAACGATTACTCGCGACCAACTCACCCTTTTGATTTTTTACATAGATCAACTCAGATAAAGAGTCCAAAGCAGTGCGCGCGACATTAAGCTCACGAACCTCTTGAGATAGTTCTTCATTGGTATTGTTATAAGGCGAGGCATGAATCATCCAAGCCCTTTTGCCTCTAAAAAGGATCCTGCGACCAACCAAGTTGATCTTAAAATGCTCAAATTCAGAAAGTGCCCAAATTGAGAGCTGTTCAAATGATTGAGAGTTTATGTGATTGGCTAGGTGATGACGGAAGCTGTTTTCACTTTCCACAGTAGGAAAACGAAAGTTAACGCCGAGCTGGCGGATGCCGAGCAACTGCATGGCTTGGCGATTGGCATATAAAATCTCACCACTTCGTACATCAACAAAATAGAGGGGTGATGGAGTAGCAACGAGAAGTTTTTCTATATGTAACTGATAACGTGAATAAAGGTGCCAGCAGATGAGAATAGTCAGCAATACGATAACGATATAGATGCCGTAGCCATATGCTCTATCCCACAACCAAGTCATAACCTGTTCCATTTACTCTCAATCTATACCATCAATTCTGTGAGGGGAAATGTTACCACTAATTATAGGGATTATCTGCTGTTACCTACTTTCTGTTCAAATCTATCAATTCCCGCGGTTTAATACCGGTAATCTGTATTCAAATGCAGCGCCCGTCTCAATGCCTTGGGCACCCGTCTTGTCTAACGAACGGCCAATTTCAGTCATCGCTAGCCATCGGTTTTCACACCATAAAGGAGAAAGCAAAGTTGGACGTCGTGCGGCAGAAGAAACTCGATGATAGACCACATGAGCAGGTGTGCGTTGGATAATTGTACAGGCGATATCAATGTACTCCTCTAAGGTTGGCGCCTCGAGTTTTCCAGCTTTCCACGCCTTAGCCATGGTACTGCCCTCGACAATATGCAGGCCATGCAGTTTGATGCCATCGGTGCCCACCGCCAATACCTTATCCAAGGTTTCAAGATTATCCGCTTTGGTCTCTTTTGGTAGACCAACAATCAGATGAGTACACACCTTAATACCTAACGCACGTGCACGGTTGGTGATCGTTTCATACACCGCAAAATCGTGTCCGCGGTTAATTCGTTTGAGAGTCTTATCATTAGCCGTTTGCAAACCAAGCTCAAGCCATATTTCATAACCTTGCTCCACATAACCCGCCAGCAGTTCCAACACCGAATCTGGAACACAATCAGGTCTTGTTCCTACACACAAACCAACAATATCAGCACCTGGAGCCCTAAGCGCTTCTTCGTACATATTCTTGAGCACTTGCACCTCAGCATAAGTACTGGTGTAAGCCTGAAAATAGGCAAGGTACTTCTTAGCTCGGGCAATTTCACCCGCACGAGCTTTTAGCTGATCAGCAATACTTTGAATTTGAGTTTGTTCGTCGGCAAATGAAGCGACATTACAGAAAGTACACCCACCACGGCCGATTGTTCCGTCGCGGTTAGGGCAGCTAAAGCCACCGTGCAGTGTCAGTTTGTGAACCTTTTCGCCATAACGGCGCTGAAGGTCTTGGCCGATAGTGTTAACCAACTCGTGTAATTGCATATTTTGAAAGTGCTCAAGTAAATAAGAATGAATATCACTCTATTTCTGAAAAAAAATTACATCCCTGCAAAATTCAACCAATTAGTTTACTCAAGGCCTTTTGCGAGCAACCTATCAAATATCAATAAACATGCAAAAATTCGGCTCTATTTGCCTAATGTTGCACATTTGTTAGACATTAAATTCAAAATAAAACGAAAAAAATGGTCTACATGGGTCAACTTTCATTGCAATTCGCCTAGACAAAATTGTAGGATACTTACACATATTGGCTATTTTTGTGTATTTACTTACAACGAAAACTTGTTAATAAGTCGGTGATATCCATATCCCACCTATATAAACCACTAGTTTGTGGCTAAAAATAAACGGATATCACTAAGGATTGTTTTTCTCGCAATACTTTTCCTGCGAGATACGGAAAGGATTCAAACCGCCAGCATAGGCAGGTTTAGACCCATAAATATAAAAGGACAAGGCTAACTTTATACAAATAAGTTGCGCCTAGATTTAACTGGAAGGATGTATCTATGGTAGATCAAGAGCAGAACTCACAGGGTCTGTATACTCCTGAACTGGAGCATGACGCTTGTGGTATCGGTTTTGTTGCGCATCTAAAGAATCGCAAATCTCATGATGTAGTAACTCAAGCACTCGATATGCTTGCACGTATGGAACACCGTGGCGGCCAAGGCTGTGACCCGTGTTCTGGTGATGGTGCAGGTATCCTGCTACAGAAGCCACACGAATTCTTACTAGAAGAAGCCGTAAAACTTGGAATTAAACTGCCATCTTTTGAAAAATATGGCGTTGGTGTTGTACTTTTCCCGAAAGATGAACACAAACGTGCACAGTGTCGTGACATTCTAGAACGCAATGCACAACGCCTAGAGTTAGAAGTTATCGGTTACCGTGAACTTCCAACGGACAATTCAATGATTGGTGCTGACCCACTAAGCACTGAACCTCAATTTGAACACGTATTTATCTCTGGCGGCCCCGGTATTACTCCAGAAGAGCTTGAACGCAAACTGTATGTTCTACGTAACTACACTGTTCGTGTATGCCTAGAAAGCGTGTCAAACATTGGTGATGACTTCTACATCAACTCAATGTCTTACAAAACATTGGTGTACAAAGGTCAGCTAACAACAGAACAAGTTCCTCAGTACTTCCTAGACCTGCAAAACCCAACCATGGTGACAGCTCTAGCACTAGTACACTCTCGCTTCTCTACCAATACATTCCCACGTTGGCGTCTGGCTCAGCCTTTCCGTTATATCGCGCACAATGGCGAAATTAACACGGTTCGCGGCAACCTAAACTGGATGAAAGCACGTGAAGCAATCCTCGAATCGGATCTGTTTACACAAGCTGAAATCGACATGCTACTGCCTATCTGTCAGGAAGGTAGCTCGGATTCATCAAACTTCGATATGGCGCTTGAGCTACTTGTTCTTTCAGGTCGTACTCTGCCACACGCGTTGATGATGATGATCCCGGAAGCATGGCAAGAAAACAAAAACATGGATTCAACTCGTCGTGCGTTCTACCAATACCATGCGAACGTAATGGAACCATGGGATGGCCCTGCATCAGTATGTTTCACCGACGGTGTTCAAGTTGGTGCAACGCTTGACCGTAACGGTCTGCGCCCTTCTCGTTACACAGTGACAAAAGACGACTTCCTAGTCATGGCGTCTGAGTCTGGCGTCGTTGAAATCGCACCAGAAAACGTTGAATACCGTGGTCGTCTACAACCTGGTCGTATCTTCGTTGCTGACCTTGAGCAAGGCCGTATTATTTCTGATGAAGAAGTAAAAGATGGTATCGCGAAAGCGCAACCTTACGAGAAATGGGTTGAAGAGAACCTTCTGAGCTTGAAAAAGCTACCAGATGCGAGCAACGAATCTAACCAACCTTCTCCAGAGAAACTTCTGCACAAACAACAATCGTTTGGCGTGAGCTCTGAAGAAGTAAACGAAATCATTCTACCGCTTGCGAAAACGGGCTATGAGCCGCTTTCTGCAATGGGTGCTGACTGGCCGCTAGCGATTCTTTCTCACCAATCGCAGCACCTTTCAAACTACTTCAAACAGCTGTTTGCTCAAGTAACTAACCCGCCAATCGACCCGATTCGTGAGCGTATGGTGATGTCTCTGAACACCTACCTAGGTAAAGATCAGAACCTACTTGCTGAAACACCGGAACACTGTCAAAAAGTAGAACTTGAATCGCCAGTTCTATCTAACTCTGAGTTAGAAAAACTGCGTGCAATCGATAACGATCACCTGCAATCAAAGACACTTGATATCGTATTCCAGGCAAACGGTGGTGAAGGGAAATTGGAACGTGCGTTAAAACGCATCTGCCAATATGCTGAAGATGCCGTGATTGATGGTTACTCTATCATCCTGCTGACAGACCGTGCGGTTAACTCAAACCACGCCGCTATACCAGCGATGCTGGCAGTTGGCGCGGTTCACCACCACCTAATCCGCAAAGGTTTACGTGCTAAGTGTGACATCGTGGTTGAAACGGGCGATGCTCGTGAAACGCACCACTTTGCAACGCTTATCGGGTATGGTGCAAACGCCGTAAACCCATATCTAGTGATTGAAACGATTATTGAACTGCAACGTACTAAAAAGCTCGATCCAAACGTACACCCACGCGAGTTCTTCGATAACTACCGTAAAGGTGTTAACGGCGGTCTACTGAAGATCTTCTCTAAAATGGGGATCTCTACGCTGCAGTCTTACCACGGTGCACAAATTTTTGAAGCACTTGGTGTAAGCAAATCAGTGGTTGAAAAATACTTCACTGGTACTGTTTCTCGTATCCAAGGTCTAACGATCGACGATATCGCACGTGAAGTGCTTGTTCGCCACCGTGTTGGTTACCCAGCTCGTGAAATCCCAGCTCAAATCCTTGATGTTGGTGGTGTTTACCAGTGGAAACAACGTGGTGAGAAACACTTATTCAACCCAGAAACGATTTCTCTACTTCAAGAGTCGACGCGTAACAAAGATTACGGTCAGTTCAAGAAGTACGCAAAAGCAGTCGATGACCAAGGCGACAACGCAGCAACGCTACGTAGCCAACTTGATTTCATCAAGAACCCTGCAGGCTCTATTCCTCTAGCAGAAGTAGAACCAATTGAGAACATCCTTAAGCGTTTCGCTACTGGCGCAATGAGCTTTGGTTCAATCTCGCATGAGGCTCACTCAACACTGGCTGTTGCAATGAACCGCATTGGCGCGAAATCAAACTCAGGTGAAGGTGGTGAAGACCCAGCACGTTTCGAACGTAAAGAAAACGGTGACTGGGAACGTTCAGCTATCAAACAGGTGGCTTCTGGTCGCTTTGGTGTAACGTCTTACTACCTATCTAACGCTGATGAGCTGCAAATCAAGATGGCTCAAGGTGCGAAGCCTGGTGAGGGTGGTCAACTACCTGGTGATAAGGTTGATGACTGGATCGGCGCAACGCGTCACTCGACTCCGGGCGTAGGTCTTATCTCGCCACCGCCACACCACGATATCTACTCAATCGAAGATTTGGCTCAGCTAATCTACGATCTGAAAAACGCGAACCGTAACGGCCGTGTAAACGTGAAGCTAGTATCAGAGGCTGGCGTAGGGACGATTGCATCAGGTGTAGCAAAAGCGAAAGCTGACGTAGTACTTATCGCAGGTTTTGATGGTGGTACGGGTGCATCTCCGATGTCTTCTATCCGTCACACTGGTCTGCCTTGGGAACTGGGTCTAGCGGAAACGCACCAAACACTACTGAAAAACGGCCTACGTAACCGTATCGTTGTTCAGTCTGATGGTCAGATGAAAACACCACGTGACCTTGCCGTTGCAACGTTACTTGGCGCTGAAGAATGGGGCGTAGCAACAGCAGCGCTAGTGGTTGAAGGCTGTATTATGATGCGTAAGTGTCACAAGAATACATGCCCTGTTGGCATCGCAACACAGAACAAAACTCTACGTGAGCGTTTCGACGGCCGTGTAGAAGACGTAGTGACTTTCTTCCAATACATGGCTGAAGGCCTACGTGAAGTCATGGCTGAACTTGGCTTTCGTTCTATCGATGAAATGGTTGGGCAATCTCACAAACTGAAAGTTCGTGATGACATCGGTCACTGGAAGTACAAGAACCTAGACCTAACACCAGTTCTGCATATTGAGCATGCTCGTGAAGAAGATGGTATCTACAACCAGACACAACAAAACCACAACCTTGAAGACGTTCTAGACCGTAAGTTGATTCAAGCCGCGATGCCTGCACTTGAGAAAGGCGAAGCCGTGAATGCGAGCTTCCCTATCATCAACACAGACCGCTCTACGGGCACCATGCTGTCGAACGAAATCTCGAAGGTTTACAAAGACCAAGGTTTGCCACAACCAATGAACGTTAAGTTCCACGGTAGCGCGGGTCAATCGTTCGGGGCATTCCTGGCGAAAGGCGTTAAGTTCGAAGTAGAAGGCGACGCGAACGATTACTGGGGTAAAGGTCTGTCTGGCGGTACGTTGGTACTGTACCCAGATGCGAAATCGACTATCGTTGCTGAAGACAACATCGTGGTAGGTAACGTATGTTTCTACGGTGCGACTTCAGGTGAATCTTTCATTCGCGGTATGGCTGGCGAACGTTTCTGTGTTCGTAACTCTGGTGCGAAGGTTGTTGTTGAAGGCGTTGGTGACCACGGTTGTGAATACATGACTGGCGGTGTTGCAATTATTCTCGGCTCAACAGGTCGTAACTTTGCTGCTGGTATGAGTGGCGGTGTGGCTTATGTTTGGGATAAAGCGGGTGACTTCGAAACCAAGCTTAACTCGGAACTTGTCGACCTAGATCCAATTGAACAAGAAGATAAAGATCTTCTACTAGATATGCTAACTAAGCATGTTGAATTCACAGGAAGTGAAGTTGCTCAGTCTTTCCTAGATAACTTTGAAGCAAGTGTTGCATCACTGGTTAAAGTCATGCCTCGCGACTACAAAGCGGTTCTTGAAAAGCGTAAAGCTGAAGCACAACAGGCACAAACGGAAGAAGTGGAGGCAGTATAATGGGTAAGCCTACTGGATTTTTAGAACACGGTCGTGAGCTTCCAAAGAAGCTCGACCCGTCAGTTCGTATCGAAGACAACAAAGAGTTCGTACTTAACGAAGAGTTTGGTAACAAGATCAATACTCAAGCCTCTCGTTGCATGGACTGTGGCGTACCTTTCTGTCACAACGGCTGTCCGATTGGTAACATCATCCCAGAGTTCAATGACGCGGTATATCGTGACAGCTGGGAAGAAGCTTGGAACATTCTAAGCTCTACCAACAACTTTCCTGAGTTTACGGGTCGTGTTTGCCCTGCTCCTTGTGAAAGTGCCTGTGTTCTTGGCATCAACCAAGATCCAATCACTATCTGTAATATCGAGAAAACGATTGTAGAAACTGCGTACCGTGAAGGGTACGCAAAGCCTAAAACACCACGCTATCGCACAGGTAAAACTGTCGCTGTTATCGGTTCAGGCCCAGCAGGTCTAGCCGCAGCTGAGCAGTTAAACAGCGCTGGTCACTCTGTGACGGTATTTGAACGTGACGAGAAAGTGGGTGGCCTACTGCGCTTCGGTATCCCAGATTTTAAACTGGGTATGGACGTGATTGATCGTAAGATCAACCTAATGGCTGAAGCTGGCGTTGAGTTTAAAGTTAACCAACACATCGGTGTTGATGTTAATGCTCAACAGCTGCGCCAAGAGTTTGATGTGGTATTGCTAACGGGTGGTTCTACGGTTCCGCGCGACTTGCCAATCCCAGGTCGTGAGCTGGAAGGCGTTCACTTTGCCATGGAATTCCTTGGTCAAAACAACCGCCGTGCTAACGACTTAGACCTTAAGACAGAAGAGATTCACGCTAAAGATAAGCACATTGTGGTTATCGGTGGTGGTGATACGGGTTCTGACTGTGTGGGCACATCAAACCGTCATAAGGCAGCAAGCATTACTCAGGTTGAGATCATGCCGATCCCACCAGAGAAGCGCCCTGCAAACATGCCTTGGCCTCAATACCCAATGATCATGAAAACCACCACTTCTCACGAAGAAGGGTGTGAACGTCACTGGAACATCTTAACCAAAGAGTTCATCGGTAACGATCAAGGTCAAGTGACGGGCCTACGTATTGCTGACATCGTTTGGCAAGACGCAAAACCAGGTGAGCGTCCAGGTTTTGATGAAGTAGCGAACTCTGAACGTGTTATTCCTTGTGACATGGCATTTCTTGCAATGGGCTTCTTACACCCAGAGCCAACAGGCGTACTTGCTCAACTAGACATTAAACTGGACGAGCGCGGTAACGTCGCTTCTGAAGGTTTTGCGACGAACCAGAAAGGCGTTTTCGCTGCTGGTGATATGCGTACTGGTCAATCTCTGGTTGTACGTTGTATTAATGAAGGTCGTGAATGTGCCATTGCCATTGATGATTTCTTAATGGGTAACTCAAACTTAGAAGCGAAAGCGGATTCACTCATGCTTTCCGCATAATATTTCTCGGGCTAGCGTTGATGACGCTAGCTTAGAGGAAAGGCAACACCCTTCCTAACTTTTATATTTGGCTAGCACTTGATGCTAGCCTTTTTTCTATCCGCCCGTAGCTTCTCATGCCACTTTGTTGCATATGTTAAATATCGTTAATATCCGCTCTCTTATATCTCATTGATATCCATCGACTATTTTAGATTATTAAGTGGCTAATCGCGTTTATGCATGATAATTAACCATGAACTTGACCTTAAACACAATTAGCTATACGTTGTAAATCTGGTGAAAACAAAACCGAACGGTATTGTTCATACAACCAATACGTTTTAACTAGCTAAAAAATAATAAGTTTATAAAAAATAACAAGTACATGAATAGTTAGTCATTTACTGTCTGGATGACAGAGAAGCAAAAGGGAGAATTGCAATGGCTCTATATGATCCTAGTCTTGAAAAAGACAACTGTGGATTTGGTTTAATAGCGCAAATGGAAGGCCAACCTAGTCATAAGTTGGTACGAACTGCTATTTCAGCCCTCGATCGTATGACACACCGTGGTGGTATTGCTGCGGATGGTAAAACCGGAGACGGTTGTGGCTTATTGCTACAGAAGCCAGACTCTTATCTCAGAATTATTGCGGAAGAGAATAACTTCAAGCTCGGCAAGCAATACGCTGTCGGTATGATTTTCTTCAGCCAAGATCCAATCAAAGCGCAATCCGCGCAAGACATCGTCAATAAAGAGCTCGCTCAAGAGACACTCACCGTCGCAGGTTGGCGTGTTGTGCCGACCAATACCGACGTTTTGGGTCCAATCGCAAAAGACTCGGTTCCCAACATTCAACAAGTGTTTATCTCAGCCCCTGCCGGTTGGCGTGAACGTGATATTGAACGGCGCCTATACATTGCTCGTCGCAGAATTGAAAAGCAGATCACCGAAGACAAAGATTTCTATATTTGTAGCCTGTCGACCCAAGTCATGGTTTATAAAGGTCTATGTATGCCGGCCGATCTTCCGCGATTTTACCTCGATCTTGCAGACTTACGCATGGAATCAGCAATATGTCTGTTCCACCAGCGCTTCTCAACCAATACTCAGCCACGTTGGCCACTGGCTCAACCATTCCGCTATTTAGCACATAATGGTGAGATCAATACCATCGAAGGTAACCGTCAATGGGCTAAAGCTCGTGCTTATAAATTCTCTTCACCACTGCTGCCCGACTTACAAACGGCCGCCCCCTTTGTGAATGAGACAGGCTCTGATTCATCAAGCCTAGATAACATGCTCGATCTGTTCCTTGCCGGGGGTATGGATGTATTCCGAGCAATGCGTATGCTTGTGCCGCCCGCTTGGCAAAACCACCCAGATATGGACCCAGATCTGCGTGCATTCTACGACTTCAACTCCAAGCACATGGAACCGTGGGATGGCCCCGCAGGTATCGTCCTTTCTGATGGTCGTTACGCCGCGTGTAACCTCGACAGAAACGGCCTGCGCCCGGCACGTTATGTCATTACTAAAGACAACCTGATCACTCTGGCATCTGAGGTCGGCATCTGGAATTACGCCCCGGATGAAGTTGCAAAAAAAGGTCGAGTTGGGCCAGGTGAATTACTGGTAATTGATACTCGTCGTGGCAAGCTGTGGCAATCCAACGAGATCGACAATGACCTCAAAGGCCGCCACCCCTATAAAGAGTGGATGGAAAAGAACGTTCACAAATTGACACCGTTTTCCAAATTGTCAGATGATCAAGTCGGTAAGCGTAGCTTTGACGATGACACACTAAAGACTTATCAAAAACAGTTTGCGATGAGTAACGAAGAGTCAGACCAAGTACTGCGTGTGCTTGGTGACATGGGGCAAGAAGCGGTCGGCTCGATGGGCGATGATACGCCGATGGCCGTGCTGTCTTCTAAAGAGCGCCTCATCACCGATTATTTCCGTCAAAAGTTTGCTCAGGTGACCAACCCACCAATCGATCCACTGCGTGAAAAACACGTGATGTCTTTGGCGACCAGTATTGGTAAAGAGATGAACGTATTCTGTGAAACAGACGGTCACGCCTATCGTGTCACGTTTGATTCACCAATACTGCTTTACTCAGACATGCAGCAGCTTCTGCAATTAAGCCAAAAACATTACCGCCATGTTATTCTCAGCATGCATTACGATCATAATCATCAAGATCTTGAACAGGCGATCAAGGCGGTATGTGATAGTGCAGAGCAAAAAGTCCGTGAAGGTGCAGTTTTAATTATTCTATCGGATAAAGATTTAGAGAAAGGCAAACTGCCCATCCCAGCCGCTATGGTTGTTGGTGCGGTACAAACGAGACTAGCGGACACGGACCTACGGTGTGATGCCAACATTGTGGTTGAAACGGCAACAGCACGCGACCCACACCAGTTTGCAGTACTGCTTGGCTTCGGTGTGACCGCCGTTTACCCATACCTTGCTTATGAAACGTTAGGTAAAATGTTGGATGATGGCTCTTTAGATAAAGACTATCGTACCGCGATGCAAAACTACCAAAACGGCATCAACAAAGGTCTGTATAAGATCATGTCGAAAATGGGTATATCAACCATTGCATCTTATCGTTGTTCACAACTATTTGAAGCCGTTGGCTTACATACTGACGTCGTTGAGCTCTGCTTCCGTGGCGTAACCACACGAATCCAAGGTGCAAGCTTTAGCGATTTCCAACAAGATCTTTATAACCTCTCTCGTAAAGCGTGGACGAAACGCAAACCAATCGAGCATGGTGGGTTACTCAAGTATGTACATGGCGGCGAATATCACGCCTACAACCCAGACGTAGTCAGTACTTTACAAACAGCCGTCAAGACAGGCGAAACATCAGATTATCAATCTTTTGCGAAGCAAGTTAATGCTCGCCCTGCGGCGATGCTGCGTGACTTAATGAGTCTGAAAAAAGCCGAACAACCTCTGCCACTAGAAAAAGTAGAACCAAATAGCGATCTCTTTAAACGCTTTGATTCTGCAGCCATGTCAATTGGCGCCTTGAGCCCCGAAGCTCATGAAGCGCTAGCCATGGCGATGAACCGCTTGGGAGGCTACTCCAACTCTGGTGAAGGTGGTGAAGATCCACGACGCTTTAGGACTGATCGTAACTCGCGTATTAAACAGATAGCTTCTGGTCGTTTTGGTGTAACGCCACATTACTTAACCAATGCAGATGTTCTGCAGATCAAGGTCGCACAAGGGGCAAAGCCAGGAGAAGGCGGCCAGCTGCCGGGCCATAAAGTCACGGCAGAAATCGCCAAACTGAGATATTCGGTTCAAGGCGTGACACTGATCTCCCCTCCTCCACACCACGATATCTATTCTATCGAGGATCTGGCACAGCTGATCTTCGATCTTAAGCAAGTTAACCCTAAAGCTTTGGTGTCAGTAAAATTAGTATCGGAACCGGGCGTAGGCACGATAGCAACAGGCGTAGCAAAAGCGTATGCCGACTTGATTACGATCTCCGGTTACGACGGTGGTACCGCGGCAAGCCCACTGACCTCAGTAAAATACGCAGGCTGTCCTTGGGAACTAGGGCTAGCCGAAACCCAGCAAGCACTCGTTGCCAATGGCTTACGTCATAAGATCCGTCTGCAAGTCGATGGTGGCTTAAAAACCGGACTCGATGTTATCAAAGGTGCGATTTTAGGTGCTGAAAGCTTTGGCTTTGGTACCGCGCCAATGGTCGCAATGGGTTGTAAGTTCTTGCGAATCTGTCACCTCAACAACTGTGCAACGGGTGTGGCGACTCAAGATGAAACCCTACGCCGTGAATACTTCAAAGGCTTACCTGAAATGGTGGTGAACTACTTTACCGGCTTAGCCGATGAGGTTCGCCAATACCTTGCAGATCTTGGGGTAGAAAAACTAACAGACCTAATCGGTCGTACTGATTTACTTGAAGCCGTTCAAGGCCTGACAGCGAAACAGAGCAAGCTCGATCTCTCTTCGATATTGGAAGCTCCGGTATCTGCAGAAGGTCACCCACTGTTTTGGACAGAGCCAAACACGCCATTTGATAAAGCTCAGCTTAACCAACAGATCCTTGATGATGCACTTGATGCGATTGATAAACGCCAATCCACCAGCCTCTACTACAACGTGATCAACACCGATCGCTCCATTGGCGCTCGTATCTCTGGCGAAATAGCAAAACGCTACGGCAACCAAGGCATGGCGGGATCACCGATTAAGTTGTACCTCGATGGCACAGCAGGCCAATCTTTTGCGGTTTGGAACGCTGGTGGCGTAGAGCTGTATCTGACTGGCGATGCCAATGACTATGTCGGTAAAGGCATGGCGGGCGGAAAAGTGGTTATCAAGCCTCACCAAGGCACAGCATTTACTTGTAACGAAGCGACCATCATCGGCAATACCTGCTTATATGGCGCGACCGGAGGCAAACTATTTGCTGCAGGCACCGCAGGTGAACGATTTGGGGTACGTAATTCAGGGACCGTCGCCGTGATAGAAGGGGCGGGTGACAACGCCTGTGAATACATGACTGGCGGTATTGTTGCCATTCTTGGCGCAACCGGAGTGAACTTCGGCGCCGGTATGACAGGCGGCTTTGCTTATGTCATGGATAACAATGAAGACTTCCAAGGTCGTGTGAACAACGAATCGGTCGAAGCACTTTCTCTGTCAGACCTCTTTATCCACCAAGAACATTTGCGAGGCTTAATTGCTGAGCACTTAGAAGAGACTGGCTCAGTACACGCTGAAGCTATTCTGGCGAACTTTGATGAATGGATTCCGAAGTTCTACCTAGTGAAACCAAAGACGGCGGATCTTAACACCTTGCTCGGCCACCAAAGCCGCAGCTCTGCTGAACTTCGTGTTCAAGCGCAATAATTGGAAGGAGCCAATAATGAGCCAGAATGTATACCAATTTATTGATGTGAATCGCGTAGACCCAGCGAAGAAACCAATCAAGATACGTAAGATTGAGTTTGTAGAGATCTACGAACCTTTCACGAAACAACAAGCTAAAGCGCAAGCTGACCGCTGTTTAGACTGTGGTAACCCATATTGTGAATGGAAGTGCCCTGTCCATAACTATATCCCTCAATGGCTTAAGCTCGCCAATGAGGGGCGCATTATCGAAGCAGCCGAATTGGCTCACCAAACCAACAGCTTGCCAGAGGTGTGTGGACGCGTTTGCCCTCAAGACCGACTGTGCGAGGGTTCTTGTACCCTCAATGATGATTTTGGTGCAGTAACGATAGGTAACATTGAAAAATACATTACCGACAAAGCGTTTGAGATGGGCTGGAAACCAGACATGTCCCACGTTGAATGGACCGACAAAAAAGTCGCGATCATCGGGGCTGGCCCCGCAGGTCTTGCTGCTGCTGATATCTTAGTTCGAAATGGTGTCAAGGCCGTGGTGTTTGACCGCTACCCAGAGATCGGCGGCCTTCTAACGTTTGGTATTCCGTCGTTCAAGCTTGAGAAAGGCATCATGGAAAACCGTCGTCATATCTTTAGCGAAATGGGCGTTGAGTTCCAAATGAATACCGAAGTAGGCAAAGATATCCAGCTACAACAACTGGTTGATGACTATGATGCCGTTTTCTTAGGCGTCGGTACCTATAAAAACATGCGTGCTGGGCTAGATAATGAAGAAGCACCGGGGGTTTACGATGCTCTCCCCTTCCTTGTTTCCAATACCTACAAGGTCATGGACCTGGATAACCCAACCCCATTCATCGACATGAAAGGCAAAAAAGTGGTTGTGCTTGGTGGGGGTGATACCGCGATGGACTGTGTCCGAACCTCAATCCGTCAACATGCTGCCAATGTTATCTGTGCTTATCGTCGTGATGAGGCCAACATGCCAGGCTCTCGTCGCGAAGTGAAGAATGCCAAAGAAGAAGGCGTGAAGTTCATGTTCAACCTTCAGCCTATTGGCTTAGAGCTTAACAACGCTGGTCATGTCGTTGGCGTCAAAGTCGTGAAAACCGCTTTAGGTGAGCCTGATGACGCTGGCCGTCGTCGCCCTGAACCCGTAGAAGGCAGTGAACATGTTCTTGAGGCTGATGCCGTAATTATGGCATTTGGTTTCCAACCTCATGCGATGGAATGGCTAGCACCATTTGGTGTTGATTTGGACCAATGGGGCCGTATCAAGGCTCCCGGACAACAAGAGTTTCAATACCAAACCACCAACAGCAAGATATTTGCCGGTGGCGATGCGGTTCGAGGATCTGACTTGGTGGTGACCGCTATCGATGAAGGCCGTAAAGCCGCAGAAGGGATCTTGGACTACCTAGAAGTGTGACTGGGTTTCCTTTATTACTCAGTTCGTTACTATAAAAAAAGGATCCTATGATGGATCCTTTTTTGAATTAGATACGTTTATCACAAGCATAACGAAAATACGTAAAACAATCGTAAACAAGCTAATACCTATAACTACAATTAAAACAACGCATAGGAAACACTATGAAAAAAACAGCTCTCCTTTTTCTCTCTCTTTTGACTTTAACCGCTTGCAGCCAAGGTATCACGGACATGGAAGACAGAACTTCATCACCTTGTGGCGACAAACCAAACTGTGTATCGACCCAAGATGATCGTGAGCAGCATGCATTGGCCGCATTTGAATTATCAGATTCAGCAAACCTCGATGCTATTGAACAGGTTACGTTAACCTTACCGGGCGCGAAAACAGCCAACAAAACCGAAAATTACCTACGTATTGAATGCACTTCTCGCATCATGCGCTTTGTCGATGACTTAGAACTTAAGGTTACTGGTGGTAAGCTGATCGTACGTTCAGAGTCTCGTACTGGCTACTCTGACTTTGGGGTGAACCGAAAGCGTGCTGAACAACTTCGCACAAGCCTAAAAAGTGAAGGCCTAATCAAATAGATAAAAGAATACGTGGATAATCGTCTGTATTAGGATGAGAAGTGCCTCTGGGCAGTCGCTCGACGCTTCTCTTCCATGCTACAATTTCGTTCTACTGTTTACATATTTTTATTAAGAGACTACACATGAAAATCGGCATCATTGGCGCAATGGAGCAAGAAATTGCTATCCTAAAAGCAGCAATTTCAGATATCACTGAAGTGAATAAAGGCGGTTGTACCTTTTTCTCTGGTCAGCTAAATGGTGTTGACGTTGTTTTGCTTCAATCAGGTATTGGTAAAGTAGCAGCCGCTGTTGGTACTTCAATCCTTCTAAGCGAATACCAACCAGATGTCGTTCTAAACACTGGCTCAGCTGGCGGTTTTGACTCAACACTGAACCTTGGCGATGTCGTGATCTCAACTGAAGTTCGTCATCACGATGCAGACGTAACCGCTTTCGGTTATGAAATCGGCCAAATGGCTGGTCAACCTGCAGCGTTCAAAGCTGATGACAAGCTGATGACTGTTGCAGAACAAGCACTAGCACAAATGGAAGGTAAGCACGCTGTTCGTGGCCTTATCTGTACTGGCGACGCGTTTGTATGTACGGCTGAACGCCAAGAGTTCATCCGTAAGCACTTCCCATCTGTCGTTGCTGTAGAGATGGAAGCATCTGCGATTGCTCAAGCTTGTCACCAATTCCAAGTACCATTCGTGGTTGTTCGTGCAATCTCTGACGTTGCAGACAAAGAATCACCAATGAGCTTCGAAGAGTTCCTGCCACTAGCAGCACAAAGCTCTTCTGAAATGGTTATCAAGATGGTTGCTCTACTAAAGTAAGCGACTAGACATGCAAACACTGTTTGATCAGGTATTTGCAAATGGCGTGCTCCTTGTAATGTGGGGGGCACTGCTTTTTCATTTAATTTTACCTATCCCCCATTCCGCACACCCCACGACCTTATGGCATAAATTTGCAGAGCTTTTAGCAACTAAGGTTAATACCAATCAAAATTTTTCCCAAAGCTTAATTTCAGGCACGTTAGCTTGGGGATTAATGGTCCTGCCAACTCTGGTTATTCTATTGGCACTGCAGCCACTGGTTTGGCAATCTCAACTGTTTGAACTAGCGCTGTTATTGCTCGCGATTGATTGGCGTAATAATGAAAAGCTGGCGAATCAACTGATCAAAGCCCTTGGCCGAGAAGATAAAGCTGCCGCTCGCCAGTTACTGGCTCCAATTGTCAATCGTCAGACCGAGTCACTTTCATCACTTGGCCTAGGCAAAGCCGCCACAGAAACCATCATCATGGGTTACGCTCGTAACGTAATTTGTGTGTTGTTCTGGTACGCCATTGGTGGTGGAATCGCCGCTCTCATGTATCGCCTTACCGTCGAGTTAGCGCGGGCTTGGTCACCAAGTCGTCAGCAATTTTCCCCATTCGGCTCAACAGCGATTAAGGTAGTCGCTATCCTCGAATTCATACCGATGCGTCTGTTTGCTTTGATGATCGTATGTGGTGATAAAGCCAAGCACACATTTAAAATGATGCTAGTCCAAAGTCGCTCTTGGCCACTGCCCGGCCCTGCATGGTTAATTACCGCTGTCGGCAACAAGCTTGAGCTGTCATTGGGTGGCCCTGCGATTTACGACCACACCAAAGCCATTCGCGCCAAATTAGGCGGTAGAATCGCCCCATCAGCTCTGCATCTATCTCAGGTTCAGAAACTGCTATTTGGTCGCATCACTATCTGGATACTTTTACAAAGCCTAGCCTTATTATTTATTCACCAAGGGATTTAGAGTGAAATCTTCAGCACTTGTTACAAGCCTTACTATTTTGTCTTCCAGCTTATGGCTGCCTTTAGCATTTGCAAAAGAAGCATCACTGACTCCAGAAAAAGTACAACCAGCTCAACGCGTGATAAGCCTTGCTCCTCACGCCACTGAGCTCGCGTACAGTGCAGGTTTAGGTAATAAGCTTGTTGCAGTAAGTGAGCGAAGTGATTACCCACCACAAGCAGACAAGCTTGAGAAAGTGGCGAACTACCAAGGTATTAAGGTTGAGAAAATCATCGCACTGCAGCCAGATCTGATTCTTGCGTGGCCTGCTGGCAACCCGCCGAGAGAACTCGCAAAGCTAGAGCAGTTTGGATTTAATATTTACTACTCTAAAACCAAAAGCCTAGACAGCATTGCGACCAATATCGAGCAACTCAGCCAATACTCTACTGATCCGAGTATTGGAGAGAACAATGCTAAGCAATACCGAGAGCAGCTCAACGCGTTGAGACTAAAATATAAAGATGCCGAGCCAGTAAGCTACTTTTATCAGCTTAGTGAAAAGCCGATCATCACCGTAGCTCAAGGGCACTGGCCAAGTGAGGTGTTTGAGTTTTGTGGTGGCCACAATATTTTTGAAGACAGCGCCTCCCCTTATCCGCAAGTTGGTATTGAACAAGTTGTACTAAAGAAACCTGAGGTGATCTTCACCTCTCAGCACGCAATAGAGAATGGAACCATGTGGCAAACTTGGGAAGAGGAGATCCCAGCTGTCGCTCAAGATCAGATTTGGTCACTCAATTCTGACTGGATCAATCGCCCGACAACCAGAACTTCAAAAGCAATTCAACAAGTGTGCGATTTCTTCGATAGAGCTAGGCAAAATCGCTAACTATTTGCTGCATTTTTTCGTACAATTCGCCACCAACGTCAGTTCCTATAACTTCAACCAATAAGAGCACCAGTAACATGGATTCCATGCTGCTTTATATTATCGATTTATTCGGCACCGCCATCTTTGCTATTTCAGGTGTGTTTGTCGCAGGCCGCCTTAAAATGGACCCCTTTGGTGTTGCCGTTTTAGGCAGTGTGACCGCGATTGGTGGCGGTACCATTAGAGACATGGCATTGGGCGCGACTCCCGTATTTTGGATCACTGATACCACCTACCTTTGGGTCATCATCACTACCTGCTTGCTGACCATGATTATTGTAAGACGTCCAAAACGTCTGGCTTGGTGGATACTACCGGTATGTGATGCGATCGGCTTAGCGGTGTTTGTTGGCATTGGTGTAGAAAAAGCACTGATTTATCAAGACTCTGCATTGGTGGCTATTATCATGGGTGTTATCACAGGTTGTGGGGGCGGTATTATTCGTGACGTACTTGCACGTGAAGTTCCGATGATCCTAAGAAGTGAAGTCTACGCAACGGCTTGTATCATTGGCGGTGCTTTTCATACCATGGCGATCAGTATGGGCCACGATTCAGAAACCGCCTTTTTAGCTGGTGTGTTCACAACACTATTGATTAGACTTGGCGCTATTCGCTGGCACTTATCATTGCCGACTTTTGCAATCAAATAGGCTATCGTTACCCAATAGAAAAGAGCTCCGCTAGGAGCTTTTTTTATTTCTGCCTCGCTAATCCTTATATAGTTATCTTATTTAAGCTAACCTCTCCAAGTCTCAAGACTAGAGAATGAGTGCCGTTTGAGGTAACTTGGTTTAATTATTCCCAACTTTCATGAATATAACCCTATGCTACTCGAAGGAATTGAAACTCTATTGGTTTTAAGTAAAGCAAAAACCATGAGTCGCACCGGCAGTTTGCTTTATATCAGCCAATCAGCGGTCAGCAAACGGATTGCTAACTTAGAGAAGAAGTTAGGCAAGAAACTCATAGAGCCGAGTGGCCGACAGATCAAACTGACGCCGGATGCGATTGCACTAGTCGAGAGTATCGGCCCTGCATTCAACGAGCTTCGTGGCCTTATTTATGAACAGCAAGAGTTGGAAGATACCACGCTCATCACTTTAGATAGCTCTAAGTCTCTGATAGCAGGCTATCTAGGTGAGATGATGGGGCAATTTATCAAACAAGATAAACACATCACCATCACCACTAATCATACTCCAAGAATCATAGAGCGAGTGCAGTCTGGCAAGGCGACCCTAGGGCTTTGCGCTGGCTTGTTACCTCCACATCATGGATTGATGACTTTCCACCTGTTTGATGAGCCGTTTTACATTGTGAGTAAGCAGCCGCTCACGGCACTTCCTCCATTGGTCATTACCAATGATATGACGAACCCAGCCAACTCTTATCAGTTATCTGTGCTTGCAAAATTCGATATCACGCCCTTAATGGAGATGGATGCCTACACCGCAGCGGCTCAACTTGCGTTAGGTGGAACGGGGCCAGCTTTAATCCCGCTCTCTATCGTAAAAACACTTAATATTGAGCCTCAATACCTGTATAGCTTCCCAGAATTAGCAGGCTTAATTCGACCAATTCATATCTGTGTAAGGCCAAATAGCTACCACTCTCCAAGGGTTAAAACAGTGATAGAATCGATTGTTGATGCTGTTCCCAAAGCAGTTTAGACGCCATTAGCATCGACATTACGATCACAAGAGGGCGAATCCACTTCTGCCCTTTTGTCACTACCACTTTAGCGCCGAGCTGAGCGCCCATGAAGCCGCCAACCGCCATCACTAATCCCAACTCCCAAATAGGCAAGCCCGCCAAAATAAAGAAGATCAATGCGGCAATGTTCGAGGTGAAATTAAGTACCTTGGTGCGAGCTGTAGCATCAACCAAAGAGAAATGCCCGATGACGACAAAGCAAACCGTAAAAATAGACCCCGTCCCTGGACCAAAGAACCCATCGTAGAAACCCACACCACCGCCAATACACAGCGCAAACATTGCCTCAGAGATCTTTTGCTTGCCTTTAGAAACCGTTGTTGGAGGTGCAAGCAGAAAATAGAGAGAGATAGCAATAAGCAACAGTGGGATAACACTCGTCAGTAAGCTTGCATCTATATATTGGACTAATTCAGCCCCAATAGCCGAACCAATAAAAGTGCAGATGATCGCAAAACGCATCTCTTTAATACTGACGATACCATTGCGCACGAAATACCAAGTCGCCGAGAAGCTGCCAAAAGAGCTTTGAAGTTTATTAGTAGCAAGAGCCTGTGTCGGTGGAACACCCGCCGCGAGTAATGCAGGTAAAGTTAATAAGCCACCGCCGCCAGCCATCGCATCAATAAAGCCAGCCACCGTTGCGACAACAAACAAAATAGCCAATATTTCTAGAGTGATTTCCATATACTCAGTGCCTTAAATTCTCGTGTAGCGACAAGTTACCACCGTGAGCAAACGATCAACAACGAAACACAAGATTCTAACCTATTCCAGATTTTCATCATTTAACTCATGCTAGATAACAGACATAAAAAAGCCCACTCCGAAGAGTGGGCTTTGAGCATTTATATCCGCTTAACAGCGATACACTTTAGGCGATTAAGCTTGAGAAGCTTTAACCTGTGCGTGCAGTTCTTGAACTGAAGTTACTGACGTCTTCGCGTCTGCAGTATGCGCCATACAAGTCGCGAATGCAGCGTTTAGCGTAGTCGTGTAGTTAACTTTCTCAGCAAGTGCGCCACGACGAAGTACTTTAGAATCTTCAATCGCTTGACGACCAGCAGCTGTGTTCACGATGTACGTGTACTCGTTGTTCTTGATACGGTCAAGAATATGAGGACGACCTTCGTGTACCTTGTTTACTAGACGTGGGTTGATACCCGCTTCGCCAAGGATAACCGCTGTACCGTGTGTTGCGTCTAGCTGGTAACCAAGCTTAGATAGCTTAGATGCTAGGTCAACAACACGCTCTTTGTCGCCTTCGCGAACAGAAAGAAGTGCACGGCCGCCTTCTGGGTAGATGTTGCCACAACCCAATTCAGCTTTAGAGTATGCTTCTGCGAACGTCGCACCAACACCCATAACTTCACCAGTAGAGCGCATTTCTGGGCCTAACAGTGGGTCAACACCAGGGAACTTGTTGAATGGAAGTACAACTTCTTTCACTGAGTAGTAAGGTGGGATGATTTCTTTCGTAAAGCCTTGAGACTCTAGCGATTGACCTGCCATTACACGAGCCGCAATCTTAGCGATTGGCGCGCCCGTTGCTTTAGATACAAATGGAACCGTACGTGCTGCACGAGGGTTAACCTCGATTAGGTACACTTCATTGTTCTTAACTGCAAACTGCGTGTTCATCAGACCACGAACACCCAATTCGAACGCTAGCTTTTCAACTTGCTCGCGCATTACGTCTTGGATTTCTTGGCTTAACGTGTAGGCAGGAAGAGAACATGCTGAGTCACCTGAGTGAACGCCCGCTTGCTCGATGTGCTCCATGATACCGCCGATAACAACGCGCTCACCGTCACAAATCGCATCGACGTCTACTTCAACAGCGTCGTCTAGGAAGCTATCCAGTAGTACTGGAGACTCGTTTGATACGCTTACTGCTTCGTTAAAGTAGCGACGTAAATCTTGCTCGTCGTATACGATTTCCATCGCACGACCACCAAGTACGTAAGAAGGACGTACAACTAATGGGAAGCCGATTTCGCGAGATTTCTCAACCGCTTGCTCCATTGTTGTTACTGTCGCGTTTTCTGGTTGAAGCAGGCCTAGACGGTCTACAGCAACTTGGAAACGCTCACGGTCTTCTGCACGGTCGATTGCGTCAGGGCTAGTACCGATGATAGGCACACCTGCCGCTTCAAGAGCACGAGCCAGTTTAAGTGGCGTTTGACCACCGTACTGAACGATAACGCCTTTTGGCTTCTCAACGCGAGCGATAGCTAGTACGTCTTCCAGGGTGACTGGTTCGAAGTACAGACGGTCAGAGGTATCGTAGTCTGTAGAAACGGTCTCAGGGTTACAGTTAACCATGATAGTTTCGTAGCCATCTTCACGTAGTGCTAGTGAGGCGTGTACACAACAGTAGTCAAATTCAATACCTTGGCCGATACGGTTTGGACCGCCGCCTAGAATCATGATCTTGTCTTTGTCTGTTGGGTTCGCTTCACACTCCTCATCGAAAGATGAGTACATGTAAGCCGTATCTGAAGAGAACTCAGCCGCACACGTATCTACACGCTTGTAAACTGGGTGAATATCGTATTGGTCACGCATACGACGGATTTCGCTTTCTGCGACTCCTAGAATCTTAGATAGGCGCGCATCTGCAAAACCTTTACGTTTAAGCTTGATTAGCTCGTCTTTATTTAGACCAGCAAAACCTTTCGCTTTCAGTTCTTGCTCAAGATTTACGATATCTTCAATTTGAACTAGGAACCAACGGTCGATTTGCGTTAGGTTGAATACACCATCTACCGACATACCAGCACGGAATGCGTCAGCGATGTACCAAATACGCTCTGCGCCAGCTTCTTTAAGTTCATGACGGATAGTCGTTAGCGCATCTGGTGCGTCTAGGTCTACCATTTCGTCAAAACCAGTCGCGCCAACTTCTAGGCCGCGAAGTGCTTTGTGTAGAGATTCTTGTTGGTTACGGCCGATAGCCATCACTTCACCAACCGACTTCATTTGCGTCGTTAGACGGTCGTTAGCGCCTGCAAATTTCTCGAAGTTAAAACGAGGAATCTTAGTGACTACGTAGTCGATTGTTGGTTCGAATGATGCTGGCGTTGCACCACCAGTGATGTCATTCATTAGCTCGTCTAGCGTGAAGCCAACAGCCAGTTTCGCGGCAATCTTAGCGATTGGGAAACCCGTTGCTTTAGATGCTAGCGCAGAAGAGCGAGATACACGTGGGTTCATCTCGATGATAACCATACGGCCATCTTTCGGGTTGATACCAAACTGTACGTTTGAACCACCTGTTTCAACACCAATCTCACGCAGTACAGCTAGAGATGCGTTACGCATTAGTTGGTATTCTTTGTCGGTCAGCGTTTGAGCTGGAGCCACAGTGATTGAATCACCTGTGTGAATACCCATTGGGTCGAAGTTTTCAATCGCACATACGATGATGCAGTTGTCGTTTTTGTCACGAACCACTTCCATCTCGTACTCTTTCCAACCGATAAGTGATTCATCGATAAGAAGTTCGTTAGTTGGAGATAAATCCAAACCACGACGACAGATTTCTTCAAATTCTTCTTTGTTGTAAGCGATACCGCCACCAGTACCACCCATCGTGAACGATGGACGAATGATACAAGGGAAGCCAACCATGTCTAAAACTTTGTAAGCTTCTTCCATCGATTTCGCTGTATCAGCAGTTGGACACTCAAGGCCAATTGCTTTCATTGCTTTATCGAAGCGTGAACGGTCTTCTGCTTTATCAATAGCGTCAGCCGTTGCACCAATCATTTCAACACCGAACTCTTCAAGAACGCCATGCCTTTCTAGGTCTAGAGCACAGTTCAATGCCGTTTGGCCACCCATAGTAGGTAGAACGGCATCAGGCTTCTCTTTAGCGATGATGTTACGCACCACTTCCCATTGAATAGGTTCGATGTAAGTTGCATCTGCCATCTCTGGGTCAGTCATGATTGTCGCTGGGTTCGAGTTTACAAGAATAACTCGGTAACCTTCTTCGCGAAGCGCTTTACAAGCTTGAGCACCAGAGTAATCGAACTCACATGCTTGGCCGATAACGATCGGGCCAGCACCTAGAATAAGAATACTTTTAATGTCAGTACGTTTTGGCATTGTCTACTACTCCGGATTAAGCTGTGTGCTGTTTAATTAATTCAATGAAGTGGTCAAATAACGGCGCTGCGTCTTCTGGACCTGGACTTGCTTCAGGGTGACCCTGGAAGCTAAACGCGGGTTTGTCTGTACGGTGAATACCTTGTAGAGAACCATCAAACAGTGATTTGTGCGTTGCACGTAATGTCTCTGGAAGGGTTTCTTCGTCAGCTGCAAAGCCGTGGTTTTGCGAAGTAATCATCACAACATCACGATCTAAATCTTTAACTGGGTGGTTTGCACCGTGGTGACCAAACTTCATCTTCACAGTCTTAGCACCTGACGCTAGAGCAAGAATTTGGTGACCTAGACAGATGCCGAAGATCGGTAAATCTTTTTCTAGGAACACTTTTGTCGCTTCAATTGCGTAAGTACATGGTTCTGGGTCACCAGGGCCATTTGAAAGGAACACACCGTCTGGGTTCAGTGCTAGTACTTCTTCAGCAGAAGTTTCAGCAGGAACAACCGTTAGGCGGCAGCCGCGGTCAACAAGCATTCGTAGGATGTTTCGTTTTGCGCCGAAGTCATAAGCAACAACGTGGTATGGCAATTCAGAGTCTGCTTTCGCTTCAGGAAGTCCACCCGTAAGCGTCCACGAACCTTGTTTCCATTGATACGCTTCTTTTGTTGTAACTTCTTTCGCAAGATCCATACCTTTTAGGCCAGGGAATTCTTTTGCTTTAGCTAGAGCCAAAGCTTCGTCTAGGTTCCCATCGTTTACTGAAGAGCCTGCTACGATACAACCGTTTTGAGCACCTTTTTCACGAAGAATACGCGTCAGCTTACGAGTATCGATATCAGCGATACCCACAACGTTTTGCGACTTAAGGTAATCAGAAAGGGATTGTTCATTACGGAAGTTAGAAGCGATAAGAGGGAGATCGCGAATCACAAGGCCTTGAGCGTGGATTGAAGAAGATTCTTCATCTTCGGAATTGGTTCCGGTATTGCCAATGTGAGGGTAAGTAAGGGTAACGATTTGTTGAGAATAGGAAGGATCAGTGAGGATTTCTTGGTACCCCGTCATCGAGGTATTAAAAACGACTTCACCAACTGCAGAACCTACAGCGCCAATGGCTTCACCGTGAAATACTGTCCCATCTTCTAGGACGAGTAGTGCTGACTTCTTCAAGACAACCTCCAGAAATAAAAATGCATTTAAATTGACTTAATTTGCAAATATACCTTCCTGCAACACCAGAAACTGCGTGTTTATGGAAATTAGACAAATTGGCGGTATTTTAGTGATGCACGTGATACGTGTCAACATTTAACGCAAAAGAAATTAAACATTTATATAGGCTAATTCAACTTTTGCCACCAAAGCTTCAAAAGTTCAACTTTAATGCTCGTTTAGTTCGAATATTAAGATTTTCTAATCTTTACCCTTCATTTTCACCAATCATATAGTGATAAAAATATCACCGACAAAAAGCAATCGATAAACATAAAGAGAAAACCCTATAATTTAGACACCTAAAATAGAAAACAAACAATACCAGACAAAAATTACAGTTAAGTCATAGAAAAACGACGATAATAAGAAAGTAGAGAGAAACTTGTAAAAGGAGGAATAGCGGAGGGAAAGGTACCAAACAAAGAAAGCGCCGGCAATTGCCAGCGCATAAATATCTATTTATAGGTCATTCAATCCAAGGACATCTGTCATGGTATAAAAGCCTGCTGACTTACCATTTAACCAAACCGCGGCCTTGATTGCGCCATTAGCAAAGGTCATTCGATCTGTGGCTTTATGAGTAATTTCAACTCTCTCCCCGATATCAGCAAACATAGCGGTGTGCTCACCAATGATGTCACCGGCACGAATCGTCGCAAAACCAATCTCATCTTTAGTACGCTCGCCAGTAATACCTTCGCGTGACCATACGGCGACATCATTTAACTCGTTGCCCATCGCACCCGCGATCGCTTCGCCCATACCAATAGCAGTACCAGAAGGCGCATCAACTTTATGACGGTGGTGAGCCTCAACGATCTCAACATCACAGTAATCACCCATGACTTTAGCGGCCTTTTCTAGCAGCTTAAATACCAGGTTCACACCCACACTATAGTTAGGTGCCATTACGATAGCGATCTCTTTTGAAGCCGCATCAATCACTCGCTTCTCTTCTTCAGAGAAACCTGTTGTCCCTATGATCAGCTTCTTACCATGACGTTTACAAAGTTCAATATTCGCTAATGTGCTAACAGGCGCAGTAAAGTCGACGATAACATCAAATTCTTCAATCGCTTTCGAGAGGTCATCGACTAGAGCCACATCAAAACGACCTTCACCGCATAACTCGCCGATATCAACGCCGACCAAAGATGATTCTGGTCGCTCTGAGCCAGCACCAACACTTGCTTCTGAATTATGATGAGCGGCTTTCACCAAGTTGCGACCCATACGGCCCGCTGCTCCTGCAATTGCAATTCTTACCACTGCGAATATCTCCATTGTTTTGGTTACCGTTACCGCTTACCTCTGCAGCAACGTTCATTCGGTTAATATCTTTAAACTAACAACAATCTCAAACTCAGGCTAGCAATTACGAAAACTCTTTTATCACTCGCTCTAAAATTGGCACATTTGCCTCTGGGAAGGCGTATTGATTCAATGATTCTAGGCTTACCCATTCACCTTGTTGACCTTCTTTGCCATAAGGTTGCTCTTCAAAATCGGTCACAAGGATGAAATCGAACTTAAGCGATTTATCGGTGTAATCAAATTCAAGGTGTTCAAACAGAGACTGTTCAGTTACCTTGATGCCAATCTCTTCATCAAGTTCACGCGTCATGGCTTGTTCAATGGTTTCGTCCGCTTCAACCTTACCGCCTGGAAATTCCCAGAAGCCGCCTTTGTGCTTATCATCAGGTCGTTTAGTGATAAATACCTGCGACTTATCTTGGTTAAAGACAATGCCTGCAACAATATGGATTCTTTTCATTAAGCTTTCCTCAAAATTAGCTTAAAAAAAGAGCCGCCTAAGCGACTCTTTATATTTTCATTGTCAGTTTTTCTGAAGCTAAGCTGTAGTGCTTGAGAGCAAGGCGGTGGCACGGAGCTTACGGTAGTAAGTGAGTACCACCAACGCAGCTATTAAGCGCTACGGCGACGATTCATAGAAACTTAGTTAATCTGACCGTGACACTGCTTGTACTTTTTACCACTTCCACATGGACATGGCTCGTTACGACCCACTTTACGTTCATCACGTACTACCGTTTGTGGGGATACTGGTTCAGCTTCATCGTCACCTAGCTGATTTTCAGCGGTTGCATGTTGTGCTTGTGTACGACGCGCCGCTTCTTCAGCTTGAGCTTGACGTTGAGCTTCCATCTTTTCGACTTCTTCTTGTTGCTGAACGCGAACTTTAGAAAGGATAGTAACAACGTCGGTTTTTAGTACATCTAGTAGGCCTTCAAACAGTTCAAACGACTCGCGCTTGTACTCTTGCTTCGGGTTCTTTTGAGCATAACCACGTAAGTGGATGCCTTGACGAAGGTGATCCATCGCAGCCAAGTGCTCTTTCCAAAGACCGTCTAGCGTTTGTAGCATCACAGACTTCTCGAAGTTACGCAGTACTTGAGCACCAACCACTTCTTCTTTCTGTTTGTAGGAATCAACCGCCATACCAAGAATACGTTCACGCAATGCTTCTTCATAAAGCTTATCGTCTTCGTCTAGCCAACCTTGAATATCAAAGTCTAGATCGAAGTCATTCTTCAGACGATCTTGTAGACCAGCGATATCCCACATGTCTTCAAGAGATTGAGGAGGAATATACTCATCGATAACCGAAGTAAACACGTCTTCACGGTTGTGTTCGATCATTTCGCTGATGTCGTCAGAACTCATCAGTTCATCACGAAGCTCATAAACCACTTTACGTTGGTCATTGGCTACATCATCGTACTCAAGAAGCTGCTTACGAATATCGAAGTTACGACCTTCTACTTTACGTTGAGCTTTTTCAATTGAGCGAGAAAGCATCTTAGATTCGATCGCTTCGCCTTCATCCATACCACTTTGGATAAGGCCAGCCATACGATCTGATGTAAAGATACGTAGCAGAGAGTCTTCCATTGATAGATAGAAGCGAGAAGAACCGGCATCACCTTGACGACCAGAACGACCACGTAGCTGGTTATCGATACGTCGAGATTCATGACGCTCAGTACCAATGATGTGCAGACCACCAGACTCAAGTACTTTATCGTGGATGACTCTCCAGTCAGCTTTGATCTTGTCGATCTGCTCTTGAGTTGGGTTATCCAGCTTCTCAATTTGTGCCTGCCAGCTGCCACCTAACACGATATCGGTACCACGACCGGCCATGTTAGTTGCGATAGTTACCGCGCTTGGCGTACCTGCTTGTGCAACGATCTCGGCTTCCATTTCGTGGAACTTAGCGTTTAGAACGTTGTGCTTAATTTTTGCTTTTTTCAGTGCGTTAGACAGTAGCTCAGATTTCTCGATAGAAACTGTACCAACCAGTGATGGCTGACCAGCCGCTACACGATCTTTAATGTCTTCGATGATCGCATTAAACTTGTCTTCTTCAGTACGATAAACCACGTCAGGCATATCGTTACGAACCATAGGTTTGTTGGTTGGTATAACCACCGTTTCGAGGCCGTAGATAGACTGGAATTCGAAAGCTTCAGTATCGGCTGTACCTGTCATACCAGACAGTTTTTCGTACAGTCGGAAGAAGTTCTGGAAGGTAATCGATGCTAGTGTTTGGTTTTCATTCTGAATTTTCACACCTTCTTTAGCTTCAACCGCTTGGTGTAAACCTTCAGACCAACGACGACCTGGCATTGTACGACCAGTATGTTCATCAACGATAACCACTTCGCCTTCATCAGTAACGATGTAGTCTACGTTCTTCTCAAACAATACATGCGCACGAAGAGCCGCGTTTACGTGGTGAAGCAGGCTGATATTGGTTGGAGAGTAAAGTGTATCCCCCTCTTCCATTAGCTCATTTTTCACCATTAACTCTTCAACAAACTCTTGACCATTTTCAGTCAGGTGAACCTGCTTCGATTTTTCGTCCATGGTGTAGTGACCTTCACCACGGTACTCTTCTGAATCTTCTTTATCTTGGCGCTCAAGGCTAGGAATCAGAGTGTTAATGCGCGTGTAAAGTTCTGAACTATCTTCAGCTGGGCCAGAGATGATTAGCGGAGTTCGAGCTTCATCAATTAAGATGGAGTCAACCTCATCGACAACAGCGAAGAAACGTTCACGTTGAACACGATCTTCAGCACGGAAAGCCATGTTGTCACGTAGGTAGTCAAAGCCAAACTCGTTGTTTGTTCCGTATAGAATATCAGCTTGGTAGGCTTCTTTTTTCTCTGGTGGAGCCATGTTTGGCACATTGACACCAACCGTCATACCAAGGAATTCAAATAATGGACGGTTTGTTTCCGCATCACGCTTCGCTAGGTAGTCGTTCACCGTTACTACGTGAACACCTTTACTTGGAAGGGCGTTTAGATAAGCAGGTAGGGTTGCAGTAAGGGTTTTACCTTCACCAGTTCGCATCTCTGCAATTTGGCCGGCATTTAGAACCATGCCACCAATCAATTGCACGTCAAAATGACGCATACCGTAAACACGCTTAGACGCTTCACGTACCGTAGCGAAAGCTTCAGGTAGAAGTTGATCTAACGATTCACCTTTATCTAAGCGCTCACGAAACTCAACCGTTTTTGCTTTTAGCTCTTCATCAGAAAGGGCTTCAAACGTTGGTTCGTAGTTATTAATTTCTTTTACAATTTTTCTAAGGCGGCGCAGTGTTCTGTCATTGCGACTGCCAATTACCTTTGTCAGCAGCTTAGTAATCATGTGCTTGGAATCTCTTCGTTCTCAGATCGTCCGCGATCTATTTTAAATGCCGTCAGTCTCTACTAGCTATGAACTAGTCTTCAGTTACTAACCAAGGATACTGAGATAAATCTAGTATCTTTGATATTGTACTTGAGAGTAGAGTTTTCAAGGCTTGAGTTAAAATTAATGCCCTTTAGTGTAAGTAATTTTCACACTAACGACCATTTAGAACACCATTTGTTTGATGTGCTTGGAACTTTTCTTTCTAATTGCTGATGGATTAAGCAAACTACGACCCATTGTCCAACAATTTCCGTAGGTTAACGACACTGTATCTATTTTCTAGATACAAAAAAACCAGGTCAATGACCTGGTTTTCGAAATCTTATATTATTGTAAACAATAATTACGCTAGAACCATTCCTGGTTCAGCAAATGCAACAGGAGAGCCAGCTTCTTCTTCAAATGTTGCCCACTCCCAAGCTTCTGCGTCAGCAAGTACTGCACGTAATAGTTGGTTGTTTAGGCCATGACCTGATTTGTATGCTCGGAACTCACCAATAATAGCGTGTCCACACATGTAAAGGTCACCAATCGCATCCAACACTTTATGTGTTACAAACTCATTCTCAAAACGAAGGCCTTCTTCATTAAGAATTCGGTATTCGTCAAGTACGATAGCATTATCGAAGCTGCCGCCAAGTACTAGGTTTTGAGATTGTAGATATTCTATGTCACGCATAAAGCCGAACGTACGAGCACGAGAAATTTCTTTCACAAAACCTTGTGAAGAGAAATCAAATAATAAACGTTGCTCGTCAGACTCAATAGCAGGATGGTTAAAGTCGATCTCAAAGTCCATGCGGAAACCGTTAAATGGAACAAATTCTGCCCACTTATCACCATCTTCAAAACGAACAGGCTTTTTGATTCGAATAAAACGCTTCGCTGTATTCAGTGTTTCTACACCCGCTTGCTGTAGCAAGTATACGAATGGGCTTGCGCTACCATCCATAATTGGAATCTCTGGTGCATCCACTTCAACAATAATGTTGTCGATGCCCATACCCGCTAGAGCGGCGTTAAGGTGCTCCACTGTAGAAATACGTACGCCTTCATCATTAACAAGAGCAGTACATAACATAGTGTCACGAACTGATGCTGGATCAGCTGGGAAATCTACAGGTGGATTTACATCAGTACGACGGTAAACAATGCCTGTATTTGCAGCTGCCGGGCGAAGAGTAAGTGTGACTTTACGACCAGAGTGGAGACCCACACCAGTTGTTTTCACAATTTCTTTCAGAGTACGTTGTCTGATCATCTGCTTGCCTCTTATCAGTGCTACAAATCACGGCCAGTATTTACCGACCGCGGATTTTACCATTAATTCGACTATAGTCAAATTTTGGGTGTTTGCTAGTCAGCCTGACGTCGTAAAAATGCTGGTATATCTAAATACCCACTTTCTTTCTCAGCTTTAGGTGCAGCATTTTGGCTAGCGCCTGAACCTGAAGAAGCCGGTGACGACGTTGTTGGCTGTTGCTTAACTTGAGATTTTACCTCAGTTTTTTCTTGCAATGGCTGTGCCACTTTCTCTTCCACTTTTGCTGCTGTTTGAGCCGCTACCTGTGGTTGAGGGGTTGACGCAACTTTAGTATTACCACCAGCAACTAAAGTAATGTCTGGTTTTCTCTCAGTGCCGATACCAGTTGCTACAACAGTTACACGGATTTCATCCGTCATATCAGGGTCTAGAGAAGTACCTATCACTACTGTTGCATTATCAGATGCGAATGCCTTAACTGTATTACCCACAGTTTCGAACTCATCTAGACGCATATCTAGGCCTGCTGTGATGTTCACAAGAACGCCACGCGCACCAGCTAGATCGATATCTTCTAGTAATGGGCTAGAAATTGCCGTTTCAGCGGCCTCTTCAGCACGGTCATCACCTTTTGCGATACCGCTACCCATCATTGCATGACCCATTTCCGACATTACGGTGCGAACATCCGCGAAATCGACGTTAATCATACCAGGGCGAGTAATTAGCTCAGCAATACCTTGTACCGCGTTTTTAAGTACATCATTTGCACTTGCGAAAGCTTCTAGCAGTGTTACGCCGCGGCCAAGTACTTTAAGTAGCTTTTCATTTGGAATCGTAATTAAAGAATCCACATGCTTAGAAAGCTCTTCAATACCTTGCTCAGCAAACGCTAAACGCTTTTTGCCTTCAAAGCTAAACGGTTTAGTTACAACAGCAACCGTTAGTACACCAAGCTCTTTCGCAACTTCAGCAATAACTGGAGCAGCACCTGTACCTGTACCACCGCCCATACCAGCTGCGATAAATACCATATCGGCGCCAGTTAGAACTTCTTTAATTCTTTCTCTATCTTCGAGAGCTGCATCACGGCCTACTTGTGGGTTTGCACCAGCGCCCAAACCTTTAGTGATATCACCACCAATTTGGATCACGCTGCTCACGCTTGTTTTACGAAGTGCTTGTGCATCAGTGTTAACACTGATGAATTCTACGCCTTCGATTGATTCACGTACCATGTGCTCAACAGCGTTACCGCCACCGCCACCAACTCCAACGACTTTAATTACTGCATCGTCAGACATTTCCATCATCGGTTCAAACATGTGTTATCTCCGTTTTTTCCTGCAACTCAGGTTAAAACTCTTTTTGTATCCAATTACGCAATTTGCCAAATAAACCAGACATTGAAGGTGCAGAACGCTTAGGTTCGCTGTAATCACCTTCATCACTGATCTGACAATCTCTTGCGTAATGAAGTAAACCAACCGCCGTAGAATGATACGGCTCTTTAACATAGTCAGTTAAGCCACTAACTTCTAATGGCTTACCAACTCGAACTTGATTGCGGAAAACACGTTCCGCACACTCTACCAACCCGTCAATTTGTGCTGCTCCACCAGTGAGAACGACGCCAGCTGCAAGGTGGTGTTTAATACCTTCATCTCGTAGCTGCAATTGAACCGTATCAATAGTTTGGTTAACAAGCCCCATAAGTTCAGTGTAACGTGGTTCAATCACTTCCGACAAAGTTTGTCTTTGCAAACTTCTCGATGGACGACCACCAACACTTGGGACGTTAACAGAATCATCCTTGCTTACGAGTTCACTCAGAGCGCAACCGTGGTTTACTTTTATCTCTTCAGCATCGCTTACTGGCGTGCCGAAAGCGAAGGCAATATCACTGGTTACTGCATTTCCTGCGTAGGAAAAGACTTCTGTGTGTCGCAGTGCGCCGCCAGTCCAAATGGAAATATCCATCGTACCAGCACCGATATCAACCACACACACTCCAAGCTCTCTCTCGTCTTCAGTAATTACCGCATTACTTGAGGCAAGTCCTGAAAACACGATGTGCTCTACAGTGAGACCACATCGTTCGACAGCTTTAATAATATTTCTTGCCATATCGCTATGACAAGAAATTAGGTGAACACTGACTTCCATTCGAACACCAGACAAACCAAGAGGGTTCTTAATTCCTTCTTGATAATCAATGGTAAATTCTTGTGGAATTACGTGCAGAATTCTCTGTTCATCACCTATTTTAATTGATTTCGCGGTATGGATCGCTCGATCCATATCGTCTTGAGACACCTCTTCATCAGAGATAGTGCCCATGCCTTTTTCAATTCGGCTTGCGATGTGCTTGCCCGATAGCGAGATAAATACATTGCTGATTTGGCATTCAGCCATCAACTCTGCTTGATCAATAGCTCGCTGAACCGACTTCACTACCGACTCTAGGTCGTTTACACCACCTTTATCCATACCTCTGGATGGGCTTTGCCCTGAACCAATGATATTGATTTGACCATCAGGCAGTATTTCACCAACCAGAGCTGATATGGTCGCAGTGCCTATATCAAGACCAACGATTATGTTGTCATCTGCGGTCTTAGTCATCTGTGCTCTCTTCTAACTCTTGCTCTGGAAACCAGCCTACAGCGGCTCCCGTATCATACCTGAGGTCAATGTAGCTCACTTGATTCGCTTTACTTCCTAATTCGTTATAAAGCGAAATGAAGCGTTCAACACGCTCATCTAAAGAATCTTTACCTAGCTCTAAACGGATACCGTTATCTAGGATTATTTGCCAAGCACGACGCTCATTGAGAACGAGCGAGGTAACCGTCAACCCTAAACTATTAATCAAAGGGGTTATCTGTCGCCACTTTTCTATTACTACTTGGCTGGTGCCGTCAGGGCCATAAAGCTTAACTCTATCGCCCTTCAAAAGGCCGATATCACCATTAAATACCTGACCATTTTCATTCAGCAGCATGTTGCCATTCCAGATTGCTGCCGCTTGATATTCAGTCAAAAATACTTTTATTGTGTCTGGCCACTGTTTACGAATAGAGACAACTGATACCCAAGGCAACGCTTCCAAACTTTCTTGCAATACACCGATATCTTGTGACATGAATGTACCGATATGCTCAATCTCGCTAAATGCATGTTGAACATCACCAGCGGTTACGTAAGTTAAGTCGCCTTGAAGTACTATTTTGGAGAGAGGCAATCGTTGATCGTCCCACATCCAAGTCAGTGTGGTATAGAAAAGAAACCCAATGAATAGCAATACCATGACAAAAAAAGACCCTTCTAGGGCATGTTTCTTGAGCGATGGTAAACTGAATAGGTGGCGGTTTTCGCTAAAAGTACTTTCTACCAAAGCCCGCATTCCCTGTAGTTGGTTCGCAATTCTATTCCCTATCTTCATAATAGAGGTAAAAGTACTTACTTTAACCTATGAATTATACTGAGCAAAATCAAACTATCAAACGTTGATAAGAAGATTTTTGGTCAATTTTAGGTCAATCGCAAGAAGTGAGCGATCAACCACAGTCTGTAAACAGTATTTTGTTACGCGTTCAACATCTTATTTATATCTAATTGTAACGATTCAAGCTGCTTGGCTACACGACCAACATCACCTGCACCCTGCGTCAAAACAAGGTCTCCACCTTGAATTACGTTCGCTAAAACCGATGGCAGAGTATTGATATCAGCCACGAAAATTGGGTCAATCTTACCACGCCCGCGAATAGTTCGGCTCAATGAACGCCCGTCAGCACCAGCAATAGGTTTCTCACCTGCTGAATAAACATCTAATAAGATTAAGACATCAACTTGATCAAGAACATTTGCAAAGTCATCGTACAGATCTCGCGTTCGGCTGTAACGATGAGGTTGAAAAATCATCACAAGACGTTTATCAGTCCAACCACTGCGAGCCGCTTGAATGGTTACATTCACTTCAGTCGGGTGATGGCCATAATCATCGACCAACATTGCCACGCCGTTCCCTGTTTCGTATTCACCAAGGTGATCAAAACGACGACCAGTACCTTCCGTTCCCGCCATCGCTTTTAGGATCGCCTCATCACTGATGTCATCTTCAGTAGCAACCGCAATCGCGGCAGATGCATTCAGTGCGTTGTGGCGCCCTGGAATGTTTAGCGTGATATCTAGGTTAGCCTTACCTTCACGTACCACTGTGAACTTACCTTGCTGACCTTCTTGTACGTAGTTTTCAATACGAATATCGGCGTCTTCTGAGAAACCGTAAGTAATGATTTGACGGCTAACCTGAGGAATAAGCTCACGTACTACAGGATCATCAATACACATCACCGCCTGACCATAGAATGGTAAGTTATGTAAGAAATCAATAAAGGTCTGCTTTAGCGTTTCAAAATCACCGCCGTAGGTGTCCATGTGATCAGCTTCAATATTCGTTACAATACTGACCATTGGTTGCAGGTGTAAAAACGATGCGTCACTTTCATCAGCTTCAGCGATAAGAATACGGCTTGAGCCTAAACGAGCATTAGTACCCGCACTTTTCACCAAGCCACCGTTGACGAAAGTTGGATCTAAACCCGCTTCCGAGTAAATCTGTGTCACTAGCGCTGTGGTCGTTGTTTTACCGTGCGTACCTGCCACAGCAATACCATGACGAAAACGCATCAGCTCAGCCAGCATTTCTGCACGACGAACAATCGGTGTGCGCGCTTCACGAGCGGCAATAATTTCTGGGTTCTCTTCGTTGATAGCGGTTGAAACCACCACCACACTAGCATCAGCAACATTACTTGCTTGGTGACCGATATAAATAGTCGCGCCCTTGCTAATCAAACGCTCAGTCACTAGATTTTGAGCAATATCAGACCCGGTAATTTGGTAGCCTTCATTCAGCAAGACTTCAGCTATCCCGCTCATTCCGGCGCCACCAATGCCAATGAAGTGGATAGATTTAACACGGCGCATCTCTGGCACCATTGCACGGATTTGCGCTAAGTCTTGGGTATGTTCAATCGTCATCAATTCAATCTCATTATTTTGCTAAAGCTTTAATCGCTTCAGCGACGGTCACATCGGCATCAAGCTTAGCTGCTTGACGAGCTTTTGTAGCCATCATTTTTAATTCATTTCTATCAAGCTGAGCGATAGTGCTCGCTAGCTTATCAGCCGTCAACTGAGGCTGCTCAATCATTAACGCGGCGCCACATTCAACTAGGTGATCGGCATTCAGAGCTTGCTGCCTGTCCTTGTGCATAAACGGAACAAAGATAGAACCCACACCCGCTGCTGACACTTCCGAGACGGTTAATGCGCCTGAGCGACACACTAGTAGATCGGCCCACTCATAAGCTTGCGCCACATCATCAATAAATTCTGTCACTTGAACATTATTTACAGAATGTGATTTGTATTGATCCATGACCTGTTGTTGATTATTTTTTCCGGCTTGGTGCATCACAGTAAAACCAGAACCCAACTGAGCCAAGGTCATTGGCAGAGTATCGTTAAGTATTTTAGCCCCTTGGCTACCGCCCATCACCAAGATGCGAATATCGCCATCACGCTCTGCCATGCGTTGCTCTGGTTCAGGAAGACTCACAACATCTTCACGTACTGGGTTACCCACGACTTCTGCTGTAGAGAAAGCGCCAGGGAAAGCTTGGAAGACCTTTTTCGCTATTTTAGAAAGCCATTGGTTGGTTAAACCTGCCACCGCATTTTGTTCATGCAAAACCACCGGAATACCAGACAACCAAGCTGCAATACCGCCAGGCCCACTGACGTATCCGCCCATGCCAAGCACTACATCTGGTTGCCACGCTTTGATGTGCTGTCTTGCTTGAAGTATGGCATTAATAATCTGAAATGGTGCTTTAATTAATTTGCTAATGCCTTGACCACGAAGGCCTTTAACTTTGATGAAGTCTATCTCAATACCATGCTTTGGCACTAAGTCAGCCTCCATTCTGTCCGCCGTACCTAGCCATCGAATTTCCCAACCTTGTTGCTGAAGCTTTTTCGCCACCGCCAACCCAGGAAAAACGTGACCGCCAGTACCACCAGCCATCACTAAGAGTTTTTTATTTTGTTTCATCACGTTAGATTCTTACTCTATTGATTCGTTTTGATTATCTGTTTGTTCTTTTTCTTGCCATCGACATTCGTGATCGATACGTAACAACATGGAAACAGCAACTGACATCACAATGAGACTTGAACCACCATAGCTGATCAACGGCAATGTTAGACCTTTCGTTGGAACGATACCTGAAGCAGCGCCGACGTTAACAAGTGTCTGAAAAGCAAACCAAATGCCAATACCAAAGGCAAGATAGCCGTTGAATAATTGGTCGCTCTCGAAGGCTTTCTTCCCAATTAGGATCGCTTTAAAGACCAAACTAAAAATAAGAATCAGCACTAAAGTCACGCCAACAAAACCCAACTCTTCAGCCAATACAGCAAATACAAAATCGGTATGTGCTTCTGGAAGGTACTCTAACTTCTGAACTGAGTTGCCGAGACCTTGCCCCATCCAATCTCCACGGCCAAACGCCATGAGTGATTGAGTTAACTGGTAACCACTGCCAAACGGGTCATTCCAAGGCTCCCAGAATGAGGTCACACGTCGGACACGGTAAGGTTCAACCACAATCAAACCAACCACAGCGGCAATACCAGCAACCATCAGTGCGATGAACTGTGAGAGCTTAGCCCCCGCAATGAATAACATACCAAACAAGGTCACCAACATTACGACGACCGTCCCCAAATCGGGTTGACCCAGTAGCAACACAGCGAAGGCACCAAACACCATGATGGGCTTAGCAAAACCACCAAAGAAGGTTTTTCTCACCTCATCTTGTTTTCGAACCAAATAGCCAGCCATAAAGATAAACAGCGATAATTTAGCGACTTCGGCAGGTTGTAAGTTAAACAGCCCAAGTGGAATCCAACGCGATGCACCGTTAACCGATTTACCTACGACCAATACCACGATCAGTAGAAAGAATGATAAACCCAGTAGATACGTGCTGTATTGAAACCAGCGCTTCATCGGTATCTGTAGAATCACGCTGGACACGCCTAACGCCAAAACAAGGAAGATGGCGTGACGAAACATAAAGTGAAATGGCTGATCGGTTAAGCGAGCGCTGATAGGAAACGAAGCCGACGTTACCATCACCAACCCCGTTAACATCAATCCAAGAGCAATCCATACCAATTGACGATCGTAAAGTGCCTCTGGTGTGGCACGGTTCAGCCATTGCCAAATGAATTGGTTAATCTCTTTCACTCTTAGCACTAAATGTTAGTCCTTCAACACGTTAAGCATACTCATGAGCAAGTTCAGTGAACGCATCACCTCTCGCCATGAAATTATTAAACTGATCGAAGCTTGCACAAGCAGGAGACAGCATCACCATATCCCCCGGAGCGAGCTGTTTAAAAATGCTCTCGATAATATCGCGCATAGTTTCAAACGTCTTAGCCGATGGGTGCAGAGGCATAAACTGCATCGCATCTTCACCGAAGCAACATAGTTGAACACGCTCTAGTTCTGATAACACAGGTTTAAGCTCACTAAAATCGGCACCTTTCCCCACACCGCCTACCAAGAGATACAAAGTACCTTGACACTCTAAACCAGTAAGAGCCGCTAATGTGCTGGCCACATTGGTCGCTTTTGAGTCATTGACCCACTTGATCGCGCGTTTATCAGCCACCACTTGGCAACGATGAGTTAAGCCATTGTAAGCTTTCAGAGCTTCAAGGCTCTTTCTGTAATCAATACCTACTTGCTTCAATAGTGCTAAAGAGACTAACGCATTCGCCACATTATGACGTCCAACCAATGTTAAATCTTGGGTAGGAATTATCAGTTCATTGCTATCCACTAGCCATTCGATGCCACTACTCGTTGCAACACCAAACTCTTGGTTATCGAGACCAAATGTCACCAACGGCATCGTATGCTCTGGATAAGTCTCTTTGTCTTCGCGGTTTACAATCGCACACAGAGCATGATTAAAAATTCTTAACTTGGCATCACGATAATCGTCCATACCTTGGTAGCGATCCATATGATCTTCTGACAGGTTCAAAAACGCTGCCGCCACTAGGTTTAGGTTCGATGTTGTCTCTAATTGAAAGCTTGATAGCTCAAGGACATATAAATCGGCATCGAGCTCAAGAAGGTCTAAAGCTGGAATACCAATGTTGCCACCAACACCCACGTTAAGACCAGCAGCTTTAGCAAGCACACCAGTTAGATCGGTCACCGTACTCTTGCCATTTGAACCTGTAATTGCCACAACAGGTTTATTCACCGCCCAACCAAACAACTCGATGTCACCAACAACAGGCGTGCCCGCTTGAACAACATCTTGAATTTCTGGCGTCGCTAAGGCGATACCTGGGTTAGCAACGACCAAGTCAGCTTCCGCTAACCATTGGCTATTCCAACTTCCAGAATGCAGTTTCACCGATTCAGGTAATGATTCTCTGCCCGGCGGTCGCTCACGAGTATCAATCACCTTCACATGAGTATGAGACTGATATTTTACGAGATGTTTAACGACAGAGAGCCCGGTAATACCGAGCCCTACAACCACTACATTTTGAATATTCTGCCAACGTTCCATTTTAAACAAGACGCTCTTAATAGTTTGAAAGAGCCTCTACGAGTTGAGAGGCTCGCTTAGGATTAACGGACTTTCAATGTCGCTAGACCAATCAGTACTAATACCATTGAGATGATCCAAAAACGTACGATTACGCGCGGCTCCGGCCAACCTTTAAGTTCATAATGGTGGTGAATCGGTGCCATTCGGAAAATACGCTGACCACGCAGTTTGTAAGAACCCACTTGCAGAATAACGGACAAGGTTTCCATCACAAAAACACCACCCATAATAACCAGTACCAACTCTTGGCGAACTAACACAGCAATGACACCCAATGCACCACCCAGCGCTAGGGAGCCAACATCGCCCATAAATACTTGAGCAGGGTATGTGTTGAACCATAAGAAACCAAGCCCAGCACCCACAATTGCCGTACAAACCACAACCAGTTCAGATGTGTATGGAATGTAGGGAATGTGTAGGTACGCCGCAAAGTTAACGTTACCCGTTGCCCAAGCAATCACAGCAAAGCCAGCCGCCACCATAACCGTAGGCATAATAGCTAAGCCATCTAGACCGTCCGTTAGGTTTACCGCATTACTGGTACCAACAATAACAAAGTACGTCAGTACTATGTACAACAATCCTAACTGTGGCATCACTTCTTTAAAGAAAGGAACAACCAGTTGTGTTGCCGCGGTATCTTGCCCATGAGCATACAGAGCAAACGCCACAACCAATGCAATAGCCGACTGCCAAAAATATTTCCAACGAGCAATCAGGCCATCGGTATTCTTGCGAACCACCTTACGATAGTCATCAACAAAACCGACCGCACCGTAACCACCAAGTACAACTAATACGGCCCAAACGTAAGGGTTCGAAAGATCAGTCCACATCAATACTGTAATAATGATCGCAGCTAAGATCATCACACCACCCATGGTCGGTGTACCACGTTTGCTAAAGTGAGATTCAGGTCCATCATTACGAACAACTTGACCAATTTGTAGCATTTGCAGACGCTCAATTAAACGAGGTCCCATCCACAACGACAGACACAAAGCAGTCAAAATACTCGCGATTGCACGAAACGATAAGTATTCGAACAAACGGAAAAAAGAAAAGTGTGGCTGTAGTAGCTCTGCAAGCCAAATTATCATGAAAAGTTCTCCTGTAAAGCAGCGGCTATTTTACTCATTCCTGCACTATTTGCGCCTTTTACCAACAAGGTATGTGACGCGTTTTCTGGCAAGCATAAGTGCTGCTCTATGTGCGCGATCATCGCTTGATGCGTGTCAAAGTGAGTACCATGACAGATCTCACTAATCACTTTGGTATCATTACCGTAAGTGAGTACATGCTCAAAAGCGAATGGGGCAGCATATTCACCGACTTGACGGTGAAGTGCAAGGCTTTCATCACCTAATTCAGCCATATTGCCTAAAATTAGCCAACGTTGACCTTTGAAGCTTGACAGCAATTTAGCTGCCGCCTTCATTGCTGGCACGCTGGCGTTATAACTGTCATCTATCAGCTTGATATTCTGACTTAATTGTTGAACCTCAACTCGTCCTTTAACCGAGATAAGATTCGCTAAACCATTTTTTACTTCATCCAGCGTGGCACCAAATTGAATACTCAACGCTGTAGCCGCTAACGCATTCGCTACGTTATGTTGGCCGATAATGCCGAGTTCAACAGGCATAGCGCCTTGTGGCGTTTGCATGTCAAAACAAGCTTCACCTAGCTCATTAATGCGAAGATTCTTAGCAAAGTAATCCGCCGTGTTATCGTTTTCTGAAAATGTCAGTACCGTTTTATCTGCAAGTACTTCACACCAAAAGTCGCCACCGTTACTCTCTAAATTAACAATAGCAGTATCACCGGTAGCAAGCCCCTGAAAGATTTCACCTTTCGCTTGTTTCACACCGTCAATAGAACCAAAGCCTTCTAAATGCGCCGCGGCGACATTGTTCACCAAAGCTACCTGCGGTTTCACCAGTTGTGTGGTGTAGGCTATCTCCCCGATATGGTTAGCGCCTAACTCGATCACGGTATAATTATCGCTTGGCTCACTGCGTAACAAGGTTAGTGGTACACCAATATCATTATTGAAGTTGCCTGCTGTAAACAGCACCTTGCCACGTTGCTGTAGAATACTTGCGACCATTTCTTTAACGGTCGTCTTACCGCAGCTGCCTGTAATCGCCATGGTTGGGACATTACATTGTTCATGAATCCAGGCACTTAGCTGACCTAAAGCCAGTTTAGTGTCTTCAACAACAATTTGAGTAATATTTAGGTCAAGTTTTCGTTCGACTAACAACGCGCTCGCATTTGCCTCCACTGCTTGATGGCAAAAATCATGTGCATCAAAACGTTCACCAACGATAGCGACAAACAGTGCACCTTCTTCAACGGTGCGAGTATCAGTAGAAACGGCATTAATTACGCTATGGTTTGACTTGCCAGCCTCAATCAGCTCACCGCCGACAGCAGAACAAATCTGCTCGAGTGATACATCAATCATTATGAAATACCTAAAAGTTGAAGCGCAGACTCCCGGTCTGAGTAATGGATCGTTTCGTCTTTCAATACTTGGTAATCCTCATGGCCTTTACCAGCCAAAAGAATAATGTCATTGCGACCCGCTTGCTCTAAAGCAAACTTAACCGCTTGATAGCGATCATGCTCGACGAACGCCGATTCTGGTTCATTTAAACCAGCTAGCATGTCTTTAACAATCAAAGCAGGATCTTCGCTGCGAGGATTGTCATCTGAAATAATAATTTTGTTGGCGAACTGCTCTGCCGTTATCGCCATCATTGGGCGCTTACCTGTGTCGCGATCACCACCACAACCGAAGATTGCCCACAGTTGCCCAGAGCAATGCACGCGCAATGCTGCTAATGCTTTTTCTAGTGCATCTGGTGTATGCGCGTAATCGACAACCACTTTTGCTTTGTTCGGCACTTGGAATAGCTCCATACGACCAATGACAGGTTGAAGCTGAGGTGCAGTGTCGAGCAAGGTTTGCTTGTCGATACCCAACGAAAGCAGAGTCGCAAAAGCAACCAGAACATTTGATGCGTTGAACTGACCAATCAGTGGAACAGAAAGCTTCCCTTGTCCCCAACGACCATCGAAAGACAGCTGAATACCGGTTTCTGCATAAGCGACATCAGATGCCCATATTGATTGTTGATAGCCCGTTAACGGCGACAGTGAAACGGCTATCGCATTGGGCAAATCTGACAGCCACGCTTTGCCTACTTCATCATCCACATTGATCACTGCATGCTTGCATTTGTGTTGAGTAAACAGGCTCTTCTTAGCCAATGCGTACTCTTCCATCGTGCCATGGTAATCAAGGTGATCACGACTCAGGTTAGTGAATACACCAACCTCAAAATCCAACGCTTTTACTCGGCCTTGAACCAAACCATGAGAAGAGATTTCCATCGCGGTATAAACGGCATTTTCTTCAGCCAACTCACTCAGTGTGCGCTGTATTTCAATCGCGCTGCCTGTGGTATTAGCGGCTGTTTTTAGATTATCTAAGAAGCCATTACCTGTGGTGCCCATCACCGCAGAGCGTTGACCGACTAGATCTAGCCATTGAGCAATCAACTGGGTGATGGTGGTTTTGCCATTGGTGCCTGTAACGCCAATCAATTTGGTCGCTAGAGAAGAATAAACTCGACCAGCCAGTTCAGAGAGAATTGAATTTAGCTCTGAAACATAAACCACAGGAACTGCATTTAACCACTCGACCAAGCCATGAGTTTTATCATCACCCGCTTGTGCTATTACGGCTTTTGCACCTTGCGCGACCGCTTTGTCGATAAAGCGACGACCATCAACGGCATGTCCAACGATGGCAACAAAAATATCACCGTCTTTGATTATGCGGCTATTCAACTCCAACTGCTCAACCGTAATCGCATCCAGTTCAGGTGAACTAAAATCCCCCCAAGGAGAAAGTAAAGATGACAGCGTGAGGCTATTACTCATATTGAATCCTGATTGGCTCTATTCTTGAAATTTGTTTTCATCAGCAGGGATATTCAGTATTTGCAGTGCACCCTTCATGATTTCAGAAAAAACGGGAGCGGCTACCGACCCACCGTAGTAAAGATCGCCTTGAGGCTCATTGACCACCACAACCAGTGCAACTCTTGGGTCGCTAACCGGGGCAAAACCTGATGTAACAGCGATATACTCATCACTATAGCCACCAGCTTCGGCTTTACGAGATGTACCCGTCTTGGCGGCCACTCGGTAACCAGGCACTGCGGCTCTTGTTGCCGTACCGCCTTTTTGGGTTACCCCTTCTAGCATTTGCAGTACCAGTTCAGCGTTCTCGCGCTTGATGATCTGCTTAGAGAAACTCCGATCATTACTCTTAATAATATGAATCGGCTCATACAAGCCTTTATTCGCCAGTGTCGCATAAGCATGCGCTAACTGGAGCGGCGTCACAGATAGCCCGTAACCAAATGATAAGGTGGCAATTTCAAACTTAGACCAACGGCGTCGATTCGGGAAGATACCACTGGTTTCCCCTACTAGGTTTAGACCAGACATTTCACCCAATCCGACAGAACTATACATCCCAAGCAAAGCTTCTAGTGGCATATCAAGCGCCAATTTTGCTACACCGATGTTACTCGACTTCTTTAAAATCGTTGCTAAATCAGCTTTGCCAACTTTCGATGTATCACGAACACGGCTACCACCAATACGCATGATGCCATTACCAGTATTGATAACCGTATCAGGGTTAGCTGTGCCATTTTCTAGTGCGGCTAAAAGCACGAAAGGTTTCACTGTCGAACCCGGTTCCATCGCATCGGTTAAGACACGGTTACGCATCTTAAAACTTTGCAGGTCAGCACGGTTATTCGGGTTATACGAAGGAGCATTAACCATTGCCAAAACAGCGCCAGTTTTTACATCCAATAAAATTGCAGAACCCGAAGTCGCTTTATGATCAGCGACCGCTTGCTTAATTTCTCGATAGGCTATTGCTTGTAAACGCTGATCAATGGTGAGCTCTAATTGCTTACCTTGTTCACGCTCCTCTAATGCAATATTCTCTACCACACGGCCATAACGGTCTTTACGTATTGTTCGCTTACCCGCTTCACCAGTGAGCCATTGATCATAGCTGCGCTCTACGCCTTCAAGCCCATGACCATCGATACCCGTCACACCAATCAAGTGCGCACTGATCTCACCCGCAGGGTAATAACGACGAGATTCCGCTTTAAGACCAACGCCGACCAGTTTTAGATCACGGATATACTTAGCCATCGCTGGGCTAACTTGCCTTTGCAGATAAATAAATCGACGGGACTTGTTACTAGAGATTTTATCGATCATCGATTGTCGTTCTAAACCAAGTACATCCGCTAACGCATACCAACGATCGATTTGGGCCATGCCATTTTTATCGAAAATAGTTTTTGGGTCAGCCCATACCGCTTCAACCGGAACACTAACCGCAAGCGGTTCGCCATTGCGGTCTGAGATAATACCGCGAGCAGAAGGAATTGCCTTCACACGTACAGAACGAAGGTCGCCCTGGCGAATCAAGTTATCTGGTTCAATGATTTGGATATAGGCCACACGGGCAACCAATGTCGAAAAGGCAAGGAACACGAAAGCAATAACGACGTTAAAACGCCATTTAATTAGAGTTGGATTAGAACCCTTTTCGCTCTTCACACGCTCTTTCGTTGATTTATTAACAGCTCTCGTGCGTGCTTTTTCCTTTTTAGCGGTCATTTTAGTGTGATCACAACTTCTTTGTCAGAGTCTGGACGTTTCATGTCTAAATCTCTTTTTGCCGATGCTTGAACACGACTATGTTCAGCCAGTGCTGTCTCTTCAAGCATTAAATTACGCCACTCATCATCAAGTTGCTCTCGCTCTACCAATGCCGTGTCTTTTTGCGTGATCGCCTGACGTGACATATGTGTTGTGAGAACGACCCCCATCGCACTCGCAAAGATACAGATAAGAAGCACCAATGGGACCTTGCCCACAGAGATCAAATCAAAAAATATTATCTTGGCTAAATTAGGCTTAGAGGTCTTCATTGACTAAAGTTTTTCTGCAATTCGTAGTACTGAACTACGTGAACGAGTGTTCTCATCCACTTCATCTTTCGATGGTTTAATCGCTTTACCAACAGGCTTAAGGTCGGCACTGCCTAGCGCTTTAATTTGATCTTCTGTCAGTGGTAAACCATGAGGTACTTGAGGGCCTTGACTCTCTTTACGGATAAAGCGTTTCACCATGCGATCTTCCAGTGAGTGGAAGCTGATAACCGACAAACGGCCTTCAGGAGCAAGGATACTTGCCGCACCTTTTAGTGCCGTATCAATTTCTTCAAGCTCACTGTTGATGTAAATACGGAATGCTTGGAAAGCCCGGGTGGCTGGGTGCTTTTTCTCTTTGAAGTTTTTTGGCGCTACATCAGAGATAAGCTTAGCCAATTGGCCAGTACGCGTTAACGGTTCGTTCTCTTCGTTCTCTTGATAAGCAATGATGCCTTTCGCGATACGACGAGCGTGTTTATCTTCACCGAATTCACGGATAACCCATGTGATGTCATCAAGATCCGCTTCAACTAACCATTGCGATACCGGAATACCCGTAGTTGGATCCATACGCATGTCCAATGGGCCGTCTTTCATAAAGCTAAACCCACGTTCAGCATCATCCAACTGCGGTGAAGAGACACCTAAATCCAATAAAACACCATCCACTTGACCGACTAAATCATAACGCTCTGCGTATTCAGCAATACCTGAAAATGGGCCATGAATAATCGTAAAACGAGGGTCATCAATCTTTTGTGCTTCAGCAATCGCTTGTGGATCGCGATCGATACTAAAGAGTCGCCCATTCTCGCCCAGTTTAGACAGGATTGTACGGCTATGACCACCACGTCCAAAGGTACCATCAATGTAGGTACCGTCAGGTTTTATCGCAAGTCCGTCAATAGATTCGTTAAGCAATACTGAAATATGTTTGAATGCTTCTGTCATAGTCTTCTCAGTGAGTGGATTGAGCCATTAGTTCGGCAATAATTGGTTCTATTAACGTTTTAGTGTACTGATTTCACACTGTATCTCCACCATATTGTGTACAGGCTTTGGAATTTTTGCCCCAAATTTATATCAGGATGAAAGATTTTAAGGAAATCTAAATCATTTACGTCAATATAAAGCAAAAAACCCATCACTACCGTTAAGTAATGATGGGTTCTTTATATAGGTGGAGTTGACACATACGCCGGGTTCTGTTCCGCTTGCGCGGCGGTAACCATTCGTCTAGGCCTGCAATCGCTCACAGGCTCAAGCAATCTACCCGCCCCCAAACACGAGCAATGCTATGTGAGGGCCTATTTGATCTTGCTCCGGGTGGAGTTTACCTTGCTACGAACTGTTGCCAGTCGCACGGTGCGCTCTTACCGCACCCTTTCAGCCTTACCTGTGCCTCTTCCGAAGAAATGAGGCCATCGGCGGTCTTCTCTCTGCTGCACTTGTCGTGGGCTCGCGCCCCCCAGACGTTATCTGGCACCCTGCTCTATGGAGCCCGGACGTTCCTCCCCTTTACCAGTCTCCCGAAGGACTTCAACATCAGTTTCCCGAAGGACCTCAATGTCAGTCTCCCGAAGGACATCAATAAAGCAGCGATTACCCGTTCAACTCCGAGGGCGGATTGTATAGAGATTAATGTGCAGTGTCTAGCGAGATCACAAATATGCTGCAAACCGTTAAGCAAGTGCACAAATTCCACACAATTTAGGCACAAAAAAAGGAGCGACGGTATTCCCCTCACTCCTCAGAAGCTTTTCAATACAAGTTAGCGACTCTGTAAAGCGCGCTCTAGTTGTCTAGATGCTCTAAGCCCCATTTGTATAAAGCGTTCTTTTTCAGGTTATAGATCTCGGCCGTCATAGCCGCTGCTTTTTTAAGGGGCAGTTCTTTGGTTAGAATTCCCAACGTGCGAGTCGCTTCATCAGGCAGTTCTGTGGTTGCTGCTTCACGGTGACCATGAATCAGTAGCACCATTTCACCGCGCTTACGGTTCGAATCTTCTTCAATCCACTCAATCAGCTCACCGAGTGGCAGACCTTGAATCGTTTCAAAGGTCTTAGTCAACTCACGCGCCAACACAACCTCACGTTCAGGCCCTAGAATCTCTAGCATGTCTTGCAGAGAGTCGGAAATACGATGCGGTGATTCATAGAAGATACACGTGCGCTCTGCCTTGGCAATTTCTAAGAATTTGTCTTTACGGCCTTTGCTCTTTGGTGGCAAGAAGCCTTCAAAACTGAAACGATCAGACGGCAAACCTGAAGCACTGAGCGCCGTAATCACAGCACAAGCACCAGGAAGTGGCACAACTCTCACACCCGCTTGACGACATTGCGATACAAGATGGTAACCTGGGTCACTGATTAAAGGGGTTCCCGCATCAGAGACTAATGCGATAGACTGACCTTCTAATAACTTTTCAACTAGAACTTGCGCTTTGGTTTGTTCATTATGATCATGTAGAGCAAACGTTCTGGTCGGTATATTGAAGTGAGCGAGAAGCTTACCCGTGTGACGTGTGTCTTCGGCTGCAATAACATCGACACTTGATAAAATTTCAATTGCTCTTTGAGTGATATCTCCCAAATTTCCGATGGGGGTTGGCACAATATAGAGAGTTGGGCTCTCTGTGAGCAAGGTTTTGTTATCTGTCATTTGTTTACCATCACTTCAACGATTAATATAGATACAAATTGATACGGAATTTAAAGAACTCATGGCAACGATGAACCATAAGAGACTCAGTGTACCACGCTTACTCACTCCAATTGCATTAGCAATTACATTGGCGGCTTGTTCTTCAGGTCCTCAAGCACCAACGCGTGTTGATATCACACTCGATCCCGCGCAATCAACTGAAAGTTATATGATCCAGGCGGATAGTAGCAAAGGTAGTCTACAAAACGACTGGTTAATCATGGCGCTTAAAGCTTCTGTGCAAGCAGGAAAAACCGATCAAGCAACTCTGCTTATCAAACGCTTAGCGAGACAAGAGCTGAGTGAAGTCCAGCAAGCCGAATGGCAACTAGCTCGAGCGCAGCTGTTGGTTAATAACTCGCAACCAGGTCAAGCCTATAAACAACTGAACTTTCAGCCTTGGTGGAAGCTTCCCGACGAGCAATGGAAAGATTATCACGAGCTACGCGCGAATCTTTTAGAGATGAAAAGCGAATATTTCGAAGCGGCTCGTGAGCTAGTCCTTTACTCTGAATACGCTGACAGCGACGACGAAAGCCAACAGCAAACCGCTAACCGTATTTGGCAAAACCTGAATAGCTACTCTCAATACGAGATTCTTGAACTCAAAACGTCGCCAACAGAAGACGTTCTTGCTGGTTGGTTACAACTGTCTATTTATACTAAAACACTGAATGCTAACCTTCCTGAACTACAGAAAACACTGTCTGATTGGTTGGCAGAGAACCCGCGTCATCCTGCCGCGACCTACACACCCCAAGCAATCAATGACATTGCCGCTTTAGAGATCAGTAAACCAACCAGTACCGCGCTATTGCTACCATTAACGGGTAAGTATGGTAAGCAAGCACAACTCGTCCGTGATGGCTTCATTTTCGCTATGATGAATGACAAAGAGCGTGAAAAAGACGCAACGCTAACGGTGTTGGACACCAACACCCAAAGCATCGCTGAAATAAAAGCAACGTTGGAAGAAAACAACGTAGATTTTATTGTTGGCCCGCTCATTAAGAACAACATTGTCAAGCTTCAAGAAACACAACAAGATCATGAAAATGCAATTCCAGCACTTGCGCTAAACATCCCAACTCAACTAGAACCGCATAGCAATATTTGCTATCTCGCCTTGTCGCCAGAGCAAGAAGTCGCTCAAGCCGCGAAACACCTTTTTTCTCAAGGCTATAAGTACCCGCTAATCCTAGCTCCGAAAGGGCGCCTAGGTGACAGAGTTGAGCAAGCGTTTAAGAAAGAGTGGAAAAAATACAGTAACAACGATGTCGCCATGAGCTTTTTCTCTGACAAACGCCAATTACAACGCAATGTGAATCAGGTATTCGGATTACAAGAAAGCCAGCAGCGTATCGCTCAAATGGATGGACTACTGAACCTAGACCTAGAAACCGAGCCTCGCAGTCGTCGCGATATAGATTCCGTCTACATTGTGGCTAAAAACTCAGAACTCACGCTAATCAAACCTTTCATCGAGGTTGCAATTAATCCTGATGCAGACCAACCCGCATTGTTCTCAAACTCACGTAGTAATAGCGGTGATAGGCAGTATGAAGATCTAACAGGTGTTTTTTACAGCGACATTCCTCTGTTAGTTGACAACAAAAACGAACTGAACAAAGAGCTAAATGACCTATGGCCAGCCAACTCAAACGGCCAAAAGCGTCTACAAGCGCTAGGGATGGATGCTTACTACCTGATGGGTGCACTGCCATTGATGAAAGCCGTTCAGGGGCACAGTATTCCTGGTGAAACCGGTGTATTGACCATCGATAACAACTGCGTTGTACAACGTGAAATCAGTTGGGCAGAACATGGGGCTTTTTAGCCGAAAATGTTTAACTAAACCAACAATCACCCACAAACAAGTGGGTGATAAATACGAGGCTATGGCAAAATCTTATCTGATAAACCACGGTTTATCGTTAGTTCAAGAAAACTTCATAGCAAAATGTGGTGAGATTGATCTTATAATGCGCCATAACAACACGGTTGTGTTTGCTGAGGTAAAATACCGCAAGCAGACCCGCTACGGACATGCCGCTGAAATGGTAACAGCCAAAAAGTCACAGAAGCTGCTCAAAACAGCTAATATCTGGCTGATGAAGCAAGGCCTGTCGGTGCACTCTACAGATTTCAGGTTTGATATCGTTGCCATTGAAGGGCCGAATGACAATATCAACTGGATTCAAAACGCGATTACCCAAGGATAAACATGCTAGACAGCATTAAAGAAAGTTTTACAGAAAGTATTCAAATCCAAATTGCGGCAGCAGAAGCTCTGCCAGACGCAATCACGCATGCCGCTCAAGCCATGGTTGCGACCTTGCTGAACGGGAACAAAATTCTTTGTTGTGGTAATGGTGGTTCGGCGTCGAATGCTCAGCAATTTGTATCGTGCCTGCTCAATCGCTTTGAAACCGAGCGCCCTAGCCTTCCAGCTATGGCACTAATGGCAGACAACACTACGTTAACGGCAGTGGCCAACGACTACCACTATGAAGAGATCTTCTCTAAGCAGGTACGCGCGTTTGGTCAAACCGGTGATATTTTACTGGCAATCTCGACCAGCGGTAACAGCAAGAACATCATTAAGGCAATGGAAGCGGCGGTTACTCGAGACATGACAATCATCGCCTTTACGGGTAAAGATGGTGGCGAGATGGCTGGCCTGCTTGGTGAACACGATGTCGAGATTCGTATCCCTTCACACCGTACCGCGCGCATTCATGAAGTACACATGGTGACACTACACTGCCTATGTGACCTAATCGATCAAGTACTCTTCCCAGCTCACGAAGAGTGATATACGGAGCATCACAATGAAATCATTAACCTCTATGAAGCTATTTAAGCTGATTAGTGTTTCGCTACTTACACTATCCCTATCTGGTTGTGCTGGCCTTTTCATTGCTGGTGCAGCAACCACTGCGAACTTAGTCACTGATACTCGAACAACCAAAGAGATTTGGAACGACAACAATATCGAATTTGAAGTAGCAGCTATTACCAATAAACAACCCTACCGTGGCAATGTTCGCATCACCGCGAGCTCTTACCGAGGTTCAGTGGTATTGATGGGACAAGCGACCACAGACGCTGAGCGTCGTGCTTTTGAAAACCAAGCCAAAGATGTGGCTGGTGTAGAGAGCATCCACAATCAGGTTCGCGTTAAGCAGCCATTGTCTATCAGTGCCATCAGTAACGACAGTTGGATTACCACTAAGGTGAAATCAGCGTTGTTAGCTAAATCAGAGCTAAACGGTATAAAAGTGAAGGTAATTACTGAAGATTCAGAAGTATTTCTGCTTGGATTGGTTTCTCGAGAGCATGCAGATATCGCGACAGAAGTCGCACGCAATATCTCAGGGGTAAAACAGGTAATACGCGCCTTTGAATATGGTGACGAAGAAGCTTCTGTTAATTAACTAGCTCATATGATCAATATTGGAAGACATTAGTGTTAGAACGTCGCTAAGCTAAAACAGTCAAATTTATTGGCGACCGAATCAGAAAACAAAAAAAGAAAAGCAGCGACGAGTCGCTGCTTTTTTATTTGGTCGCTATTTTAACTAACGCTATTTGATAACACGAAGGCTTGGACGGCCTTTCGCTGGGCGAGGTGGCTCAGAATCTGAGTCAGGCTCTTCAGCATCGACGTCTGCCGTTGCTACGCTCAAAGATGGTCCTTTTTCTGCCTCTTCAAAAGGAGCTTCTTCAATCCCTTCTTCAAACGTTTCCATGTAGGCCTCTTCAGGTTCAAACATGGTACCAGCACCATTCTCACGAGCATAAATTGCTTGTACTGCGTAAAGTGGCACAATCACAGAGTGTGGACGACCGCTAAAGCGAGCGCTAAATGTCACAGCTTCGTTACCCAGTTCGAGTTGTCCAATCGCACGAGGCGCAATGTTCAGAATGATCTGACCATCTTGAACAAACTCTTCTGGAACTCGTACACCCGGCAAGGTTGCTTCAACAACAAGGTGTGGAGTCAGTTCGTTATCAACCAGCCAGTCGTAAAATGCACGAAGCATATATGGTCGGCGTGGTGTCATATTTGAAATATCCATAACGCTAGCGAACCAGTCGCATCTCACGCTCAGCTTCAGTTAAAGAAGCTAGGAATGAGTCACGTTCAAAGACGCGGTTCATGTACACTTTAAGCTCTTTAGAACCAGGGCCAATCAGTTCGATACCAAGCTCGGGTAAACGCCATAGTAGCGGAGCTAGGTAACAATCAATTAAGCTAAACTCTTCGCTCATGAAATACTCATATTCAGCAAAGATAGGAGCAAGAGTCAGTAGGTCGTTGCGCAGTTTAACGCGAGCTGCTTCAGATTCTTCAGCATTGCCTTTAACTACCTTCTCTGCAACTGAATACCAGTTACGCTCAATTCGGTACATCATTAGACGGCTATTACCACGAGCAACCGGGTATACAGGCATCAATGGCGGATGAGGAAAACGCTCATCAAGATATTCCATAATGATCTTTGAGTCATATAGAGCAAGCTCACGATCAATAAGAGTAGGTACTGATTTGTACGGGTTCAATTCAACAAGCTCTGCTGGGAGATTTTTCTCATCAACCAACTCAACTTCAACACTTACGCCTTTTTCAGCAAGAACAATGCGCACCTGATGGCTATACATATCAGAGGCACTTGAGAAAAGAGTCATCACAGAACGTTTATTGGCAGCTACAGCCATGGAGCCCTCCAGTACACTTTAAATAAAAACAATGGAGGCCTAAAGCCTCCATTGAACATTAACATAATTTGGAAATTAGCGAGGCATTATAGCACAATTAGTGCACATCACGCCAATACTCTTTCTTCAGCAGAATCACGATGATAGTGAAGATGACTAAGAAGGCCATTACCCACCAACCCATAGCGTGACGCTCAAGTTGAACTGGGTCACCCGAGTAAACCAAGAAGTTCACAAGGTCACGAACCGCTTCGTCGTATTCACCAGTACTGAGTTCGCCAGAGCCGTCAGTTTCAGTACCAACAACTACTGTTACCTCTTCGCCATCGACCATATGAGTATCGTAGATTGGCGTTGGAATACCTTGCAGCTCTTCAAGAACATGCGGCATACCAACACTTGGGAAAACAATGTTGTTCACACCAAATGGACGAGACGGATCTTCATAGAAAGTACGAAGGTACGTGTATAGCCAGTCAGCACCACGCACACGAGCCACTAAGGTTAGGTCAGGTGGCGGAGCACCAAACCAACTTGCCGCTTGTTCTGATGGCATAGCGTTAATCATTAAGCTACCGACTTTCGCTTCCGGATCGAAAATCAAGTTTTCCTTCATTAGATCGACAGGGATCTCTAAATCATTCGCAACACGCTCATAGCGTTGGTACTGCGTTGAGTGACAAGCGAAACAGTAATTCATAAACAGCTTAGCGCCGTTTTGCAATGAAGCTTTGTCAGTTAAATCATTGTTCGCTTTGTCTAATGGTACGTTTGCACCCGCTGCCATCGCCAGTGACGGCAACATAGCAAATAAAATTACAATCCACTTTTTCATTTGAATGTCACCCTTTCTGGTAATGGTTTCGTCACTTCATTTTTACTGTAGAACCACAGTAGAACGAAGAACATGAAGTAACCTAAGCTAAATATTTGAGCCAGCAGCGTATACGTTGGCGTTGCTGGAAGCGCACCAAGTATACCAAGGGCAATAAAGCTTATTGTGAATTGGATGATATTAATTAAATGCAGTTTGCTACGGTAACGGTAAGAACGCACTTTACAACGGTCAAACCATGGCAGTAGGAATAGCACCACAATAGATGCGCCCATTGCTAAGACACCTATCAGCTTATCAGGAACAGCACGAAGTACAGCATAGAACGGTGTGAAGTACCAAACTGGAGCAATATGCTCTGGTGTTTTCAGTGGGTTTGCAGCTTCAAAGTTAGGCGGCTCAAGGAAGTATCCACCCATCTCTGGGTTAAAGAACAATACATAACAGAACAAGAATAGGAAACCAGCAACACCAACCATATCTTTTACCGTCCCGTATGGGTGGAAAGGAATAGAATCGATGATGTCATATTTCTTCGTATAATCCTTGTGGAATGGGAACTGAGTTTTATAGTCGTCGCCCATTGTACCTTTAGGAAGCTTAGTTTCGATACCGTCAGGGTTATTCGAACCCACTTCGTGCAGCGCTAATACGTGAAGTACGATAAGCAGCAATAGTACGATTGGTAGAGCGATAACGTGCAGTGCGAAGAAACGGTTCAGCGTTGCACCAGAGATGATGTAGTCACCACGGATCCACAGCGTTAGGTCATCACCAATAACAGGGATTGCACCAAATAGAGATATGATTACCTGAGCACCCCAGTAAGACATTTGACCCCATGGTAGTAAGTAACCCATGAAAGCTTCAGCCATAAGTACTAAGAAGATCAACATACCGAAGATCCAAAGTAACTCACGAGGTTTTTGGTAAGAACCGTAGATTAGACCACGGAACATATGCAGGTAGATAACGACGAAGAATGCCGAAGCGCCCGTCGAGTGCATATAACGCAGTAACCAACCGTATTCCACATCACGCATGATGTATTCAACAGATGCAAATGCGCCATCGCCAGATGGTACGTAGTTCATTGTTAGCCAAATACCGGTAAGGATTTGGTTAACCAGTACCAACATTGCTAAAGAACCAAAAAGGTACCAAAAGTTAAAGTTCTTAGGCATTGGGTATTCAGATAAGTGCTTTTTATAAGCATTCATCGCGGGTAGACGTTTCTCTACCCAATCAAGAAGTCCTTGCATTATGCGTCTCCCTCGTCCACACCGATCATGATCTTAGTGTCACTCAAATACATATGCTTTGGCACCACAAGGTTCAACGGTGCCGGTACACCTTGGAATACTCGACCTGCCATATCAAACTTTGAACCATGACAAGGACAAAAGAAACCAGACTTAACACCCTGAACTTGCTCTGCGAAAGAATCAGGCAAATAAGTAGGAGAACAACCTAAGTGTGTACAGAAACCAACAGCAACGAAGAATTCCGGCTTAATCGAACGGAACTCGTTCTGTGCGTATTCTGGTTGTTGTTCAGTTTCAGATTGAGGGTCACGAAGTTGACCACCGATCGATTTTAGGTTCTCAAGTACCGATTCAGCTCGGCGTACAACCCATACAGGCTTACCTTGCCACTCGACACGAACCATTTGTCCCGGTTCTAACTTACTGACTTCCACTTCCACCGGTGCACCGGCAGCTTTCGCCTTGGCACTCGGGTTCCATGATTTTATAAAAGGCACGGCTACAGCAGCTGCTCCTAAACCACCAACAACGGCTGTTGTTGCGGTTAAGAAACGCCTGCGACCGTTATTTAAAGGCGCGTTGCTCATCCAAACATTCTCCCATTTGCTCTTTATGGATTGAAATCATTCCGATTAAAGAGCATGGCTAACAAAATATGTATTTAGTTCTATTTATTGACGGCAAATGATAAATAAAACCCTACTTTTTGACAAGATAAAGCTACCTTTTTGTAACAATCATGAGGCAAAGCGCACATTGGGTTACAAAAGCTTTCAAAATATAAGAATTTGGAAATAAAACGAGGGATGGAAAGCATTTAGAGGGGGGGATAAAAACAAAAAGCCCGGCATATAGCCGAGCTTTGAACCACAATTCCAGTAATAAAACTGAGAGCGTGTACTTTTTCGTAAAGAAAAATTAACGCTTAGAGAATTGAGGTTTACGACGTGCTTTACGTAGACCAACTTTCTTACGTTCAACGCAACGAGCGTCACGCGTAACATAGCCAGCTGCACGTAGAGCAGGACGTAGAGTTTCATCGTACTCCATAAGAGCGCGAGTGATACCGTGGCGGATTGCGCCAGCTTGACCAGAAATACCACCACCAGAAACGGTGATGTAAAGGTCAAGTTTCTCAGTTAGTTCAACTAGCTCAAGAGGTTGTTTAACAACCATACGAGAAGTTGGACGACCGAAGTAAACATCAAGGCTACGCTTGTTGATTACGATCTCACCAGAGCCTGGTTTGATGAAAACACGAGCTGCTGAGCTTTTGCGACGACCAGTGCCGTAGTATTGATTCTCTGCCATTGTCTTAATCCCCTTAGATGTCTAGTACTTGTGGCTGTTGAGCAACATGGTTGTGCTCAGCACCAGCGTATACTTTTAGCTTACGGTACATTGCGCGGCCTAGAGGACCACGTGGTAACATACCTTTAACAGCTAGTTCGATAACCATCTCTGGCTTCTTGTCGATCAGCTTTTCGAAAGTGATAGACTTAAGACCACCTGGGAACTCAGAGTGACGGTAGTAAACCTTACCCTTAGCTTTGTTACCAGTTACAGCAACTTTCTCAGCGTTAACAACGATGATGTAATCACCTGTGTCTACGTGAGGAGTGTATTCTGCTTTATGCTTACCACGAAGGCGAGAAGCGATTTCACTTGCTAGACGGCCAAGAGTTTTGCCTTCAGCGTCTACAACATACCAGTCGCGTTTTACAGTTTCTGGTTTAGCAACGAAAGTTTTCATGCTAATAATTACCTATTTAAAAAATTTACACTTAAGGAATACTCGCGTATTCCCACTGTCTAAGAGTTACCATTCATCACCCCTTCGAGTGTTGGAAAACTCTTGGCATAACGTGATTTTACTCATCGCTAGAGGCCCGCAGTAACGGTAGGTCGCAGGATTATAGAGAAGAGCGAAGAAAAAATCACCTCTTTTTGAACAAAATCACGATTTTTTTAATTCTATTTCTTATTCGAGATAATCACAGCTAACTTAAGTGTTCTTTTGCCAAATATTCATGGCTCTGCATTTCGATTAAACGAGACTGACAACGTTTAAATTCAAACTCTAGCTGGCCATGGGTATACAATTTTTCTAGCTCAACTTCCGCTGAAATAATCAATTTCACGTTGCGCTCATAGAACTCATCCACTAACGCAATAAAGCGTCTTGCTGCATCATCTGAAGTTGCGCCCATTTGCACAACATCCGCCAACAGAACGGTGTGATAAACCCGAGATAGCTCTATATAGTCATTTTGGCTACGCGCCGACTGACAAAGCTGAGCGAAAGTGCCGTGTAAAACGCCATCACTCACTTTAATGACATCCAGCTGACGGTGATTAACCTCAATCTGTGTGAACTTTTCTTTATCGTCACCAACTAACTGGGCGTAATATTTTTCGAGATTGATATTCGCTTGGCTATCCAGCGGGTAATGATAAATCTCAGCCTGCTCTAAAGTACGTAGACGATAATCAATGCCACTATCGACATTAAGGATATGACAGTTGTCTTGAATGAGCTTAATGGCCGGTAAGAAACGCGCTCGCTGTAACCCGTTGCGATACAGATCCGCAGGTGGAATATTAGAGGTCGCCACCAAGATAACGTTTCGAGCGAATAACTCTTGGAACAAGGTGCCTAGGATCATCGCATCGGTGATGTCTGAAACGAAGAATTCGTCGAAACAGACAATATCCGCTTCTTGCTTAAACTTATCCGCAACTAAAGGCAATGGATCACTGACATTCCCGAGCGCTTTTAACTCGTCATGTACGCGATACATAAAACGGTGGAAGTGGACTCGCATTTTTTTAGTGGTTGGTAGTGCGTCGTAAAACGTATCCATTAGATAAGTTTTCCCACGCCCGACACCGCCCCAAAAATAGAGACCTTTAGGTGGCTGTGGTAATTCTGTTTTTTTGCCCAGTAATTTCTGAAATCGAGTCAGTTGAGGAATGGGCGTATTCATGTAATCTTGGAATTGATGAAAAAGTTCATCTAAAGATTTAACAGCTTGCTCTTGTGCTGGATCTCTTTGAAATCCATGTTCTTTTATATCTTGTTCGTATTTTTTAACGGGATTCATGACGATATTTCCACAATGAAAGCGACATCAGACAGCGAAGAAAAATGCACCTAAACAGTATGAGAGACCATGACATGCGGCGAATAAATCAGCATCAAACTGCTAGGTAGCGCACACGCATTTCTCTTTATACTGCGGCTTTCTCATAGTACCATGGAGCAGTATCACGTGTAACCAAGCAGTAATAAACATGTTAAAAAACAATAATAAGGAGCTGTTATGTCTTGGATGTATGCCGTTGCCGGTTTACTAGTAGGAGTTATTTTAGGAGTCGCTATTTCTCGTTTTATGACACCTGAATACAAAAAACAAAAGAACGTACAGAAAGAATTAGATAGCGCAAAGTTTGCCCTTGAACAGCAACGACAAGAGCTTGCAGATCACTTTGCGAAATCAGCAGAAATGTTAGATACCTTAGGTAAGGACTACACGAAACTGTATCAACACATGGAGAAAACAAGCTCAGAGCTAATCCCAAACATGCCCGAGCAAGACAACCCGTTTGTAAAAACAGCTGCTGCCCATTCAGATAAGCCGCAAGAGAAATCGACATCTAAAAAGGAAACGCTTGAAGAGCAACCTAAAGATTACGCCAATGGTGCAACGGGTTTATTTAAAGAACAAAAGAAAGAAATCATTGATACTCCAGATGTTGTCACAGCAAAAGCATCGTAAACATTTAACAATTCAGTGAACTTTACAAAGGTTTTTGAGTCATAACTTTCACTCAGGTCACTTGAAACTTCTCATACTTATACCAAATATGAGAGATGTAAGACCTTAACTAGAGAGGAGTTTATGATGAAAAAACCTTTGCTTGCTTTATCAGTACTGACCTTAAGCTTAAGTTCAATCATCACCCCAATTCAAGCGACAGCTGCACTTCCCCTAAATGTCGGTAATGAACAGTTACCGAGTTTGGCCCCTATGCTTGAACAAGTTACCCCCGCTGTAGTGAGTATTGCCGTCAAAGGCAAACAGGTACAACGTCAGCGAATTCCTGAACAATTTCAATTCTTTTTTGGTCCAGAACAAACACGAGAGCGGCCGTTCCGTGGGTTAGGTTCTGGTGTCATCATTGATGCTAAGAAAGGCCATATCGTGACCAATTACCATGTAATTAATGGTGCCGACGATATCAAAGTAAAACTTCATGATGGCCGAGAGTACGATGCCGAGCTCATCGGTGGCGACCAGATGTCTGATATCGCACTGCTTAAACTCGAAAAAGCCAAGAACCTTACCCAGATAACAGTCGCAGACTCAGACAAGTTAAGAGTCGGTGATTTTAGTGTCGCAATTGGTAACCCATTTGGACTTGGGCAAACGGTGACATCCGGTATTGTTTCTGCACTAGGTCGTAGCGGCCTAAATCTAGAAAACTTTGAAAACTTCATCCAGACGGATGCCGCGATAAACAGTGGTAATTCTGGTGGTGCACTGGTGAATCTTAACGGTGAACTGATTGGTATTAACACCGCCATCCTTGGTCCGAATGGAGGTAATGTCGGTATCGGTTTTGCTATCCCATCCAATATGATGAAAAACCTGACAGAACAGATTCTCAATTTCGGTGAAGTAAAACGCGGCATGCTTGGTGTTCAAGGCGGAGAAATCACCTCTGAGTTAGCAGAGGCGCTGGGATATGAATCCAGTAAAGGTGCCTTTGTCAGCCAAATTGTCCCCGATAGCGCCGCAGACAAAGCAGGTCTCGAAGCGGGCGACATTATTGTTTCTATCAATGGCAAGCGTATTGATACCTTTAGTGAGCTAAGAGCTAAAGTGGCAACCTTAGGTGCAGGCAAACAGATTGAGCTTGGTGTGGTTCGTGACGGAAAGCGTAAGAGCTTTGACGTAACTCTTGGTGAATCGACCAATAGTAAAACACAAGCAGAAAAACTTCATGAAGGACTTGCCGGTGCCGAGCTTACTAACACAACCGAAAGTGACTCAGTAACGGGCGTTAAAATATCGAGTGTAGCTCAGGGCTCACCAGCAGAAGCGTACCAACTGATCAAAGGCGACATCATCATTGGCGTAAACCGTCAACCAATTAAGAATCTTGCTGAATTTAGAGCACTCCTAGAGAAACAACCAGGCATATTGGCGCTTAATATCCAGCGAGGCGATAGGACTATTTACCTCGTTATTCGATAACTATAAGTCAGCGTAATAACAGGGAGGCTCAGTAAGTTTGCTTTAAACTTACTCAGTCTCCCTTTTCTTTAGATGAATCAAAATGCTATGCTTCATTAGGACGTGTTGACCTTGCGAGCTAATTTTGACAGCGAAAGACCGACACGCCCTAGTAATCAAGTCAATCATCCATCTACGGATGCTTCATACCTTACTTGTTGAAGAGGGAAACATGCTGTCCTTTCTATTTCGTTCTATTTCCCTTGGACTCGTTTCAGCGGTGCTTATTCTTCTCGTATTTCCAAGCTTAAGGCCAGCAATTGTTTCAGATGTGACAAGCCCTAAAGTCGATAATATTACCTCGCTTCAGATTTCGTTTAACCAAGCTGTACGCCGTGCAGCACCTGCGGTAGTAAATATTTATAGCCGTAAGTACGCAGAAAGCGATCGCAGCAAGCTGCTCACTCAAGGTTTAGGTTCTGGGGTTATTGTCAGCGAAAAAGGTTACATCATTACCAACTTCCACGTTGTTGCTCAGGCTGACCAAATTGTAGTCGCACTTCAAGATGGACGCGTAGCCGCCGCGCAACTTGTCGGCTCAGACAAGCGTACCGATATCGCGATACTTAGAGTCAGCGGTGATAACCTACCGGTGATTCCACTTAACCCCAATTACAAAGCCAATGTCGGGGATGTGGTACTGGCTATCGGCAATCCGTACAACCTAGGTCAAACGACAACCTTTGGTATCATCTCGGCAACAGGCCGATCGTCAATCAGTGCTGACGGTCACCAAGCCTTTATTCAAACCGATGCGGCAATTAACGAAGGTAACTCAGGCGGGGCATTGGTGAACTCACAAGGTGAACTAGTCGGCATTAATACAGCTTCGTTCCAACAAGCCACCGATATGGAAACCTACGGAATCTCTTTTGCGATCCCCTATCCACTTGCTAATAAAATCATGGAGAAGATCATCGCTGATGGTCGTGTCATTCGTGGTTATATCGGCATCGATGGGCAAGACATCAATTCAGTCACATCACGTTTGCTTGGAACTAAGAACATTGGCGGGATTGTTGTATTAGGCATAGATCCGAACGGCCCAGCAGCCGATGCGGGGTTTGAAGCACAAGATATTATTGTCAGTATCAACAATACTCAAGTTAATGGCCGTCAGAGTGTTATGGACATCGTGACTGATCTGCGACCGGGCACGGTCATCGATGTCGGCGTATTACGACAAGGTGAAAGCAAGACACTTAAGGTCACCATCGCCGAAGACACGCGCCTGTAAATCAAGTATCACACTTAGCCGCTCTCTACACGGTTTGTCTTATCTATACAATTTGTTTTATCTACACAGCTTAATGAGCTAGAACACATAAACAAAAAACCCAGCTTTCAAGCTGGGTTTTCTTTTATCAATCATGACATCACGCGACTCTTTTTTCTATGACTCGCTTGGGTCATCGATATCGACGCGAGTCACTCGCTGTAATCCTCTCGGCAATAAGCCACCACGACGACCACGCTCACCTCGGAAGTTTTCAAGATCCGCTGGTTTTAAGCCAAGCTTACGTTTACCCGCGTAGATTGTCAGCGTTGCATTCTCTGGGATAGCCATCAAATGCGACACAAACTCTTCACGCTCTTTTGCTTTCGCAGAAGGAATGTTGATGATCTTGTTACCCTTACCTTTAGTCAGTTGAGGTAGGTCTTTAATCGGGAACAGCAACATACGCCCTTGGTTCGTAATCGCTAAGATCTGGTTACTGTCCAAGTCAGCAATCGGACTTGGCATCATCACTTCAGAAGCTTGTGGCAAGTTCACCAACGCTTTACCGCTCTTGTTCTTAGACAGCAAATCGCCCCCCTTACAAACAAAGCCGTATCCGGCATCTGAACCGACTAACCAAAGCTGATCATCCTCACCCATCACTACTTGACGGATAGAGGTACCAGGGCTAACGTTCAAGCGACCGGTAATAGGCTCACCTTGGCTCCGCGCCGACGGTAGTGAGTGTGATTCAAGGGAGTAACTTCGACCGTCACTACCCAAGAACACCGCTTGTTGGTTACTCTTACCCTTAGCACTTGCTAAGAATTTGTCACCAGACTTATAGTTTAAGCCTTCAGCATCAACCTCATGCCCTTTAGCATGACGAATCCAGCCTTTCTCAGAAAGCACAACCGTGATCGGTTCACTCGGAACTAAATCACGTTCTGTGAGTGCTTTGGCTTCAGCACGCTCAATCAATGGTGAGCGACGGTCATCGCCATACTTTTCAGCATCCGCTTGAATTTCTTTCTTGATCAGCGTGTTTAAACGACGCTCAGAGCCCAATAGCTTTTCAAGCTTATCACGCTCTGCTTCTAACTCTTCTTGCTCAGCACGAATCTTAAACTCTTCTAACTTGGCTAAGTTACGAAGTTTTATATCTAAGATAGCATTCGCTTGTGTTTCTGTAATATTGAAGCGGCTCATCAATACAGGACATGGTTCGTCTTCTGTACGGATGATCTCAATCACTTCATCAATATTCAGGTAAGCCACCAGCAAGCCTTCTAAGATGTGCAGGCGAGCGAGTACCTTATCGAGTCTGTATTGCAAACGACGACGAACCGTTGTACGACGGAATTCAATCCACTCTTTTAGAATTTGAACCAGACCTTTAACTTGAGGGCGACTGTCCAAGCCAATCATGTTCAAGTTAACGCGGAAGTTTTTCTCTAGGTCCGTCGAAGCAAACAGGTGACTCATCAACTGATCACAATCGATACGATTCGAGCGTGGAACCACAACGATACGCGTTGGGTTCTCGTGATCTGACTCATCACGCAGATCGTCAACCATTGGTAGCTTTTTAGCGCGCATCTGGTTAGCGATTTGCTCAAGTAGCTTAGCGCCTGACACTTGATGAGGCAGAGCGGTGATAACAATATCAGAGCCTTCTTTGTGCCAAACAGCGCGCATCTTGATGCTGCCACGGCCAGTACGGTAGATCTTTTCAATATCCGATTTCGGCGAGATGATCTCTGCTTCCGTTGGATAGTCAGGACCTTGCACGCTTTCCATAATGTCCGATAGCTCAGATTTAGGGCTATCGATCAACTTAATGGTTGCCTCGGCAATTTCACGCACGTTATGCGGTGGAATATCCGTCGCCATACCAACCGCAATACCAGTGATACCGTTCAGTAGAATATGGGGCAGACGAGCTGGCAGCATTTGTGGCTCTTTCATCGTGCCATCAAAGTTTGGTTGCCATTCAACCGTACCTTGACCTAGTTCACTCAGCAAAACTTCAGCAAACTTAGACAGTTTCGCTTCGGTATAACGCATTGCGGCAAATGATTTCGGATCATCCGGAGCACCCCAGTTACCTTGACCGTCTACCAATGGGTAGCGGTAAGAGAACGGCTGTGCCATCAATACCATCGCTTCGTAACAAGCAGAGTCACCGTGTGGGTGATACTTACCTAGTACATCACCAACGGTACGTGCCGATTTCTTATATTTCGATGCGGCCGATAGACCAAGCTCAGACATCGCGTAGATAATACGGCGCTGAACGGGCTTCAAGCCATCGCCGATATAAGGCAATGCACGATCCATGATCACGTACATTGAGTAGTTTAAGTAAGCGTCTTCGGTGAACTTGCGCATAGGCAATTGTTCAACGCCATCAAATGTAATTTCGTTAGACATCCATTATACCTCGGCCATATCACCGTTAGTCTGTAGCCATGTACGGCGATCATCTGCACGTTTCTTACCAAGCAGCATGTCCATCATCTCATTGGTCGCTTCGCTGTCATCAATCGTTAATTGAACAAGGCGACGAGTATTTGGATCCATGGTGGTTTCGCGCAACTGAAGTGGATTCATTTCACCCAGACCTTTGAATCGTTGCACGTTAATTTTGGCTTTCTTCTGCGATAGTCGCTCAAGCACACCATCTTTCTCTGCATCATCGAGTGCGTAGAACACTTCTTTACCGCAATCGATACGATACAGAGGAGGCATTGCCACATAGATGTGCCCTTCTTCAACCAAAGCAGGGAAATGGCGAGTAAACAGTGCACAGAGTAGTGTCGCGATATGAAGACCATCCGAGTCTGCATCGGCAAGGATACAGATTTTACCGTAACGCAGGCCTGACAAATCATCGTTATCAGGGTCGATCCCCAAAGCAACCGAGATGTCGTGTACTTCTTGTGAAGCCAATACTTGGTCAGCAGATACTTCCCATGTATTTAAGATCTTACCGCGAAGTGGCATCACTGCTTGGAACTCACGGTCACGCGCTTGTTTCGCAGAACCACCCGCCGAGTCCCCTTCCACGAAGAAGATCTCAGTGCGGCTTAAATCCTGAACCGAACAGTCGGTAAGCTTACCCGGCAGTGCTGGGCCTGACGCGATCTTCTTACGCACAACCTTTTTGCTCGCACGCATACGGCGATGAGCATTAGCAATACAAGCTTCAGCCAGTTGCTCTGCCAATTGCGGTTTTTCATTCAACCATAGACTGAAGGCATCTTTTACGACACCAGAAACAAACGCAGCGGTTTGACGAGAAGACAAACGCTCTTTTGTTTGACCAGCAAACTGCGGATCTTGCATCTTCACCGACAGTACGTATGAACAACGGTCGAAGATATCGTCACCGGTTAGCTTCACGCCACGAGGCAGAAGATTACGGAATTCACAGAACTCACGCATTGCATCAAGCAGACCTTGGCGAAGACCGTTTACGTGTGTACCCCCTTGCTTGGTCGGTACTAAGTTCACGTAACTCTCGGTGATCATTTCACCGCCTTCTGGCTGCCAGATGATCGCCCAATTCGCCATTTCCGTTTCAGCAACAAACTCACCGACATACGGATCTTCAGGCAGTAAGGTGTAACCTTTCACGCCCTCGGCAAGGTAGTCTTTTAAACCATCTTCATAGAACCATTTGTGTTCTTCACCACCCACTTTGTCGACAAAGGTGATTTCTAAACCAGGGCAAAGTACTGCTTTCGCTCGTAGGTTGTTGATAAGGCGAAGTGTCGAAAACTTATGGCTATCGAAGTATTTAGGATCGGGCCAGAAATGTACGGATGTACCACTGTTACGATTGCCGCAAGTACCTGTTACGGTCAGTTCTGTTACGGCATGACCCCCTTCAAGTGCGATCTCGTGAACCTGGCCTTCTCGGCGCACTGTCACTTCAACGCGTTTTGAAAGTGCGTTTACAACCGAGATACCGACACCGTGTAAACCACCAGAAAACTTGTAGTTATTGTTTGAGAATTTACCGCCGGAGTGGAGCTTAGTTAGGATCAACTCAACACCAGAAATCCCTTTTTCAGGGTGAATATCAACGGGCATACCACGGCCGTCATCAGTAACTTCTAGCGATTGGTCTGCATGAAGCACAACTTTAATTTTCTTAGCGTGTCCCGCTAGTGCTTCATCGACCGAGTTATCAATGACTTCTTGGGCAAGGTGGTTCGGTCTTTCTGTCTCGGTATACATTCCCGGGCGGTGTCGCACAGGATCGAGACCTTCAAGTACCTCGAGGTCTTTTGCATTATATTGTTCAGTCATAATACGGAGTTTACTCAAAAAGTTTGCGTCAGTTCACTGGCTCTAGTTTCACTAAAGCAGAATCATTACTATGAACCGTCATAGTAGAGCGAACGAGCGAAGTATTGGGGAATATAGTCTGGAAGCTGAGTAATGATGTCAAGCTAGTTCAAAAACTAAGACATCAAACTATGATATTTCACCATTGATAGATGAAATAACAGGCAAACAAGAGAGAATCGATCAACCAGTAAAGCAGATTATAGCTTTAGAAAGGTGATAATTTGTTGTGGGTAGCGCTCAAAGTCAACAAAGCTATGATCCCCACCCTCTTCTACTGTTTGTGTTGCACCTTGGTACTTCTCTACCGCTTGTCGGTAATCCAGAACTTCGTCTTCCGTTTGTTGAAGTAACCAGAAGTCACTCGGTTTTTCGAGAGCCGGAACCTCTAACGCCTTCAATTCCTCGATATGTTTTGCTTCCAGTACATATCGTTCATTTGTGTAAGGATTTACTTGCTCACCCAAATAATCAGCAAGAAGCTCATAAGGTCTCACCGCAGGGTTAACAACCACCGCTTTAAAACCATAGTGACTATTAAGCCATGTTGAAAGGTAGCCCCCCAACGAACTGCCGACTAATGCTATCTGGTATTGATCTTTATACTGTTCCACCAACTGCTGCAAATGAAGTGCTGCTTGCTGAGGGAAACTCGGCAGCTGAGGCGTAATCACCTTAATATCAGCACGATACTCTGCACAGTAGTCAGCCATCACTGTCGCCTTGTGAGAACGTGATGAGCTGTTGAAACCGTGAATATAGAGAAGCAGCGGTGGCTTAGCAGTTTGCTGATTAGAATCAGACATTAATAGCCTCCTACATCGTTCTTCACTGGCATCAATAACCAGCCGCATCAAAATCAGGTAAGAATTGTCCATGAGGTAAACGGCGAACTTGCGTGCTTACCGTGCCATCTTGATGTAATTCAATCTCTCTCCAGCCTGGAGACAAGGTATCCACCGCAAAGTCATTCGAGTTGGGTTTAAATTGCACACAAGTCGACGGGGTTGCCATGACTTGTACACCATGATGATCTCGATTCATGTCCTGATGAACGTGTCCACAAAGTACGGCTTTTACATTGGTATGCTGTTGGACCACACCCCAAAATTGCTCTGCATCTTTCAGGTTATGTTGATCCAGCCATGCACTGCCAACCAAGAGCGGGTGGTGGTGTAAAAGAACCAAAGTATTACGCTCAGGGAATTCCGACAATTTTTGCTCTAGCAGATCAAGTTGCTGATCGCTGAGGCGGCCGTGCGGCACACCAACCACTTGTGAGTCCAGCATAACCATCTGCCAGTTATCGCCTAGCAAGACATGCTCAACACACTGTATTTGTGGTGATGGTAAAACACTGCCCATATTAGGCTTGAAGTCATGGTTTCCGGGCAGCCAGTAACATGGCTTTTCCAAAGGCTGAATTCCTGACTCGAATTTCTGGTACGATTCAGCGCTGTGATCTTGAGAGATATCACCAGTTGCCAGAACCGCTTGATAGTCAAAGCCTTGACTAACAATGCCATCGACTACAGCACGAAAGCTATCTTGAGTGTTGATGCTTAATAAGCTGCCATTGCTCGGCGCAAACAAATGCGTGTCCGTTAGCTGAACAAGCTTAATACTGCTCTCATCAAATTTTGAAGTGTGTAATAATTCCAAAATAACAAATCCAGATACGTTACTGTTTAGACTTTAAAGTGTTCTTTAAATAGGCTCAATTAAAAAGCAATTGGGGCTCGGCTGATACCGGTTTTTAAACAAAACGTTAACCATTCCCCAAGAAATTTATTCAATTGAAACTTCTCATCCTTTTGCAGAAGCTTAGCGTTGGGGTAGTCATACTTCGCTTTGACTCGTGAAAAGTCCCCACTAGCGCACACTTCTGCAACTCGAGCGTCGTGATATAGCCTGACAGACATTTTTGGCAAAGGAAACACTGGCATCGCGTCACTCTGACATATGTCTATTAATGTGGTGTATTTTGTGACCTCATTCACTGTCAACTGATAAACCATATTAACGGCTTGATAGCAGCGAACGTCGCCAACCTCATGCCCAACCGGTAACAGAGCGTTGAGTTTGGCGTAGTTCGTCTCATAAACTCGCATCAACTCAGCAAGATCAACATGATACGGTTTTTTGACCGCTATATTTGGCATGACGTTAATCTACCCACTCTGATTGTAATTCTTGGTAGTTCAATTGCAGCCACTGTAACGCAATGATCGTGGCTCCATTTTCAAACACACCATCTTTTACTAACTGATAAGCGGCTTTGCGACTCATCACTTGTACACGAATGTCTTCACCTTCGTAATCCAACCCGTGTACCCCTTTTGCTGTGGTTGCATCAACACAGCCAACAAAAACATCGAGCTTTTCTGAGCAGCCACCAGATGAAGGGTAATACGAAGTAATAGGTAGTACAGATCCGACTTCAACTCCCGCCTCTTCCATCGCTTCTCGACGAGCAACGTCTTGCGGAGGCTCATCCGTATCAATAATTCCAGCAACAATTTCGTATTGCCATGGGTTCTCATGCTCTAAAGCGCCAACGCGAATCTGCTCAACGATCACGACTTCATCGCGCACAGGATCATAAGGTAACAAAGCGGCAGCATGACCACGCTCAAACATCTCACGTTCTATTGGTTGGCTCCAGCCCCCCTCAAACAGTCTATGTTTAAATGTATATTTAACCATTTTGAAAAAACCACGAAACAGCGTCTCTTTTGAGACTATTTCCACATCTTGCGGAGTAAACTCATGTCGTTGCTTGTCATACTGTTGCATTTGGTACCTCGCTAAGTGATCTTTACAGTTTACTCATTGTCCGAGTTAACTACCAAGGATAAGGTTCAACTTTTTGTATAAAATTTATAATTAAAGTTAAGTTTTAAAAAATAAATATTGCACAAGTGGACAGTTAACTGTAAAAAAGTGCAAAGTTTCGAGTAAATCACCACCAAACTGGGTTAAACTCTTTTAAAGAAAATTCTATGAAAGGCAGGAATGGGAAAATGAAAAAACTGCTTCCACTATTTATCAGTGCAGCAATTGGCAGCCTGAGTTCGTCAGCTTTCGCTGATACGCTAGCTGAAGTTTACGACCAAGCAAAACAGAACGATCCACAACTTCTTCGTTCAGCAGCGCAGCGCGATGCCGCTTTTGAAGCAGTAACGTCAAGCCGTAGTGATTTGTTACCACAAATTAATCTAACAGCGAACTACGACATTAACCGTGGTGATAGAGATATCTCTGGTACAGGTAGCTCAAGTATTGATAACAACACTTGGGGAGCAGCGATCGGCTTCACTCAAGAGCTTTACCAACGCTCTTCATGGATCACGCTAGATACAGCAGAAAAAACGGCTCGTCAATTTGATTCAGCTTACGCGGCCGAACAACAAGCTTTGATTCTTCGTGTTTCGACAGCATACTTCGAAGTACTTCGAGCTCAAGATAACCTAGAGTTTGTTCGTGCAGAAAAAGCAGCGGTTGCTCGTCAACTAGAACAAACTAAGCAGCGTTTTGAAGTGGGGCTTTCAGCAATTACCGATGTACATGATGCGCAAGCTCAATACGATGGTGTTTTAGCTGATGAAGTGCTTGCAGAAAACGACTTAACGAATAGTTACGAAGGTCTACGTGAGATTACAGGTCAAGAACACGCTAACCTAAGCATCCTAGATACGGATCGCTTCTCAGCAAGCAAATCTTCTGAGTCTGCAGTGGCACTTGTAGAACAAGCGGAACAAAAGAACCTTAGCCTACTCGCTGCACGTATCTCTCAAGACGTAGCAAAAGATAACATTTCTCTAGCAAGCTCAGGTCACTTACCAAGCTTAACGTTAGATGGTAGCTACTCCCTGTCAGATCAATCAAACAGCTCTCAAAATTATGATCAAGACAACCTAAACCTAGGCTTAAACTTAGTTGTGCCTCTATACACGGGTGGTAACACAACTTCTTTGACTAAACAGGCTGAATACAACTACGTTGCAGCAAGTGAAGATCTAGAAGCAACTTACCGTAGCGTTGTAAAAGACGTACGTGCATTCAACAACAACATCAGTGCTTCAATTGGTGCTCTACGCGCTTACGAACAATCTGTGGTTTCTGCTCAGTCTGCTCTAGAAGCAACAGAAGCCGGTTTTGACGTTGGTACTCGTACTATCGTTGACGTACTGGATTCGACTCGTCGTCTATACGATGCGAACAAAAACCTTTCAGATGCTCGTTACAATTACATCCTAAGTGTACTTCAGCTTCGCCAAGCAGTTGGTACGCTAAGCGAACAAGACATTGTTGATGTAAATGCCGGTCTAAAAGTAGCAAGTAAGTAATTCTTAATAAGTTACCGTTACAAAAATGCCGCTCATTGAGCGGCATTTTTATTATCTATTAAAAGCTATAGCTTAGAAGCGAAAAGACAGAACGTTAGCCTCGACCACCTTTGATCGCTTTGATGATTTCAGTCGTAGAGCAACCATCTTCAAAGTTAAGCACTTTCACTTCACCACCAGCCGCAATCACTTCAGCACCACCCGCGATCTCTTCAGGTTTGTAATCGCCACCTTTCACTAAAATGCTTGGCAATACCTCAGAAATCAAACGTTGCGGTGTATCTTCAGAAAACGGAACCACCCAATCAACAGCGCCTAAGCCAGCCAATACCGCCATACGACGATCGGTTGGATTAACAGGGCGACCTGGCCCTTTTAAGCGTTTCACTGACTCATCAGTATTCACTGCAACGATCAAACGATCACCCAATTCAGCAGCATGGTTCATGTAAGAAACATGGCCAGCATGCAGAATATCAAAGCAACCATTGGTCATTACCACTTTCTCGCCTTTCGCACGAGCACGTTTCACCGCTTCAACCAATGCAGCTTCAGAAATCACGCCGTAGTCTGTATCTTGGCTACCGTGAATCGCTTCCGCTAACTCAATCGTAGACAGCGTCGATGTACCTAGCTTACCAACAACCACTCCAGCTGCCGCATTTGCTAACGCACACGCTTCATCCAGTGGTTTGCCCGCCGCAACGGAAGCCGCCAGTACCGAGATAACCGTATCGCCAGCACCCGTCACGTCATACACTTCTTTCGCTTGAGTCGGCAAGTGGAATGGTGCCTGACCTTTACGCAGCAGTGTCATACCGTGCTCACTACGAGTCACCAACAAGGCTTCAAAGTCATACTTCTCAATCAAGGCTATACCCTTCTCGATGAGATCTTCTTCTGACTTAACCTTTCCTGCCACCAGCTCGAATTCTGCCATATTTGGCGTAAGCAGAGTCGCACCACGGTAGCGTTCTAAATCGGCACCTTTGGGATCGATAAAAACCGGAACGTTCGCAGCACGTGCTTTTTGAATAAAGCTCTGCACATGCTCCAAAGCGCCTTTGGCGTAGTCAGATAGGATTACCGAACGTACATTAGGAAGTGCTTGTTCCATGCGAGACAAAATAAGTTCAGGATCCGTGTTCTCAAATTTCTCTTCAAAATCAAGACGAATCAACTGCTGACCACGGCTCATCACGCGCAGTTTGGTAATCGTTGGGTAATCTTTCAACTCAACAAAATCACACTTAACCTTTAAAGCCGCCAAGGTATCTTTTAACACCTCGGCTGGTTCATCTTTACCCGTTAAGCCAACAACATGAGCATGGCCACCAAGAGAAGCAATATTCATTGCAACGTTGGCAGCACCACCTGGACGCTCTTCGTTATTTTCTACTTTTACAACAGGGACAGGTGCTTCTGGTGAAATACGGCCAGTTGGGCCATACCAGTAACGATCAAGCATGACGTCACCGACAATAAGAACACCTGATTGGCTGTAGTCAGGTAGAATTGGTTTCATTGTTGAACTCCAAAAATCGAATCTGGCTAGAGTCTAGCACACCGATTACAGTGGCTAAAACATATAAAAATCAGTAAAGCCTATCTCGATAGGCACTGCGAAAGATAAGCAAAAGACAACTTATACTTCCATCCATTGCTTCCAAGCTTGAACCACATGTTCTCTTTCCATTTCGAACTTATCAATCGCTACGTCGGCATCCAGATTAAGTAAGTTTCTATGATGAATTTCATCACGCAACGTCGTATAGGCATTGGTCAATGCCATACCTTGTTGCTCGTCCATAATCCCTTGCGACAGCAAACTTTCAAAGATTCTCACATTGTCGCACCAGCGAGTAAGTTTCGGCTTTTCATTACTGTATCGCAGCACTAAGTATTGCGCTAAAAACTCAACATCAGTAATCCCACCCGCATCTTGCTTAAGCATGAAACGACCGGCTTTTTTTCCACCTAGATGACCACGCATTTTTTCACGCATATCAACAACCGACTTTTTTAAAGTGGCTTCGTCACGTGGAAGACACAACACCTCATGACGCGTTTTATTGAACGCTGTAGCCAACCGTTCATCTCCGAAAATCATACGGGCGCGAGTCAAAGCTTGATGCTCCCAGGTCCAAGCGTCTTTGTGTTGGTACTCATCAAAGGCATCGGTTGGGCTAACCATTAGACCAGAGGCACCCGAAGGACGCAGACGAGTATCCACTTCGTATAAAATCCCAGAAGCGGTTCTGGTTGAGAAAATATGAATAATACGCTGTGCCAACCTGAGGTAAAACTGACGTCCATCGATCTCTTTCTTACCATCAGTATAGATATCGACAGGGCAGTCGTGCATGAATACGATATCGAGATCGGAATTATAGCCAAGTTCCCAGCCTCCCACCTTGCCATAGCCAATAACCGCAAACCCACGACCTTCGCGGTCTTTCAGATGAGTAGGTTCACCAAACTTCGCTGACACCTGTAACCAAGCTTGATTGACACCCGCCTCAACAATCGCTTCAGCTAAATACGTCAAGTGATCACTCACTTTCATCACCGGAAGTACGCCCGCAATATCAGCGGCGGCGATTCGGAGAATACAAGTCTGTTTAAATTGACGCAGACCTTCCATCTGCTGCTCCATATCATCTTCAGGAATACGAGCAAGATAATCACGCAACTCTGTTTTGTAGGACTCTAATGGCACAGGATGATAGAGCTGTTGAGGGTCGATAAGTTCATCTAAAAGAATAGGGTAACGACCAAGTTGTTCCGAGATCATCGGGCTGGCAGTACACAATCGAACTAACTGAGTCAATGCAGCAGGGTGTTCATCTAATAGCTCGAGATAAGTGGTACGCGTGACTATTTTGTGCAATAGATGCAATACCCGAGACAAACCAAACTCTGCATACTTATTGGTATACAGAGCTTGAAAGACTTTAGGCATTAAACGATTTAAGACCTCCCTCCCACGTGGACCAAGGGTTTTCTTAGCAAGGTCAGCTTTAAACTGAATGATCGTTTTCGCCGCTTCTGGCGGACTAACTACCGCGATGTCGTGTTCTAATACATGCTCAATCACATCGGGTTTATGAGCCATATCCCACAACTCGTTGAAGTAACTCGCGACGGGGTTCGCATCCTCTTCTTCCATCCCAATAAGATCTTCAAATACGGTATGTACATTCGCCATATGTGCACGAGTTGCAGTAATCAAGCTATCCCAATCAGAAAATTGCATCGCAACAGCAAGCTGCAGTTGTTCGTGCTCACTATCTGGTAAGGTTTGAGTTTGCTTGTCAGCCATGGCTTGTAATAGGTTTTCAAGTCGACGCAAGAACATATAAGCATTGCGTAAATGGTCAACTTCTTCGGCCTCTAATAACTGGAGAGATTCAATAGCACTTAACGTTTTCAACAAGCCTCGACTACGAAGACTCGGTTCGCGCCCACCACGAATTAACTGAAAGACCTGAGCAATGAACTCAACTTCACGAATACCACCAGAACCAAGTTTAATATTGTTTGATAAACCACGACGGCGTACTTCACTGCTGATCATCGACTTCATGCGGCGAAGCGACTGAATCGCACTAAAGTCAATATAGCGACGGAACACAAATGGCCGCAACATCTGGCGTAATTCTTGGTATTCGGGGTACATTTCACTCCCCATCACTCGCGACTTAACCATCGCATAACGTTCCCAATCACGGCCTTGTTCCTGATAATAATCCTCAAGTGCGGCATAGCTCATCACCAATGGGCCACTCTCACCAAACGGGCGCAAACGCATGTCAACTCGATAACAGAATCCATCAAAGGTTTGCTGATCAAGCGCCTTGATAATACGCTGGCCTAAACGAGTAAAAAACTGCGCATTGGCGATACTACGTCTTGCGCCTTGCGTTTCACCATTTTCAGGATAAGTAAAAATCAGGTCGATATCAGAAGAGAAGTTGAGCTCACCGCCACCTAGCTTGCCCATACCAATGATCAGCATCGGCTGTGCTTCACCTTGTTCGTTGCAAGGCGTGCCCCATTCCTTACAGCAAATATCGTACTGCCATTGATAGGTTTCGAAGATCATCGCCTCAGCCAACATCGATAAATGATTTAAGCTCCTCTCTAGCTCCCAAGAGCCCATGAAGTCACGCCAGGCGATATAAGTCATTTCTCGATTACGGAATTGACGCAACACATGCTGACCACTCATTTCATCAGCACAACCAGACAGCAATTCGGCCAATCGCTCACGATAACCTTCAGCTCGCTCTTCACATGCCAACATGGTCGGAAAGGTGTTAGATAAAACCGCATCACGTTGTAAGCTATCACCAATAAAACAGCTCAAACCTAATACATACTTAAGGTCGTCAATCAATGGCTCGGGCCAATGACTAATGGCTTCACTTTGATGTTCTAACAATTGCTCAAAAGCAGACTGCGAATGAGTGACGAGTTGAGAAGGCAATAGCATGTTTCTTCCTTGTGTTAGCTGCGCGCTGAACAGTCAGTTCTGCTCTTAAGTAAATAGTATTAATAACTAAAGATAAGTTATACCAAAGTTACGCCAATAAAAAACGCCCACATGAGTAATGTGGGCGTTTTATCGGTGAACTTATCGAGTTAGGCCTTTGTCTCTAAGCCTAATTCTTAGAGACAAAGATTAGGCTTTAAAGGTTAAACCTTAAACAGTTTGATCTTACCGTCGAGCTCTTGCGCGTTGCTTTCCATAAGCTGGGAAGTCTCAAGAAGCTCGCCAACCACCACTACAGATGCTTCAACAAGTTCACGAACATTGGTCAGGTTAACGCTCATCTCTTCAGCAACACTGCTTTGTTGGCCCGCAGCGGTTGCGATCTGGAAGTTCATATCATTGATTTGGTTGACTTGGCTGACGATACCATCAAGCTCAGAGCCTGCATTCGTCACCAGATCAACGCCTTCGGCCGCCTCCACAACACTTTTCTCCATGAGCTCAACCGCTGAGTTAGCACTGCTTTGTAGGTGGCTGATCATGTCTTGGATTTCTACTGTCGCTTGCTGAGTTCGCTGTGCAAGATTACGAACCTCATCGGCAACGACTGCAAAACCACGACCCGCTTCACCAGCACGCGCCGCTTCAATCGCTGCGTTTAACGCCAGTAAGTTGGTTTGTTCTGAAATACCTTGGATAGTACCAACCACGCTGCCGATTGAATCAACGCGCTCTTCAACTTGGTTTACCGCCGCTGCTGATGCTGCGATGTCGGAAGACAGTTCACTCATCTTAGAAACCGATCCCTGAACGAACTTCTGACCAGTAAGAGCTTGACCTGATGCCTGCTCTGTTAGAGAAGAGGCACTTTGTGCATGTTCGGCTACGGTTTGTACCGTTGACGTCATCTCACTCATTGCTGTCGCAAGCTGATCGATCTCATTGAACTCTTCTTGAGCCGAATCTTTGGTTTCCGACATACTGATGGTCATCACTTCTGTCAAAGCAAATAACTCATTAGAAGAGGCTACCTGAGTTTTGATCATGTCGTTCAATTGAACTCGCGTTTTTTCGAGTTCGCGTGCCACATCGCCGTATTCATCCTTACAATCCATATGAATTGGCACTGACAAATTCTTGTCTGCCATCGTTTTGATTGCATCATTCAGGTATTGTGTTTGACGGAGCATAACGCGAGCCGCTGCTAATAGAAGAACCACAAATACGATGATCATCAAGGCGGTTTGCCAAGCGACTTGAACGAGGTAAGTTTCATAATGCTGCTGGGCAACTTGGGTATTGTTTGTTGCGGCAAGCAATGAATCGTAAAACGTACTGGCGTCCCATAACTGCTTTGAAATGATCAAAATCGTGCTGAATACCATCAGCATGATCATTTTCGGAACGAGACGAACGTCAGAGATTACCCTTTCCCACGGCTTGAATGACACTTTAGTCATTGTCAGTTCTCCATTAACTCTTATATATTGATGGCTTCTATATCCGCGAGATGGCTATGTCAGTCAAAATTCGCAATTTATTTTGAGCCTCGTATGAATGTTAAATAGTATCAAAGACACAACCAAGCCGATGAGCTTATTATCACTGATTCTCTCTTTCTTAGCGTTATTTGTGATCTCAAGCTTATTGTTTGCACCTATTGATAAAGAATCGAAACAAGTCCTTATCGGCCTCGATTTTATAATCTGTAGTGTTTTTCTTTTTCAGCTCACAATAGACCTATTCAGATCACAAAACAAAACCGAATTCTTAAAAGTTCATTGGATCGACTTTTTAGCGAGCATCCCAATGATCGAACCGCTTCGTTTCGCTCGTATATTTCAGATATTGCGTGTCATCTTGGTATTACGCTCCAGTAAGCGCATTTTCAGAGAACTATTTCGCAACCGCAGAGAGACCACACTCGCCTCAATCATTCTGTTATTGGTAATTTTGCTTACTATCGGCGCCGGTACCATTCTTTTGTTAGAACACAAAGATCCTAACGCGAACATTACTACCGGCTATGATGCGTTGTGGTGGGCTTTCGTAACGATCAGTACCGTAGGGTACGGCGATCACTTTCCGGTGACCAATTCAGGAAAATTGGTGGCTTCTCTAGTTATCGTTTGTGGGGTAGGTGTTTTTGGTATGATTTCAGGTTTGATAACCTCACTCATTACTTCTCCAACCGATTTACAAAATCAGCAATTGGAGAATAAAGAACGTAAGCTGGATATGATTGTAGAGCAGCAACAATTGATACTCGAACGACTAGAAAGGCTTGAGCAACAAACAAAAAAATAGGACCGAAGCCCTATTTTATCATTCATATTGGTGTGGGATTTAGTCTTGCCAGTACGGCTCAACCTCTACACTGATTTGGCGCGTCTGCTCCATTGCATGCAAGATGGAAACTTCTTGGCGAGCTAACCAACGTTCCAGCTGAACTTTCTCATCGCCTTCCAACTTTTCAGTCAGCGGCTCTAGCGTTCTTAGCATCAGCAAATCATCAATCCCTTGTACCATGTCGGCCCACGGTAAGCGGAAACTGTTACGTTCATCATCGTCGTATAAGCTCGCAAAACCGACGCCAGTATATAGACTGCGCATCAAACGGTATTGTTGGTCAATATACGCTTGGCTGGTCATCACTCGTTCTGGTGGAAAAACCTCCATGAGATCGGCCCATGTACGATCAAGCTGTTGCACCGAAAACCATTCAATGCCACGAGCCATTTGCTCACGAGCTTTATCGTCTAAAAATGGCTGCCAACCACGAGATAAAATCCAACGGCTTAGGTCTAATAATAGCCCTGTGTAGCGAGAAGAGCTCAGTAAGGTAAGTAGCTCTTCGCGGTCTGGAAGTTGCTCTTGCATCTCTTTCAGCTCAGTCACTAAAAACTTACGGGCATCTAACTTACGCAGGACATGGCCTTTATCTTCCAGCAAATCTTCAAAGTGGTCATAGGTTTTTAGCCAGTCGAGTTCTTGCTCAAGCCACTTAAGCTCTTGGCGTAAAATAGCACTTGCACGTCTTGGTACAATACCGCCATAAATGGTGAAGGTTTGACGAATAAAACTCAGCGAATGACTGATCTCATGCAGTGCTTCTATTGATTGGCGTTCTGTGAAAATCTGCTCATGGTAATGCCAATGAGCGAGAGCATGCTCTAACGATTGAATAAAACACGATTCAACGGTGTCACTTTTGTCGGTATCAACTAAGGTTAAAGGAGTCACTTCATCTCCTTGATAACCTTGAGCAAGACGATACCCTTTGGCTGCCTTACTGAGGTTACCGAGGCGCATGCCACCATGCTCAGAGAATTGACGAGATAGAGTAAACAGAGCGTCCGTTTGACCTGATTTAAGTTCTAACTCAACTTCACAAATAGGCTCTTGCAGTTCACCAGACTCAACAAAGCCTTGGTCAAACGCAACCTCAACCTGGCTACCATCAGGCATGCCAATCAACCATTGTTCACGAGTGAAGTTAGTAGAGAAAAGAGGCGTAAGCTCAGCTTGCAGCGTGTCGATATCTTTCCCCTCTGGCCAAATGTCCTCAGGGTGCAAAGATAACTTAGGTTCGTTATTGTCGTGTTCGGCATTGTATTCAGGCCTTTGATGCAAGCCAGCAACGACACGTCCTGCAGTCTTTACGGTTTGTACAAATACGTCATCAAAGCGTCGAATGCGCAAGCCGATATCGTGCTTACGTAACCAGTTGTCAGGGGTGTCAAAGTAGATGTTACCTAGCTCACGACAACTGTGCTGAAGTACTTTAGTTTCAGAAATTTTATTGCGTAAAGTCTCTGAAAAATCAGGCGAAACAAAAAACTTCAGTTCTATCTCGGTTTCCATAGTTATACCTTTCTGTGAAGATAGGGACAGGATATTGCCAATTTGAACACTCGGCAAGTCAGAAATATCGCCCTTATGATGATCTAAAACAGTTTTAATGAGAGATTGATTAGGTTAACATGCGCGACTTTGTAGCCATCGCTTAACATTTCACCGTGAATATGGTGTATGTTGTTTTAAGGTTATTATTTATTAGGTTGGATGACCATGCCAGTAAATACAATTATGGGGTTATTTGCAAAGTCCCCAATTAAACCTTTGCAGCGTCACGTGGTATGCGTGAACGAATGTTGTTCTCACCTGATTAATTTCTTTGAAGTATCTTCAAAAGGTGATTGGGAAAAAGCATCAGAAATTCGAGCTCAAATTTCTCACCTTGAGAAAGAAGCTGACGTACTAAAACGTGAAATTCGCCTGAAACTTCCTCGCGGTTTGTTTATGCCAGTTGATCGCACCGATATGTTGGAGCTATTAACTCAACAAGACAAACTTGCAAACCTAGCGAAAGACATTGCCGGCCGTGTATATGGTCGCCAACTTGTCATTCCAGCTCCAATGCAACAGAACTTCATCGCTTACGTTAAACGTTGCCTAGATGCAGCGAACCAAGCACAAAAAGTAATCAATGAACTAGACGAATTACTTGAAACTGGCTTTAAAGGCCGTGAAGTAACACTCGTTGCTGAAATGATTCATCAATTAGATGTTATTGAAGATGATACCGACGCGATGCAGATCGAACTACGCCAGCAGCTAATGGCGATTGAAGGCGATCTGAATCCAGTTGACATCATGTTCTTATACAAGATTCTTGAATGGGTTGGTGGTATTGCAGATCAAGCACAGCGTGTCGGCGCTCGTCTTGAAGTAATGCTTTCTCGATCTTAAATCATACGTTAACCATATAACGAAGAGCACTTTTTCAACCAAACCACTTATGCGCTGAGTATTTCTCTCGCTGAGCGGTTTTTTGCGTCTAAATTTGCTCCGCTTGTTATCAAACAACTAGGTATTACGATGGATATCCTTGCTAACTACGGCACTGTCCTGATTATTGTTGCAGCAGCTTTCGGTTTCTTGATGGCTATTGGTATTGGTGCAAATGACGTTGCGAACGCAATGGGCACCTCAGTAGGCTCTAAAGCTCTAACCGTAAAACAAGCGATCATTATCGCAATGATCTTTGAGTTCGCAGGTGCTTACCTTGCGGGTGGCGAAGTCACTGACACTATCCGTAAAGGTGTTATCGAAACATCTCTCTTCGCTCATCAACCGGATGTACTTGTGTACGGTATGATGTCTGCGCTACTGGCTGCTGGTACATGGTTGCTTCTAGCATCATACATGGGCTGGCCAGTATCAACGACTCACTCTATCATCGGTGCAATCATCGGTTTTGCTTGTGTGTCTGTAGGTACTGAAGCTGTAGACTGGAACAGCGTCCAAGGTATTGTGGGTAGTTGGATTGTCACACCGTTAATTTCCGGTATCTTCGCCTATCTCATTTTTGTCAGTGCTCAGCGACTGATATTCGATACAGAAAACCCGCTGTTTAACGCTAAGCGTTTTGTACCTGTGTACATGTTCATTACGACAATGGTTATTGCACTTGTAACGATCAAGAAAGGTCTTAAACACGTTGGTCTTCACCTAAGCGGCACTGAAGCCTGGTTATGGGCAGCTGGTGTTTCTGCTCTAGTCATGGTTGGCGGTTACTTATACATTCAAAAGAAATTTGCTAATCGCGAAGAAGACCATGGCTTTGCTGGCGTTGAAGGCATCTTCAGCGTACTTATGGTTATCACTGCTTGTGCAATGGCATTCGCACACGGTTCAAACGACGTAGCTAACGCGATTGGTCCTCTATCTGCGGTTGTTTCAACCGTTGAACACATGGGTGAAATCTCAGGTAAGAGCACTATCGCATGGTGGATTCTTCCACTCAGCGGTATTGGTATCGTTGTGGGTCTTGCAACAATGGGTCATAAAGTAATGGCGACGGTGGGTACTGGTATTACAGAACTAACACCTAGCCGTGGCTTTGCCGCTCAGTTAGCTACAGCATGTACGGTTGTACTGGCTTCTGGTACTGGCCTTCCAATCTCTACCACACAAACATTGGTGGGTGCGGTATTAGGTGTAGGCTTTGCTCGTGGTATCGCAGCGTTAAACCTAGGCGTTGTGCGTAACATCGTAGCTTCTTGGATTGTAACACTGCCAGCAGGTGCTCTACTTGCTGTTGTATTCTTTTATGCAATTCAGGCTATGTTTACCATGTAATAGCCCTTACGCTAGTAAGCACTAGCGTCAGAAAACGGTAAGTTTCAGTAATGATATGTAAATGTCATGTCATTATTGACTCAAACGCACAGAAAGGGAGGCTTTGCCTCCCTTCTTTGTTGCACCACATAAAAAAACTAAATATCATTTGCTGATTGAGGCAGACTCATACGCCTACCCAATTTGAATCGTTAAGGGATTTACTGTGAAAAAACTGATTAGCTTAGTTTTGTTCGCAATGCTTGCGGCTCCAGCTGCCTTTGCACAAGACCGTTATATTGCTGACAAACTGTTTACTTATATGCATTCTGGCCCAAACAATACCTACCGTATTATCGGCAGTGTTGACGCTGGTGAAAAGATTACATATCTACAAACCAACAAAAGCACGGGTTACACTCAGATCCAAGACAGCCGTGGCCGTAAAGGTTGGGTTGAGAGTAAGTTTGTAAGCACTCAAGAAAGTATGGCACTGCGCATGCCGAAATTAGAGAAAGAGTTAACAGAGGTAAAGGGTAAACTAGCCAATGCACGCCAAAGTGCTGACAGTGAAAAAGCTGGTCTAGCCAGCTCTCTAGAGTCTCGTAACAAGCAAATTGCTGAACTTGAGCAAAACTACAGCGAGATTAGCCAACAGCTCACGAGCTCTCAAACAGAAAACCGTGAACTGCGTGCTAAACTCGATACTCAGAAAGATGACCTATTATTGAAGTACTTCATGTACGGTGGTGGTGTTGCTGGTGTTGGTTTACTTCTTGGCCTTATCCTGCCACACATTATGCCTCGTCGCAGAAAGTCGCCAAACGGTTGGGCGTAAGCTTATCGTTTTGTGTCAGGTACAGTGAACTCAGTATCGAATATCAAAAAGGAGCACCGCGGTGCTCCTTTTTATTTGCCTGTCACTTTGGTCATCAACTCAAACAACCTCGCTTTTCCACTAGCCTTGCCATTCGTACAGGGCTGGGATCTCTATCTTCTGCTGGTTGAACTCAATGATCACCGATTGAGGCTTAACCTCTAACAGCTGAATGTCTTGTCCTATCCAATCTCCTTGAGCCACTTCTTGGCCATTCACTTTGACCCAGCGTTTGGTTTCACTACTAGAATACATATGAGTTTGTAGGTTTAACTTAGGTAACACCCCAGACAAACTGTTGCGATGATACTCTAACTCAATGACTTGAGATCCCACCTGTTTTACTGGTCGTGAATCCATCGGCTCAGGCGCACTTTGTTGCTCGCCCATGATGGATTCAAGCTTCAATGCCAACTCTGGTGGTAACTCACTAAAGTCTAACCCTTTCAGCAAGTCACTATCCGATTGCAATTCGTTACTCTCACCGATCATACTTGACTGAACCGTTGGTTGAGCACGACCTGACTCAGCACTGGCTGTTGTTTGCATTGTGCTATTAGTATTGGCCATCACTACTGCTGTGTCGGCTGCGACATTGGTACTTTCAAGATCAACGTGTGCATACACTTCTTGGCGAGGTAATGCTTTTAACGTCTTACTTGTCGGCGCTACACGAACAGCAAACAACGCTTCATCCGCTTCCACCGCTGTAGCTTCAGTCTGTGTTCTGGTTTCAATCGTTTGAGTTTCAAGCTCAGGCTGAGTCTTTGACTCTGGTTGCACGAGACTGACGGGGTGATTGGCCGAGAACACCTGTTGTTGGCTGTGTGATTGATAAACCAGAAAGCCACCCACCAACAAAGAAGGAACCAAGATTAAGAGCAACCCCATCGCTAACGATGAACCTCGTTTGTTGCTAACCCCTTTTGCAGAATTAGGAACATGATGATTCTGGTAGCCTTTGAAGGCGGGTTTATTAATAGAAGACTGTTTGTGAGACGACTGTTTGAGCTCGTGCATAATACGTGACATTAGCTTTCGCCCCCTTCTAGTGACATCAACTTGGGAGAATCAAGTTGAGCTAATCTTTGTAATCTTGTTAACGTCTGTTTTCCAGCGATGCCGTCTACAGATATCCCCTGCCAAGCCTGAAAAGCTTCAACTTTCATTTTTAACTCATTGTCGAACACATCACTGCCAGAGACACCTTCACCCAAGACTTCAGACAGTAACAGATCAAGCAACGCAATCGCCTCACCTTGATGCCCTTGTTTAAGCATCTCTCTTAGCGGCTGTTTCCAAATCACGACATAATCGCCTTGCCGAATTTTCTTTAAGGATTGCTTCGGCATCACCAATAGCTTTTCATTAACGAGTAGTTCCACTGAATCCTCAGACGCGCCATAAAGTACCGCAAACACGGACTCTTTATCTACCTTGAGGTGAAGTACTACAGGTACCGCAAGCGCTATCAACGACTCTAAATTGGATTGATATTGCTCACACACAAATACGCTTTGTGGCTCACTTAAACACAAGCCATCTCGCAGAGAAGATTGATACCCCCACAGGGTATAAAGATCCTGAATCGCAAGAGATCGGTTAGTTCCCAGCATCAAGTGCTGCTGAATATGTTTGGGTAACTCAAACTTAGAAGGTTCAGGCTCAACGACTAATTTGGGAGCCTCTGCTACCAAAGAGCGCTGAGCTTTTGCAGATACTGGAGCTGGTGCTTCGCCTGAACTTTTAGGCGGTAACCATGAATCTATGTATGCTGGGGCGAAGTTAAACGTCGCTACCGCGAGGCCAACACTTAACGTGGCAATTCCTACGTATTGAAATAATTTAGTTGCTACGTGGGAAACTCGAGGGCTTTCAACGTGATACACCTCAGCTTGAAAAGCCATAATCTGCTGACAAGCTCGGTTAACCGTCTCATTTGAAGGCGTTTGCTCACCATCATGGAAAGCTAGCTGCAATGCTTTATCACACACCAAGTTAATCAATCTTGGAATGCCATGAGTGTATTGAGCGATCAGCTTGATAGAACGGTTGGAAAACAACATCTGCTCGCCGCCTGCAGTTTCCAAACGAAACGCGATGTACTTGCCGGTTTCTTCAGTGTTAAGAGGCAATAGATGATAACGACCAGTAATGCGCTGAGCAAGCTGACGCAATTGCGTGGTCTGTAGATGTTGCTGCAATTCTGGTTGGCCAACCAGCAGCACTTTTAACAGTTTACGACTATCAGTTTCCAAATTGGTTAGAAGGCGTAACTGCTCCAACACATCGGCAGCGAGGTGCTGAGCTTCATCAATGACCAATAAGGTTTGAATACCGTCGGCATGGCTATCAAGCAGAAAGTGATGAATCGCCTGACTCAGCTGCTTGAGCGATGCTTTTTCAGGGTATTCCACCTCAAACTCATCACAGATAGCTTCAAGCAAATCGGTATTGGAAAACGTAGGGTTGAGTATAAGGCCAGCTTGAGTCTGACTATCGAGTGAAGACAACATCGCCTTAGCGACCGTTGTTTTACCAGTACCTACCTCACCAGTAAGCATTGCAAAGCCCCCACCCTCGCCTAAACCGGCTTGTAGGTTCTGCATTGCCTCTTGGTGGCGCTGACTCAAAAACAAATAGCGAGAATTTGGTACAATCGAAAATGGCATCTCAACGAAGCCAAAATATTCCTTATACATGTGCTGCCCTATAATTACGATTAATGGAAAGTACCATTGCTTGCCGTAAAGTCCAGCAGTGATAAAACATTTCGAGGTGATAAGTTGCAAATATACGATAGCCTACCAAAAGGTCATGGCCTACAACGCTATCTTGTCGGTGGAGCAGTGCGCGATAAACTGCTTAATATTGACAGTTATGATAGAGATTGGGTCGTGGTAGGGAGTACCCCTCAAGAGATGGAAAACCTCGGCTTTACTGCTGTGGGAAAAGATTTCCCCGTATTCTTGCACCCAAAAACCAAGGAAGAACACGCACTGGCTCGTACCGAAAGAAAGTCAGGTTCTGGTTACACAGGCTTCGAATGTTACTTTGCCCCAGACGTAAGCCTAGAAGAAGATCTGATGCGTCGAGATCTGACGATCAACGCCATCGCTCAAGATGACAAAGGCCAGCTTTACGATCCGTACCACGGCCAACAAGATCTCTCAAATCGCATTTTAAGACATGTCTCCGATGCTTTTGTTGAAGACCCGCTTCGTGTGCTGCGTGTTGCGCGTTTCGCTGCCAAACTTCACCACCTCAACTTTACAGTCGCACCTGAAACCATGGTGATGATGAGTGAGATCGTGCAATCAGGTGAACTGGCACACCTTACCGCAGAGCGAGTTTGGCAAGAGTGGCACAAATCACTCAGTACACCACACCCTGAAGTGTTCCTCTCGGTTTTAAGAGAGTGCGGTGCATTAGCGGTCGTTCTTCCAGAAATTGATGCCTTGTTTGGCGTACCTCAACCTGAAAAGTGGCACCCAGAAATCGACACGGGTATTCACACTCTGATGGTGGCTCAACAAGCTGCGCTATTAAGCCCATCGTTACCAGTACGCTTTGCCGCTCAAGTGCATGATTTAGGTAAAGGTATTACGCCAGAAAGCGAGTGGCCAAGCCACAAAATGCACTGTCATACTGGCTTGAAGGTCATTAAGAAGCTATGTGGCAGAGTAAGAGTGCCTAATGAATTTAGAGATCTCGCACTGTTAGTGTGTGAGCAACACTCTAATATTCACCGTGCAGGAGAGCTCAAACCGACGACCTTCCTCAAGGTTCTGAACAAGTTTGATGTTTGGCGTAAACCAGACAGGCTCAACGACATATTGCTTTGCTGCCAAGCCGACCATGCTGGTCGTAAAGGATTAGAAGATCAGCCTTATCCTCAGAAAGCACGTTTTGAGGCAGCTTATCAAGCCGCGTTACAAGTCGAAGTGAAAGCGATTATTGCCGATGGTTTTCAAGGTAAAGATATTCGAGAAGAGCAAGAGAAGCGTAGAGCTACCGCGATTGAAAACGCCCTATCAGAACTTGCAGATCATTGATCTTCATAACGCTGATTACCATGCATTAAAAAACCCGCGACTAAGCGGGTTTTTTCGTTTCAATCTTTAGGACGCAACATTTGTCTACGTAAGTCGAGTGCTACTGCATCATTAAGAAAGCAAACAGACCAAAACCGAGAATCAAGCGGTAGATAACAAACGGTGTCATGCCCATCCGCGAAATAAGCTTCAAGAAAAAGTAAATGCAGATATAAGCACTAATAAAAGAAACCGCGATACCCGTAAGCAAAGTACCTACATGGATTGGATCACCACTCGTCACCAGCTTTAGACCTAAGTAACCACCAGCCAAAGTGATGATTGGAATAGACATTAAGAATGAGAATCGAGCCGCGGCTTCACGAGTAAAACCAAGATAAAGTGCCGCGGTAATGGTCGCACCAGAGCGCGATGTCCCCGGAATGATCGCCATTGCCTGAGCGAGGCCAATAAACAACGCTTTTTTCCAACCTGCTTGATATTCATCATCACGCAGACTTGAGTTTTTATCGACCCACCATAGCAACAGACCAAAGACAATTGTGGTCGTGGCAATGACCCACGCACTGCGTAAATAAAGCTCAACAATATCTTTCATCAGCAGACCAAAGATACAGGCTGGAATCGTCGCGAGAATGATCATCCACGCCAGCTTCGCTTCTTTGCTGCGATCGCCCTTAAATACCGAGCCAAAGAAAGCACTCAAAAGAGACACAACTTCTTTGCGGAAATAGATCACCACAGCCGCCAAAGTACCGACATGGACAGCGACATCAAAAGCCAAGCCTTGATCTTCCCAACCTAATACAGCGGAAGGAAGAATTAAGTGTGCAGAACTGGAAATAGGTAGAAATTCAGTAAAGCCTTGTACCAACGCCAACATAAACGCTTCAAAATAACTCATTACTTACCTTAAAATTATAATTTTATATCTACGACAGAGAGCGAGTCTAATTGCTGCATCTTCTGCCATATTTCACGGACAGTTCTTCCGTCTTGCGGGATCACTCTCGCAGGACAGAGATCATAAAGTGGTTGTGTTACAAAAGGGTATTTATAGATATCACTGCGTGGTAATTCTGGATCACTCTCAGAAACCACCTCTCCAAACAGCACAATATCAAGGTCGAGCTTTCGATCTTGAAGTTTATGCGCATCTTGAGAACGACCCCATTTAAACTCAATTTTACGCAGTTGCTGTGAAAATTCAGTCAATGAGAGTAATGTGTCGAGTTCTATCACAAAGTTATAAAACGAGTGGCTATTAAAACCGACAGGCTCACAGTGATAGATTTTAGAGCATTTAAGGTTAGTCCCTAACGATTGAAGCTCCGTCCATGCCACCCTTGCATGCTTGTCGCGGTCTATGTTCGTGCCAACACCAACATAGGCTATTGTCATGCCTGACCTCTTTCGATGATCACGCCAACGGCTTTTGCTTGTGGTACCGCGCCCGGTTTCGCTAAACGGATCTTAACCCAAGGCACTGAAAATTGAGTCATGATTAATTCAGCGACTTCTTCTGCCACACGTTCAACCAATAGGAATCGGCCATTAGCAATATGTTCAAGTACAGCCGTGCTCACTGTCGAGTAGTCCAAAGCATCAACCACATCATCACTCTTGCCAGCTGGGCGGTTGTCATGAGCCATTTCAATATCGAGCACAAGTTTTTGTTTAATCTCTTGCTCCCAATCGTAAACACCGATCGTTGTAATTACTTCTAGCTGTTCAATGAAAACTTTATCCAGTGCCATGACTTGTCCTTTTAGAGGTCGGATACCCATATTGGGGAAAAAAACGTATTATTAGCGTAATTCCAGATATGATACCAATTACTCTTAGATTGAGCATTATTTTCCCACCGTTAAGCTTATAACCGTTTAAGGACAGACATGACCCCATTGGCTCTTATCATGATCATTGCTGCCTATTTACTAGGTTCAATCTCTAGCGCGGTCTTGATATGCCGAGTCTTAAGGCTCCCAGATCCAAGAACGGTGGGCTCGAATAACCCCGGAGCAACCAATGTGTTACGTGTCGGAGGCAAAGGTGCCGCGGCATCAGTACTACTCTGTGACATGCTAAAAGGCACTATTCCCGTCTGGCTTGGCTATTATCTCAATATCGATCCAATCATCTTAGGTGTTGTCGCAATAGCCGCATGCCTTGGTCATATGTACCCAATATTTTTCCATTTCAAAGGTGGAAAAGGCGTCGCAACGGCACTTGGCGCCATCGCCCCAATTGGATTCGATCTAACGGGAATGATCATGGCGACTTGGTTAGTGATGGCGTTTTTGTTTCGCTACTCTTCTTTAGCAGCAATAGTCACTGTGCTACTTGCCCCGTTTTACGCTTGGTTAGTCAAACCTCAATATACGCTGCCAGTCGCCATGCTATGTTGCTTGATCGTGCTGCGTCATCATCAGAATATCCGTCGCCTACTCGATGGCAGTGAACCAAAAATCGGACAAAAAAAATCGACTTAAACCGCTCTATATGTCTATGCCGAAGCAAGTAGAAAAAGCAAGTTTAAGTCGAATAAAGCTACAGCCAAGTAATGATACTCGACTCTGAATAGCTTAAAGTAGGTGCTTGTCTAAAAAGCCTTTCAACATCTTATTCACAAACTCTGGTTGCTCTAGCGAGCTAATATGGCCAGCGTCAGGAATCACCACCAGTTCACTGCCAGTAATGCAATCGTGCATTAAGTAAGACTCAAGTACCGGACGCGGTTTATCTTCTTGTCCAACGGCAATCAAAACCGGCAGAGCAAAATTCTCTACTGCTTCAATCATATCTCGGCGACCAAACACCATGCGACCAACTCGTGCGACTTCTTCAGCTTGCTCACCCTCAAGAGCCGATAGCTGCTGAGTAAAGCCTGCAACCAAATCGGGGGTGTTTGTTTGAGCATCGTTAGCAAAGAACAATGGCACAACCGCTTCTACAATCGGTTGAGGCACCATCTTTGTTTGGGTGATGGTATCTAACATGTGGAAATATTTCGTGTGAGCCACTTCTGGTTCTAGACCAACGAAAGTATCCATTAGAACCAAAGACTTGATTCGCGCTGGTACTAGCTCCGCTAACTCGGCTCCCCACATGCCACCAACCGATAAGCCAACAACAGAGAACTCTTCGATGTCCAAATGATCCAGCAATGACAACACGTGCTGAGCGTAGTCCTTCAAGTTACGCATCGAGTTCGGTGCAGCTTGAGACTCACCATGAGACCAAAGCTCTGGCACAATACAACGGTACTGAGTTTTCAACGCCTCAATCTGTGGCTTCCACATCGCGCTATCCCAAAGGTAGCTATGGCCCAATACAACAACCGGGCCCTCACCTTCATCTAGGTAAGCCATCGATTGATTGTCTACAATGAACTGTTTCATTTTCTTCCCTAATATCTACTACGCATATCGTTCAAGTATATAAATCGACGATACATAAAAACGGCCGCACAAGGCGACCGCATGTCAAACACTCTGCTTTATTCAGCAATTGGCTCGAGTTGATCAATCGGCCAACGCGGTGTGGCGTGAACGGATAAATCGGCTGTTTCACCATTTTTCAGGCGTTGCATACCTGCGTAAGCAATCATGGCGCCGTTATCAGTGCAGAACTCAGTGCGTGGGTAGTACACCTCACCACCAACTTTTTGGGCCAGTGCTTCAAGCTCAACACGCAATTGTTTGTTGGCACTTACACCACCAGCAATCACTATACGTTTCATGCCCGTCTCTACCAAGGCACGCTTACATTTGATGACCAAGGTCGCACAAACCGCTTCTTGGAACGCGTAAGCAATGTCCGCACGAGTCTGATCATCATTGTCGTTGTCACGAATCGTATTCGCTGCAAAGGTTTTCAGACCAGAAAAACTCATGTCTAGGCCCGGGCGGTCTGTCATTGGACGAGGGAACTTAAAGCGACCTGGTGTGCCTTTTTCTGCGAGTCGAGATAACAACGGGCCACCAGGGTAATCTAAGCCCATCAGCTTAGCCGTTTTATCAAACGCTTCACCGGCAGCATCATCAATCGATTCACCAAGAATTCGATACTCACCGATGCCTTTCACTTCTACCATCATGGTATGACCGCCAGAAACCAGCAGAGCCACAAATGGGAATGGTGGCGGGTTATCTTCTAGCATAGGCGCAAGAAGATGACCTTCCATGTGGTGAACAGGCACCGCAGGCACACCCCAAGCGTAAGCAATACTGCGGCCAATGGTTGCACCTACAAGCAGTGCGCCAACCAAACCAGGGCCAGCCGTGTAAGCCACACCGTCAATATCTTTCGACGTTAGGTTCGCTTCCGCTAATGCTGCTTTAATCAGTGGAATGGTCTTTTTCACGTGGTCACGCGAAGCTAGCTCAGGCACCACACCACCATAATCGGCGTGCAGTTTTACTTGGCTGTATAGTTGATGAGAAAGCAGCCCTTGCTCATCATCATAAATCGCGATTCCTGTTTCATCACAAGAGGTTTCAATACCAATAATGCGCATAATTTTCTCGGCACGCTTTCATCTAAAATGGGAAATTAGCGCAATATTACCCTGCCTAAGCGCTTCAAACAAATATTGTACAGACTATAATCGACAAAGTGCTTTACAAAGCCACTGTGATCGGATTAAAATTCCGCACCATTTTTGATCAAGCTGGTTAATGGCCAAACGCGAATAGAGAGTTAGCTCGATGGGTAACTTCTCTGATTTGGTACTGAGTGGCCAGCGATAATGAATAACCCCTGAGGTGAAAGGCATATGCCAATAGTTAAAGTACGTGAAAACGAACCGTTCGACGTTGCACTACGTCGTTTCAAGCGCTCTTGTGAAAAAGCAGGTATCCTTTCTGAAGTTCGCCGTCGCGAGCATTACGAAAAGCCAACTACAGTTCGCAAACGCGCTAAAGCAGCAGCTCAAAAGCGTCACGCTAAGAAGCTAGCTCGCGAAAACGCACGTCGCGTTCGCCTGTACTAATAACTTAATCCATAAGGACTGAGTTATGGCTCTTATTGAACAACTCAAAGAAGAGCAAAAATTAGCGATGAAAGCCAAGGACAAACCGCGCCTTGGTACTATCCGCTTAGCTCTTTCAGCAATCAAGCAACGTGAAGTTGACGAACGGATCACTCTGAACGACGACGACATCCTTGCTGTATTAGTTAAAATGGTTAAGCAACGTCGCGATTCTGTTGCTCAATATGAATTAGCAAATCGTCAAGATCTTGCTGACGTGGAACAAGCAGAAATTGCTGTACTTGAAGGCTTTATGCCTCAACCGTTAACAGAAGAAGAAGTTATTGCACTACTTGATAGCGCAATCGCTGAAGCTCAACCAGCGGGCATGCAAGACATGGGTAAAGTAATGGCTATCTTGAAACCACAAATTCAAGGGCGTGCAGATATGGGTAAAGTGAGTGGTTTAGTTCGCTCTAAACTCGCTTAATCCCAAATCAAATTGCAACAAGCCGTGCAATCCTTCGGAACGCACGGCTTGTTTGTATCTATAACCTATTCACACTATTATGACCCACACTCTCAGTTAGTGCATTTTTCTAAGGTTTTATGGCAGGACACATCCCGCGTAGTTTCATCGATGACCTCCTAGCGCGTCTCGACATTGTCGACATTGTGGACGCACGCGTGAAACTTAAGAAAAAAGGCAAAAACTATGGTGCTTGTTGCCCATTTCACAACGAAAAGACTCCCTCTTTCAGCGTAAGCCAAGAAAAACAGTTTTATCACTGCTTTGGTTGTGGCGTGCATGGTAATGCCATCGACTTCATGATGGAGTTCGAACGCCTCGACTTTGTAGAGGCGATTGAAGAGCTTGCTTCATTTCTAGGCTTAGATGTTCCAAGGGAGCAACGCAGCGGCGAAATATCAACAACACCAAGAGCCAACAGCGAACAAAAACGTAACCTCTATGATTTGATGGGCGGCATCAGCCAGTTCTATCGCTCACAACTCAAAATATCAGCCAACAAACCTGCGATTGAATACCTAAAAAATCGTGGTCTGTCTGGCGAAATCGTCCAGAAGTTTGGCATTGGTTATGTGGCCGACGAGTGGGACTTGGTTCGTAAAAATTTTGGGCAGCAAAAAGAATCCCAAGACATGCTCGTCACTGGCGGCATGTTAATAGAGAACGATAAAGGCAACCGATACGACCGATTCCGTGGACGCGTGATGTTCCCGATTCGCGATCGTCGCGGCCGAGTAATCGGGTTTGGTGGTCGTGTTTTAGAAGATGGCACACCGAAATACCTAAACTCACCAGAAACGCCGATCTTCCATAAAGGTAAAGAGCTTTACGGCCTTTATGAAGTGTTACAAGCCTACCGTGAACCGCCGCAAGTACTTGTGGTTGAAGGTTACATGGATGTCGTCGCACTAGCGCAATATGGTGTTGATTACTCAGTCGCATCACTGGGCACCTCTACAACGGGTGATCACGTTCAAATGTTGTTCCGACAAACCAGTACCGTGGTTTGTTGTTACGATGGTGACCGAGCAGGCAAAGAAGCGGCGTGGCGTGCATTAGAAAACGCATTAGAGTATCTAAAAACAGGTAACACGCTGAAGTTTCTTTTTTTACCCGATGGTGAAGATCCAGACAGCTATATACGAGAACACGGCAAAGACGCTTTTGAACAACTGGTACAAAATGCGACACCACTCTCGACTTATTTGTTCGATAACCTTATCGAAATACATAAGCTAAACTTAGGAACGACAGAAGGAAAATCAGCACTGCGTGCACACGCTAGCGCCTTGATTAATAAAATTCCTGACAGTTACTTCCAAGAATTGCTCGAGAAATTGCTAGACGAACGAACTGGATTTGATAATCAATTGAGACGTGCTCGCGTTCATAACAAGAACCCGACACCTCAACCGCATAAAGAGCTCAAGCGCACTCCGATGCGTGAAGTTATCGCTTTGCTTATCCAAAATCCGAACTATGCTGATATGGTACCGGATTTATCAAGTGTCAAAGGCTTACAACTGCCGGGACTAAGTTTATTCGTCGAAGTACTTGATATCTGCCAAGTGAACCCCCATATCAGCACAGGCCAATTATTAGAAAATTGGCGAGAAAGCAAACATGAGGCTCTTCTGTCTCGTCTTGCGAGTTGGGAAATCCCCCTCGTTGAAGACAACCAAGAAGACATATTTTTAGATTCATTGGACAACATCCTTGCCCAGTGCGTTGAAAAACAAATTGAAAACCTGCAGGCCAAAGCAAGAAGTGTCGGTTTATCAGCCGAAGAAAAAAGGGAGCTGCTAGCTTTAATGCTAGATCTAAAAGCGTAACCCTGTTTGATTAGTCAGCATTTAATAAATTTGTTAACATAATTGGTTTGCATTTGAGAATGCAACGTCCTTCACCAGACCTGAAGTTGGATATCATCTATGGATCAAAATCCGCAGTCACAGCTTAAATTACTTGTTATTAAAGGCAAGGAACAAGGCTATCTGACCTACGCCGAAGTAAACGACCACCTACCTGCAGAAATCGTGGATTCTGAACAGGTAGAAGACATCATTCAAATGATTAACGACATGGGTATTAAGGTAGTAGAAACTGCACCTGATGCTGATGATCTAGCACTGAATGATGACGATGCCAATATAGATGAAGATGCAGCTGAAGCTGCTGCTGCTGCGCTTTCAAGCGTAGAAAGCGAGATTGGCCGTACTACAGACCCAGTTCGTATGTACATGCGTGAAATGGGTACCGTTGAACTACTGACTCGTGAAGGCGAAATCGACATTGCGAAACGTATTGAAGATGGTATCAATACGGTTCAACTATCTGTTGCTGAATACCCTGGCACCATTCCATACATCTTGGAACAGTTTGACCGCGTACAAGCAGAAGAGATTCGTTTAACAGACCTGATTAATGGCTTTGTTGACCCTGATGACGATGGCACTGCAGCGCCAACGGCAACACACATCGGTTCAGAGCTTGCTAAAACAGATCTGGAAGACGAAGACAAAGAAGACGCTGAAGACGACGAGGAAGAGGAAGAAGATACAGGTATCGATCCTGAACTTGCTCTTGAGAAGTTTACAGCACTTCGTACTAGCTATCAAAACCGTCAGCTAGCAATCAATGAATACGGCCACGAGAGCCCGAAAGCAACACTTGCAACAACAATGATGCAAGACGTATTCAAAGAATTCCGTCTGACGCCAAAACAGTTTGACTACCTAGTAAATGAACTTCGCACGTCAATGGATCGAGTACGTACTCAAGAACGCCTAATCATGCGTCAAACCGTTGAGTACGGCAAAATGCCGAAGAAATCTTTCATTGCCCTATTTACTGGTAATGAATCTAGCGAAGCATGGTTGGATGAAGTTCTTGCTTCAGACAAGCCATACGCTGAAAAGATCAAACGTAACGAGCACGACATCCGTCGTTCTATCCAAAAACTGGATATGATCGAGCGTGAAACGTCTCTAACGGTTCAAAGCATTAAAGATATCAGCCGTCGTATGTCTATCGGTGAAGCGAAAGCTCGTCGTGCGAAAAAAGAGATGGTTGAAGCAAACTTACGTCTAGTAATCTCGATTGCTAAGAAGTACACAAACCGTGGTCTACAATTCTTGGATCTAATCCAAGAAGGTAACATCGGCCTAATGAAAGCCGTAGATAAGTTTGAATACCGTCGTGGTTACAAATTCTCTACTTACGCTACGTGGTGGATCCGTCAAGCAATCACTCGTTCGATTGCTGACCAAGCTCGTACTATCCGTATTCCGGTTCACATGATCGAAACGATCAACAAACTAAACCGTATCTCTCGTCAAATGCTACAAGAGATGGGTCGTGAACCACTACCGGAAGAACTGGCTGAGCGCATGCAAATGCCTGAAGATAAGATTCGCAAAGTACTGAAAATCGCTAAAGAGCCAATCTCAATGGAGACACCAATCGGTGACGACGAAGATTCGCACCTAGGTGATTTCATCGAGGATACGACTCTTGAGCTACCTTTAGACTCTGCAACGGCAACAAGCCTACGCGGTGCAACGAAAGACGTTCTTGCGGGCCTAACTCCTCGTGAAGCAAAAGTACTGCGTATGCGTTTCGGTATCGACATGAACACTGACCACACTCTAGAAGAAGTGGGTAAGCAGTTCGACGTTACTCGTGAACGTATCCGTCAGATCGAAGCAAAAGCACTGCGTAAACTTCGTCACCCAAGCCGTTCAGAAACCCTGCGCAGCTTCCTAGACGAATAATCACACGCCTTAATGTGGTTAGCTTTTAAGCTTAAAATAGAAAAGGTGAGCGTTGGCTCACCTTTTTTGTGCCTGCGTGATTTAAGTGGCTAAGATGTAAGCGGAATTGGCCCCGATAGAGTCTAGACACCATTAAACGGTTCCCCTATAATCTATGCCCTATACGGCCCCTTAGCTCAGTGGTTAGAGCGCACGACTCATAATCGTTCGGTCCCCAGTTCAAATCTGGGAGGGGCCACCAAATTAGAAAAGCCAGAACAGTTCACACTGCTCTGGCTTTTTGCTTTTCTGGAACAGTCTAACTAGTGCTCCCAACACTTCCCGCAAATTGCTAATCACGCCGAACATAGTTCCAATTGACTCTCTGTGACTAAGCTTACTTTTCTTTTATAAAAAAATCGGCAATATGAGCGTACACAAATCGTTCACTCGTTCAGGGAAGACTCATGAAAGACGAAACACTCTCGATTCACTTCGGCTACGAAACCGATCCAACAACTAAATCAGTTGCAACTCCTATTTATCAAACCGTCGCGTATGAGTTCGATGATGCACAACACGGTGCCGACCTATTCAACCTTGCAGTGCCAGGTAATATCTACACTCGTATAATGAACCCGACCAATGATGTGCTGGAAAAACGCATGGCGGCCTTAGAAGGTGGGATTGCAGGCTTAGTCGTGAGTGCAGGCAGCGCGGCGATCAACTACGCGATTCAGACGTTAGCACAGATCGGTGACAACATTGTCTCAACGCCTCAGCTTTACGGCGGTACGTACACCCTGTTTGCACACATGCTGCCAAACCAAGGCATAGAAGTTCGCTTTGCCAAAGACGACAAACCAGAAAGCTTAGCGGCACTGATCGATGAAAAAACCAAAGCAGTTTACTGTGAGAGTATCGGTAACCCAGCTGGTAATATCATCGACTTAGAGCGTGTCGCTGAGCTTGCTCACGCACAGGGTGTACCTGTGATTGTTGATAATACAGTCGCGACTCCAGTGCTATGCAAGCCTATCGACTTTGGCGCTGATATCGTGGTGCACTCACTCACCAAATACGTTGGTGGTCACGGTACAACCTTAGGTGGTGTGATTGTCGACTCGGGTAAATTCCCATGGGCAGATCACAAAGATCGTTTCCCTGTATTTAACCAGCCAGAGCCTTCTTACCACGGTGTGGTGTATACCGAAGCCTTTGGTGAGGCCGCCTTTATTGGTCGCGCTCGAACCGTACCATTGCGTAATACAGGTTCAGCACTGTCACCAATGAATGCTTTCATGTTAATGCAAGGCTTGGAGACGTTGTCGTTACGTATGGATCGACACACAGAGAACGCATTGAAAGTGGCGGAATATCTCAAACAACATGAAAAAGTAAGTTGGGTAAGCTATGCCGGCCTGCCTAGTTCGGAATTCTATCCGCTTGCTGAAAAATACATGCAGGGTAAGCCATCGGCTATTTTATCTTTTGGCTTGAAAGACGGTTATGAAGCGGGAGTTCGCTTCTATGATGCGCTGCAAATCTTCAAGCGCCTAGTAAACATTGGCGATGCCAAGTCTCTTGCTTGCCACCCAGCTTCCACAACACACCGTCAACTAAGCGAAGCGGAACAAAAGCAAGCCGGTGTATCACCAGAAATGATTCGTCTTTCAGTAGGCATTGAGCACATCGAAGATATCTTGGCTGACCTAGAGCAGGCTCTTAACGCTTAATCAAGGTAGCGACACCAAGAGATTAAAGTGCCATGTTGCATGAAAAATAACAGGTACAAAAAAGCCCATCACAGGATGGGCTTCTTATTATCTATGTTTCTAGCTAAGCTTACGATTACTCAACGGTAACGGCTTTAGCAAGGTTACGAGGTTGGTCAACGTCGGTACCCTTGATTAATGCCACGTGGTAAGACAACAACTGCATCGGTACTGTGTAGTAGATAGGTGCTGTAACTTCATTTACGTGAGGCATCTTGATGATCTTCATGTTCTCATCGCTTTCAAAGCCAGCGTCTTGGTCTGCGAATACGTAAAGTAAACCGCCACGAGCACGTACTTCTTCAACGTTTGATTTCAGCTTCTCTAGCAAGTCGTTGCTTGGTGCAATGACCACTACTGGCATGTCTGCATCAATAAGCGCTAGAGGGCCGTGTTTAAGTTCACCTGCCGCGTAGGCTTCTGCGTGAATGTAAGAGATCTCTTTCAACTTAAGAGACGCTTCCATTGCGATTGGGTAAAACTCGCCACGACCTAGGAACAATGTGTGGTGCTTATCGGCAAAGTCAGGGGCTAGCGCCTCAATCTCTTTATCAAACGCCAATGCTTTCTCGATATCCGCAGGCAGTTGGTGCAGTGCTTGAACGATTTCCGCTTCTTTCTCTTGATTGATGCGACCTTGTAAACGACCAATTGAAGTGACCATCATCAGCATCGCTGCTAGTTGGGTAGTGAAAGCTTTAGTAGAAGCAACACCGATCTCCGTTCCTGCGCGAGTCATGAAGGCAAAGTCAGATTCGCGAACTAACGAAGAACCCGCAACGTTACAGATCGTCATTGCTGACATGTAACCTTTCTCTTTTGCAAGACGAAGGGCAGCAAGCGTATCAGCCGTTTCACCAGACTGAGACAGAGTGACGAGTAAGCTGTTCGGACGAACAACGAAATCACGGTAACGGAATTCAGAAGCAATCTCTACGTCACAGCTTACGCCCGCTAGAGATTCAAACCAGTAACGCGCAGCCATGCCTGAGTTATAAGACGTACCACATGCGATGATCTGAACATGTTCAACCTTGCTTAGGATCTCTTCAGCTTTAACACCAATTGCGTTAGTGGTAACCGAAGTTTCAGAGATACGACCTTCCATTGTGTTGATCAGCGCGGTTGGCTGTTCGAAGATCTCTTTTTGCATGAAGTGGCGGTATTGACCTTTATCACCAGCATCATGTTCAGCGTTTGATTCAACGATTTCACGCTCAACACGCTCGCCCGCTACATCAAATACCGTGACATCACGACGAGTCACCTCAGCAACATCACCTTCTTCTAGGTACATGAAACGGCGAGTGACGTTTAGTAGCGCCAGTTGATCAGAGGCTAGGAAGTTCTCACCGACACCAAAACCGATAACGATCGGGCTACCAGAACGAGCAACAACGATACGGCTAGGATCTTTACGATCAACCGCTACCGTGCCGTATGCCCCCTCTAACTGCTTTGCTGTTTTTTGCAACGCTTCAACGAGAGAAGCCGATGTACGAAGTTCCCACTCAACTAGGTGAGCGATAACTTCAGTATCGGTTTGTGAAGTAAATTCGTAACCACGTTCTTGTAGCATAGCGCGTAGTGCTTGATGGTTTTCGATAATGCCATTGTGCACAACAGCAATATCACCAGACATGTGTGGGTGAGCATTCGCTTCAGATGGTTCACCATGTGTCGCCCAACGTGTATGAGCGATCCCCGTACCACCCGTCACGTGTTGCTCTTCTACTGCATCGGCTAACTCTTGTACTTTACCAAGGCGGCGTACACGAGTTAAATTGGATTCATTATCAACCACAGCCACACCCGCGGAGTCATAACCTCGGTATTCTAGGCGACGTAAGCCTTCCACTAAAATCTCAGCTACATCACGCTGTGCTACTGCACCAACAATTCCACACATATTTTTACTCCATCAATTTTGTTTTATTCCTATTGGCAGCAAGCAAAGGCCATATCTTTATTAAGATCAATAATAGGAAGGTAAATACTTAAAATTTGTTTTTAAGCTGGATCGGTCAAGATCACTCGAACGTCATGTGATTCAATACATGCTTGGGATTCTTCGCCTAAGTCTGTATCGGTAATCAGAATGTCGATGTGTTCCCATGCCAGTTCTAAATTCGGGATCTTTCGCCCCACCTTTTCCGACTCAACCATCACAATGACTTCTCGTGACACTTCAGCCATAACTTTACTCAGGCCAACCAGTTCATTGAACGTAGTTGTGCCTCTATCTAGGTCAATACCATCAGCCCCGATAAACAGCTGGTCAAAATCGTAAGCTCGAAGTACAGACTCCGCGACTTTTCCTTGGAAAGAGTCCGAATGGGTATCCCAAGTACCACCCGTCATTAATAATGTCGGTTCACTTTCAAGTTCATTAAGCGCATTAGCAACGTGCAATGAATTGGTCATCACCACTAAACCACGCTTGCTATTGAGTTGCTGAATTAGGGCGCCAGTAGTGCTTCCGCTATCGATAACAATACGGTTATGGTCGCGAATTAAATCTGCAGCGGCTTTTGCTAATAAAACCTTTCGAGTCGAAACTTGTTGACCTAGCTCTTCGTTGACAACTTCTTTCGGAAGAGAAATCGCACCACCATAACGGCGTAAAAGCTGACCGTTTTTCTCTAAAGACGCAAGGTCCTTTCTAATAGTGACTTCTGAGGTTTCGAACTTAGCGGATAATTCATCAACACTAACCTCGCCTTTTTCGCTCACTAGGTTAGAAATCGCATGTCTTCTGAGCTGAGTGTTTCGTTTCGACATTAAATAAAAGCCACAAAGTTTCGATATGAAACATATTATAATTACAACGAAACCATTTAGTCCATTTATTTTGATCTAAAAAATTAATAAATAGAGATAAAACCTTGTCCTAAGACAATTGTTAAGCAGTGATATTGAACTCATTAGGTGGTAGAATCCGCACCCGAAAAGAAAAAAAATTACAGAACTGACCGTTATTTTTTTGCAACTTACCCCTGATATATTGGCGTAAGTCACAGAAACCCGATGTTGAATCAAAATCTTTTGGTCATAAAATGACTAAAATAGATGAAAGACTTACAACTCTGAAGACAATAGTGATAGTCCGAAACTTTTACTCAACAGGCACAAAATGTTGAGGTAGCGGACCAATCTTCAGAACTTAAATAAATTTCAAATTGTAACAATACTTACCGGAGAGTACCTTCCATGAAAAAGACCAAAATCGTATGTACGATTGGCCCTAAAACTGAATCTGTAGAGAAGCTAACTGAACTAGTAGATGCTGGCATGAACGTTATGCGTCTTAACTTCTCTCACGGTGATTTCGCAGAGCACGGCACTCGTATCGCGAACTTCCGTAAAGTAATGGAAAACAAAGGTGAGCAACTTGCTATCCTTCTAGATACTAAAGGTCCTGAAATCCGTACTATCAAACTTGAAGATGGTAACGACGTAGATCTAGTCGCTGGTCAAGAGTTCACTTTTACAACTGACGCAACAGTTGTTGGTAACAAAAACGTAGTAGCTGTAACTTACCTAGGTTTCGCTAAAGACCTAGCTGCAGGTAACACTATCCTTGTTGATGACGGCCTAATCGAAATGGAAGTTATCGCAACAACAGATACTGAAGTTAAGTGTAAAGTTCTTAACAACGGTGCTCTAGGCGAAAACAAAGGTGTTAACCTTCCTGGCGTTTCTGTTCAACTTCCTGCTCTTTCTGAGAAAGACAAAGCTGACCTTAAGTTTGGTTGTGAGCAAGGCGTCGACTTCGTTGCTGCTTCTTTCATCCGTAAAGAAGAAGACGTTAAAGAAATCCGTGAGCTGCTAAATGCTAACGGCGGCGAGAACATCCACATCATTTCTAAGATTGAAAACCAAGAAGGTGTCGATAACTTCGATTCAATCCTTGAAGCTTCTGACGGCATCATGGTTGCTCGTGGTGACCTAGGTGTTGAAATCCCAGCTGAAGAAGTCATCTTCGCTCAGAAGATGATGATCGAGAAGTGTAACCGTGCACGTAAGATGGTTATCACAGCAACTCAAATGCTTGACTCTATGATCAGCAACCCACGTCCAACTCGTGCAGAAGCGGGTGACGTTGCGAACGCAATCATGGATGGTACTGATGCAGTAATGCTTTCTGGTGAAACGGCTAAAGGTAAGTACCCAGTTGAAGCTGTTACTATCATGGCTCAAATCGCGAACCGCACTGATTCAGCGCTTAAAGCTGAGCTAGGTTCTCGTCTAGACAGCCCACGTCTACGCATCACTGAAGCAGTATGTAAAGGCGCGGTAGACACAGCAGAGAAGCTAGCAGCTCCTCTAATCGTTGTTGCAACTGAAGGCGGTAAATCTGCACGTTCAGTACGTAAGTACTTCCCAACTGCAAACATCCTTGCTCTAACAACGAACGAAAAGACAGCTGCACAGCTAGTTCTTACTAAAGGTGTTAAACCAGTTCTTGTTGACTCTATCGAGAACACAGACGCGTTCTACATCAACGGTAAAGAAATCGCTCTACAATCTGGCCTAGGTAACAAAGGCGACATCGTAGTAATGGTTTCTGGTGCTCTAGTCGCTTCTGGTACTACAAACACGGCATCGGTTCACGTTCTATAAGAATGAACCGATTCGCATAAAATATAAAAACGGAGCCTGATAGCTCCGTTTTTTTTGCATCCAGCATGACGACTGAACTACCACCCAAAAAACTCTTTATGATGTGTATTGAGCAGCACAACCATAGGTAAAAAATACAGTGCACTCAGTTGAAAGCCAAGTATGACTAATGTGCCTATGGTTAACCTCACTAAAAAATCGACAAACATACCACGCCTCTTTTAACCAGACAGTATGATCCTCAAACTCTTGCTCCAACTCACCTAATTCGACAGCTACCTTTCAAGTTATTGATAAGTCTAGCTAACCAGTTAAATTAAGTTACCGGTGTCGTCCTATTACATCTAATAAACACTCTAATTTGTTGCACCATTTAATAGGGTGCTATGTGAAGCAAGGTAGTTTCCTTATTTTTCAGTTTAGCTCAAATTATCGCCAACATTAGACTTTAGTCTAATCATACAAAAACCGTAGCCTATGGATAAGAACCCCGCCTAATAAAATATTTGGAGGCACAACTGGCTCTTACCTTAGAGGATGCTGAGAAGGGGGCAAGGTACATGGAATAGCAGTAGTACCTTGTTTTGTTCAGATGGAAAAGTGACAAAGTTGACAAAATAAAAGCCGCTTAAAAAAGCGGCTTTAACATTATCTCTTAAAATAAGTCTTGTTTATGCTTTTAACGCTCGCTCACCACGAGCGATGCCAACAACCCCACTGCGAGCCACTTCAAGTACTTCCGTTACTTCAGACAACGCCTGAATGAAAGCATCCAGCTTCTCACTGGTACCGGCCATTTGCACCGTATACTGCGAAGCCGTCACATCCACAATCTGGCCACGGAAAATATCCGCGGTACGTTTCACTTCTGCACGAGCAAAACCGCTCGCACGTACTTTTACCATCAATAATTCACGTTCGATATGCTCAAGCTCAGAGACTTCTTGTACCTTAAGTACGTCGATAAGCTTGTGCAGCTGTTTCTGAATCTGCTCTAGCTGCATTTCGTTCGAGTTAGTCGTTACGTTCAAGCGAGAAAGCGTTGGATCGTCAGTGGGAGATACGTTCAACGACTCGATGTTGTAGCCACGCTGAGAAAACAAGCCAACCACACGAGAAAGCGCACCGGGTTGGTTTTCCATTAATAGTGAAATGATGTGTCTCATATTATGTTCTCTCCGTTTTGCTTAGCCACATGTTATCCATACCCTCGCCTTTGATCTGCATTGGGTATACGTGCTCGGTATCATCAACACTGATATCGACAAATACCAAACGGTCTTTCATCGCCAGTGCTTTTTCCAAACCTGATTCCAGCTCATCCGGAGATGAAATGCGCATACCGACGTGGCCATATGCCTCTGCGATAGCAGCAAAATCAGGAACAGAGTCCATATATGAGTTAGAGTGACGACCTTGATAAACAATGTCTTGCCACTGTTTAACCATTCCTAAGAAACGGTTGTTCAAGTTAATAATCTTAACTGGGATATTGTATTGCAGCGCAGTCGACAGCTCTTGGATGTTCATTTGAATACTGCCGTCACCGGTTACGACCACCACTTCTTCTTCTGGCTTAGCAAACTTAACGCCCATCCCCGCAGGTAGACCAAAGCCCATCGTGCCTAGGCCGCCCGAGTTAATCCAACGGCGTGGTTTATTGAATGGGTAATACAATGCAGCAAACATTTGGTGTTGACCAACATCTGAAGCAACATACGCATCGCCATTGGTTACTTTATGAAGTGTTTCAATAACTTGCTGTGGCTTAATGCGCTCAGAAGATTTGTCATACGCTAAGCAATCACGTTCTTGCCATTGTTTTATTTCGCTCCACCAGCTTTCCATCGCTTGCGCGTCATTGGTTCCGCCTTGCTCAATAAGTAGGTTCACCATGCTCTCTAATACTTTCTCTGCTGAGCCTACAATCGGTAGATCCACTTTAACGTTCTTAGAGATAGAAGATGGGTCGATATCAATGTGCATGATCTTCGCATCAGGGCAGTACTTATCTAAGTTATTGGTAGTACGGTCATCGAAACGTACACCGATACCAAAGATCAAGTCGGCATTGTGCATCGCCATATTGGCTTCATACAAACCATGCATGCCCAGCATACCCAAAGAGTTCTCATGGGTACCCGGGAAAGCACCAAGCCCCATTAAAGTACTGACAACGGGTAAATTCAGAGCTTCTGCCAATTTTAACAATGGCTTATCTGCCTCAGAAATAACAGCACCACCACCGACATAAAGTACCGGTTTTTTCGCTTCAAGAAGTGCCTTCAATGCTTTCTTGATCTGTCCTTTGTGCCCAGTAAGCGTTGGATTGTACGAACGCATTTTGATGGTTTCTGGGTATTCATAAGGAAGTTTGATTTGTGGATTTAGGATATCTTTTGGCAAATCGATAACCACAGGACCGGGACGTCCTGTCGTTGAAATATAGAATGCTTTTTTAACGACGTCTGGAATGTCTTCCGCTTTCTTTACTAAAAAGCTGTGTTTAACAATCGGACGGGATACACCCACGATGTCACACTCTTGGAAGGCGTCGTTACCAATAAGGTTATTTGGTACGTTACCAGAAATAACGATCATTGGGATTGAGTCCATGTAGGCCGTTGCAATACCAGTAACGGTATTAGTTGCGCCAGGACCAGAACATACAAGTACTACACCGGGTTTACCGGTAGAACGAGTATAACCATCGGCCATATGGGTCGCGGCTTGTTCGTGTCGTACTAATACGTGTTTAATTTCAGCAGTTTTAGCATGCAGGGCATCATAGATATCAAGTACAGAACCACCTGGGTAACCAAAGATTTGTTCTACACCCTCTTCAATTAGAGACTGCACCACCATCTCAGCGCCGGATAACATGGCTGTTTCAGGTTTTGTTGTCATATTGCTCTCCTCACCAGTTTCCAATCACATTTGGTTAACATGTTGGGCTGGTTTTTCATAGTCTAGGGCTTATTCGTAGCCTAATTCGAAATACTTCCACTTTTTCGGCTATGTCTGTCTATCGTGATAACAACAAACAGTAATACGAAACAACTTTAACGCTTTATTATCATCGGGTCTAACCACTATTATTCGTCAACTGTGCCAAACAACCAACTATTAGCTGAAAACAACAAATAAAATCCAAACCAAGCTCAACAACCAGTTTAAAAAACTTATGGGTAATAAAAAAAAAGCACTTAATATTTAAAAAGATCGCTATTTATCGATAAATAACAGCCTTATTGATGTGCGCTTTCGCACATTATACTGAGTCTATAGATCCAAAAATCCCCCTAAAAATGCAATCACATTCGTAGGGGGATTTTTAAACAACTGAAACTTTATCTAAGTAGAAAACTACTTATCTTTCGGCTTTTCAGTGTACATTTCTTCGATTTCGTCTTGATACTTATCATTGATAACCTTACGACGCAATTTCTGAGTTGGCGTCAGCTCGCCATCATCCATAGAAAACGCTTTTGGCAGTAGTTTGAATTTCTTCACTTGCTCAAACTTAGCCAGTTCTTGTTGCAGGTCATTCACACGCTTCTCTAGCATCTCGACGATTTGGTGATGCTTAACCAGCTCAACGCGGTCGTGATATTTGATATTAAGCTCTTTGGCATACTCTTCTAGCGAGTCATAACAAGGGACAATCAATGCAGAAACGAATTTACGCGTGTCAGCAATAACAGCTATCTGTTCGATAAAGTGATCTTTACCAATCGCACCTTCAACCACTTGTGGGGCAATGTACTTACCGCCAGAGGTCTTCATCAACTCTTTAATGCGATCGGTAATGAACAGGTTACCGTTTTCATCAAAATGGCCCGCATCACCGGTTTTCAGGAAGCCGTGCTCGTCAAAAGTATTTGCTGTTTCTTCTGGCATTTTATAGTAACCGCGCATCACCATTGGTCCACGAACAAGAATCTCGTTCTTAGCACCAATTTTTACTTCTGCGCCCGGCATCGACATACCAATAGAGTCAGGGTTAAAGCAACGATCATCCCAACACGATACTGTCGCCGTGGTTTCTGTCATGCCGTAGCCAAGTTTTACGTTGATACCGATAGCATGGAAGAAGCGACCAATGGTTTCATCCAGCTTCGCACCGCCACATGGCATGAAATTGATGTTGCCACCTAGCAAGGCGCGTAGTTTCGATAGCACAAGCTTATCGGCTAGCGCATGACTCTTTTTAAGGAGCAACGATGGCGTGCGACCTTCTTGGTGACAAACAGAGAGCTTAGCCCCCATGTTCACCGCCCAAGTAAAGAGCACTTTACGGATAAACGGTGCTTTGGATACCTTCTCGTGAATCGCTGAAAAGATCTTCTCGTAGAAGCGAGGAACCGCAGACATAACCGTTGGTTTAACGTCGCTCAACGCATCACGAACTTGCATGGTGTCTTGCAGGTAACAGTTAGTTGCGCCTTTATAAAGGACATAAAAAGTCCAAGCACGCTCAAATACGTGTGATAAAGGTAAGAAACACAATGAGACATCGTCTTTCGTTAAACTAAGACGCTCATCGTGGCCTTCTAGTTGGTAGCCAATATTGGTGTAATCAAGCATTACGCCTTTTGGTTGGCCAGTGGTACCAGAGGTATAAATAAGGGTCAGCAAGTCGTCCATGCTTGCATCGGCAAGACGAGTATCAAGTTCAGCTTGCTGTGATTCTACACCACAAGCCATAAACTCTTTCCAAGAGACAGCAAAGCTGTGGTCTTGAAGGTCGATATCGTCAGACATAGCAACAACGACTTCGAGTTGTTCACATTCATCAAAGAGCTTCACTGCCGCATCAAACTGAACTTGTTCGCCAACAAATAAGATCTTCACATCCGCATTTTGGATAATGTAAGAAGACTGCGCCGCGGTATTGGTTGGATAAATCGGAACGGTCACAAGACGGGCTTGTAAAGAGGCAAAATCTGCCACTGTCCACTGAGGCATATTGTTTGAATAGATACCGATCTTATCTTGAACTCTCAGTCCTTGAGCCAATAGTGCTAATGAAAGCGTATCGATTTGTTGTCCAAACAGTTCCCAGCTAATACCTTGCCATACATTGTCTACTTTATGCTTCAAAGCTACACGGTTGCCGCCTTGGGCTACTTGGTCACGCAGTCTTTTTACGATATGAAAATCTAAATTGGCCATCTCTTTACCTTTGGCTTACACCTGTAAGCTTTTTTGAGCGCACAAGTGTACCTCTGATCATGGAAAAGGCAACTGATGAAGCTCAAAGTTATCAGTAATAGTACGTCTCACGCTAAGTTTTCTATCAACATAAGCTCTCTACTAACATAAGCCCTATCAACAAAAAATAGTAGGTACAAAAAAGCCCCAAGCCAGACCCCTAGCTTAGGGCTTATAAAACATAGGGATTAGTGTCTAGTTAAGTGCCACGACTTCGCCACAGATCATCATTAACTGATCTCGTAACCAAATGTGTCCTTTGTCCTTTTCACTTGATTCGTGCCAGCTTAGGAAGCCAGAAATCGCTGCGTTATTGAATGGGAAATCCAGGATCTGCAGCTGCTCTTTATTCGCTGCATGTTCAACCATCCAGCGCGGAGCAATCGTGACAAGTTCCGATTGACCAACAACGTATAGAACGTTACTCAAGCTCGTACCTTCGTAAAAAGGCATACAATTTAGGTCACGGTACGCTTGCTCTGAGAAGCTACGTTGGCCATGAATACGAGACAGTTTAGCGTGCTTTTCATTAAGTAACTCAGCCGCTGTTACTTCACCTTTAATACGAGGGTGAGAAACAGATGCAACAACAACCAACTCATCCTGGAAGATTTCAGTACTTGAGAAGCCCTGCTCATCAAAACGAGCGTAATCAATCACGAAGTCGATTTCTTGGTAACGCATACGCTCAGAGAGCTGACGATCAAATTCGGCATCCATGTGCAATTTAACACTAGGCGCTTGTCCATGGATTCTCGACATGATCTTAGGAGCAAAACGCATGTCACAAGGGCTGCAAATTGCCAGCTTAAACAAACGAGAAGACGATTCTGGAGAGAATACCGAGCTTGGTAATTCATTGCGCACTAACTGCAGCGCTTGGCGGATTGGGCCAAACAATTGACGAGCACGTTGAGTCGGTTGAATACCACGACCTTGACGCATGAATAGTTCGTCGTTAAACATCACTTTTAGGCGAGCAACCGCATTACTTACAGCAGGCTGAGACATTCCCAGATTATGAGCTGCACGCGTAATGTTTTGCTCTTGCATTACGGCATCAAATACAGTCAAAAGGTTTAAATCTACTCCACGAAGTGTGCTTTCCATTCTGTAGCTTGCAATTGCACTCATTGCGTCTTTTTTCTCTAACATTCAAATTGCCTCTGGTCAGTTCGACAGCGTTAAATTGGTAATGGTGTGGGAATAGATAACCACCAGTTCTTATATTTATCATATCGATATTTTTCGAATTACCACTACTATTAACCAATACATCTCGAGCTAACAACAAGATTGATAAAGAATAATTTTATTTTACCTCCGCAATTAAATAGTGCTTAAAAATCAAATAATTGAATAATTATAAAAAAACATAAAATGCTGTATTTATGAGTATCATTGCTACTTATTTAGCTGTTCTATCGTTTGGCTACATTTCACACCACCCATTGAAGTCATGAATTATTTAACCAGTACATTCAAAAACACCACTTATGAGTTAGGTGAGCGAGACATAACTAGGGAAGTCCACCTTGTCCCAAAGTTGTTTTCTTAAGTCATCTTGATGGGACCAATCTCCCGCCAATATCCATTCAACGAGCGCATTTGCGACATCTGGATAAGTAACCACTTCAGCCTGCTTTTCGCTGAGCCATTCACGTAAGATAGCGGCGTCTAAAAAACTCATTGTTTGAGCCAATCCAAGCGCCTCTAGCGTCGCCACATTGCTCTGTTGTTCGAACTGCCCTTCGAGCGGTTTAAGGAGCAATTTCTTACCCAACGTTAAAGCTTCAGATGGCAATTCAAATCCACCATTGGCTACCACACCAGAGCAGCGATTTAGGTCGAGCTGGAAGCCTGTGTGGCTGAGTGGTTTGAACTCAATATTTTCGATTCGGTTAGGCTCAATCACGCTCGGGTGGTAACAGACAAAATTGTGAGAAATGAATTTCATTAGTAATTCAGAGATCGCATCCCGATTCTCAAATGGCAAGTAGACCAAAGTGAAGTGTTGTTGATCTATCGTTTTTTCATGACGAGCTAGCGTGTGAACGATAGGTGGTAATATTGGCTGTTCAAAGTGATACCAATGCAGCCCAATGCTGTGCTCTGTTGGGGCGAAATGTCGGATCACGGAGTGTTCTAGCCAGTTTCCTCCTTCTTTTGGGACATCATAACGGAACGCATTCTGGTGACTTATTCCTATGCAAGGCACACCCTGTCTTTTTGCGGCCCAAGCGGTCACCGGCTCAAAATCGTTAAGCACTAAATCATACGATGTCAGATCGAGCTGATTAGTCTCACTGAGAAATCGCCAGATATTATTTTTCATCAATGTCTTGCCGTATTTAACCTTCCCCTGTTCACTGTAAAAAGTTAAACCATGGCGAGTTTGATAGTTTCCAAACGCTTCCATTGAGAAGTACTGACTCTCTTCACGCCCTGAAAAGAGAAAATCAACATCGATATTATGTTGACGAAAAGCCACTGCCATTGCTCGTGCGCGCGCAATATGACCATTGCCAGTACCTTGTACGCCATATAAGATTTTCATGAATCTTCCTTTAACTTGAACACTCAAACTCATCGTTGTTACCAACGAAATACTTACAAAATGAAGTTAATGGCGAGGCTGGTACAAGCAATACCTAAGGCTGCGCCAATTAATATATCCGTTAAAAAGTGCACACCAAGTAAGACTCGAGAACCAGCAATCGCGACAGCCCAGCTCAAGCTAAATAAGTATAGACTTGGATAAAAATGCCCAATTAAGGTCGCCATCACAAAAGCAGCTGCGGCATGCCCTGATGGCAGGCTGTACTTGTCTGACGGCACAATGTGAGAATGAAGTAACGAGGAAAATTCCGCTGGTCGACGTCGTTTCAGAGTATTTTTTGCTAGCCAATAGATAGGCAGTTCAATAGCAAAGGCCGCCAAGCCAACCATTAAAAACTGTCGTCCCGTATAGCCATCAGCCAGTAATGCAATCAGAGCGATGAAAACGTAAAGGTGTCCATCTCCAGTATGAGACACGGCTTTACTGAGTGTTGCATGTTGTCCGCTATAACGACTCTTTAAACAGAAAATAGAAAATGCCACATCCCAGCGGACAATAGGTTCGATAGTACGCATACGATCTCCTTAACAATCCTTATTCAGTTAAGGATCAAGTTATGCCTCACAAATGACAGTTAAGTGACGTTTTGAATGAACTAAAATGAAATTTTCCATGGTTGAGAAGTGGCTGATCCAGCCGTATCGGATGGCTTACTCATCTCTCATAAAAATAAAGCGACTCTAGGCCGCTTTATCATTTATTGCTTACTTTATGGCTTCAAAGCTCTATAGAGAAAGGGGTTCGTGCTTCTTAACCAAACCAAAGTCAGCCAATATCGAATAGGCCGCTGGGATCATAAACAGAACCAACAGGGTTGAAGCAAATATCCCGAATACGATAGAAATCACCAGAGGTTGAATAACCTGAGCCTGTAAGCTGGTTTCCGTTAATAGCGGTAGCAAACCGGCAGCGGTGGTCATAGACGTTAAAAATACCGCACGGAAACGTTCACGGCTGGCTTTAACAACCGAATCATGCACGCTATCCCCTTCATCGACATGGTGACGTATGTATTGCACCAACAAGATCGAATCATTGACCACGATCCCTGCGAGCGACACAAAGCCCATCATGCTTGGCATACTCAATGCATGACCTAACAACCAGTGACCAACAACAACACCAATGAACGCCAGTGGAATCGCCAACATCACGACCACAGGTTCCAAGTAGCTTCGGAACTGATAACTAAGAATCGCAAACACACCGAATAAGCCGAGTAAGAAGCCTTTGCCCATCGAAGCTCCAGTCTTAGCGGCATCTTTAGCTTCGCCTTCGAAATCAAAACGTAAGCCCGGGTATTTTTGAATCAGCTTAGCCGCTTCTTCTTTTTGGAACTGAGCCAAAATCGCGGAAGAGCTCGCCTTCTTATTATCTATGTCACCAAAGATACTGATGGTTCTCAGCCCATCAATACGTTGGATTCGCACATAGTTACGTTGAAAATCTAACGTTGCCAATGCCGCCAACGGGATTTGACTGCCATCAGCCGTGATGATTGGGAAATTAGCCAGTTGTTGTAAATCACCGGCTTGCTCTTTATCAAGACGCACTTCGATCGAGATATTCTCAACCCCAATTTGAATCTCATCTGCGGTCTGACCAAAGAAGGCAGCACGTAATTGGGAAGCAATCATCTGCCCATTCACGTTGTAGGTTTCAGCGCCCGGACGCAGCTTCACTAAGATCTCTTCTTTACCCATGCGCATGTCATCCAGCACGCCGTGCACGCCATCAAACTGATTGAGGTATTCCTGAATATCCAAAGAAGCCGATTTCAATGCACTTAGGTCATCATGTTTGGCGCGAATTTCAATCGAACGACCGCCCGGCCCCATAGTAGGCTGCTTGAACACCAATGAAATAGGATCGGCCAGATCACCAATATCCTCTCGCCACGCATCAATGAAGTCATCGATAACCGTGTTACGGCTCTCAGATCCACGTAAGTCTAAACGCACTGTGGCCAAGTGCGGGCCTGATTCATTAGCATCTGCGTTGGCATTGAATTGGCTGGTGATGTGCTCAACCAGTGTGTTGCCTTCTTCGACCTCTTCGCTCCACTGGGCGTTCAAACGTTCAGCAGACGCAATGATTTTGTCGACCACTCTCTCGGTTTGAGAGAGTGATGCGCCCGGCGGAAGAATGATACGTGCCTCGGCAATATCGCCATCCAACTCAGGGAAAGGCTGAAATTTCACAACCCCACCAGCAATCAAAGAGATAGATAAAAGCAATAAGGTAATCACCCCGCCCATAAAGGCGTAGCGGAATATCACGACCTTCTCGACCATGTTCATCAAAGTGGTATTACGGAAGTTCTCGAATTTCTCTAGCAGCACCACTTTGAAGCGCAGCGCTGGCTTATCATTTTTTTCTTTATGTAATGAATGAGATAAGTGGTTTGGCAGAATAAGAAAGGCTTCAATCAAGCTCAAGGAGAGCACCAAAATAAGCACTTGAGGTACGGCTTTAAGCACCGCGCCCATTTCCCCATCAAGGAATAGTAAACTACCGAAAATACAGACTGTGGTTAGGAAAGAAGACAACACACCGGGGAGCACTTTCTTAACGCCGTTGTATACCGCGTCATCAACGTTTTGTCCCCGCTCTAAATGGGAGGCGATCGATTCGGCTATTACTATGGCGTCATCCATCATAATACCGATCGCCATCAACAAGCCGACTAGAGACATGATGTTGATCGACAAGCCAAGATTGGCCATCAAAAACAAGCCTCCAAGGAAGGCTACCGGCAGGCCAGCCGCCACCCAGAACGAGTAGCGTAAACTGAAGAACAGCCACATAGTGGCAAACACTAGCACAATACCTTGCCAGCCATTGCGTACCATCATGGTTAAACGATCCCAAAGTACCGACGAGAGATCATTGGTCATTTGCAGTGTCACGCCATCAGGAGCAATCGCACTTTGATCTTCTACGAATCGCGTTACGTTTTCTTTAATTCGTAGCGCATCATCTTCTTTGTTCTTGCTGATCTTTAACAGAGCCGATGGTTTGCCATCAAATAACACTTTTTGCTCATCAAGTTCAAAGCGATCGGTTATCTTGGCAATATCTCGTAAACGGATCACTGAACCATTCGGCGCCGATCCAACCACAATGCTTTCCAGTTCAACAGGTGTAATTCGTCTTTCATCAAAACGAATCAGGAAGTTTTTATCTGGCGTTTCAACGTTACCACTAGGCAGTTTTACGTTTTGACGACCAATCTGATCGGCAATATCTCCAACACTCAAACCTAACTGACGAATGGCTTGGGTATCCAGTTCCACACGATATTGATGATCGGAAAAGCCACTGACTTCAACTAATGAAACGTCATAATCGAGCTTGATGGTGCGCTTTAGATCTTCCGCGTATGCCTTAAGTTCTGGCCATGAGGTTTCTGCAGTAATCGCGATATCAACAACCGGTTCGTTCCAATCCAACTCTTGTACGACTGGTGATTCAATCTCAGTAGGAAAGTCATTGATCGAGTTGATCTGAGTTTGCACGTCCACCAGCATTCGACCGATATCTGCTTTCTCATTCAACTTGAGGATTAAACGGGCACTGCCTTCGATCGCTTCACACTGAGTTTCTTCAATGTTAGCCAAGCCATCGACCGCGTCTTCCATTCTTACACACAAGCTCTCTTCTACTTCTTGTGGCGAAGCGCCGGGATAGACAATCGCCGCCATAATATAAGGTGGATCATACGCGGGGAAGGTTTCGCGCTTGATGGTGGACAAAGAAGCCAAACCCATGATCAGCAACCCAAGCATCAACAAATTAGCGGCGGTTGGGTGCCTAGAGAAGAACTTGATCATGAGACGCTCTCCTCAGTATCAGCGGAAAGGTCATCATCATTTGGACGAGACTCTTTCAATAACATACCTTCAATAGCAGGCAGAACATCATTAAGAATCAGCTTGTCTCCGGCTTGTAGCTCGCCACTCACAACCACTTGGTTGTCTCTGCGATACAGCACTTCAACACTCACCACTTGCAAACGTTGGCTGTCATCCATCAGATAAATCTTATCGCCATGCAAAGCACGCTCAGGTACAACCCAACTCAGGTTCGCCATACCTTCAATCTCCGCTTTGACGAACATACCATTCACTAATGGGGTGGCACTGCTTGGCTGTAGGGCTGAATAATCTTGATTGATTTCAAGAATGATCCCCGCTGTGGCTTGGTTTTCATCAACGGTTTCACTGATTCTTGCGACTTTCGCAGGCCAGCTCAGATTCAAGCTGCCACTATTCATCTGGATCGTCGCTTTAATCGGCACTTGGTAAGGGTTAGGAATGCCTGCTGCATCACGAGGGAACTGAGTAAAGCTTGAGGCTAAAGTTTGCATATCGTGAATAGAGAGTTGCGCCTCAACTTCCATAACGTAAATCCCGTGAGCAACAAACATCTCTTGCTGAAGATTAACCACTTGGTTTTGTTCAATATCAACCTGAGCGATTCGCATGGATCTCGGCAAAGTGATGGCCGTTTTATCCAAAGAACGTTGCGCCTCTTTCACTTTAGATACATTAACCTTAATCACCGCTTCCGCGACGCGCTTTTCATCTGGCATCAAAGCGATTTGGTTCTGTATATCTAACACCAACTTCTGTTGAGAGAGGGCGCTTTGTTGTTGTAGATCGACATCCGATTGCGAGGTAAGCCCTTTCTTACGAAGATCCTGTTTACGTTGCAGCTCTTTGTTACTGATCACTAAACGATTCTTTTCGATCTTAAGAGTCTGCTTAAGGTTGTCTTCTTCTTGATTCAACTTCGCGAGTGAGGTCTGGCTTGATTTAAGATCCGCTTCAGCTTGCACCAACTTTAACTCGTAATCCAAAGGGTCGATCTTTAGTACCTCAGTACCCGCTGCAATAATTTGGCCCTTTTCTAGATCAGGATGACGGTACACAATCTGCCCTGTCACCTCGGCAATCGCTTTCCATTCAACCTTAGGCACCACTCTGCCAAAGCCCACCGCCAACGGCGCGATCATCTGTTGTTCTAAGCTGACCGTTTCGACTAAACGAGCCCTATCTCCCGCGGGTTTAGTCGGCGGATCAAGCTTAAAATTAATCGCAACCACCAAACCAATAACACCAACTGCTAGTGCTGGAAAAAAGAGGAGTTTTTTACTTATTTTCATTATCTTGATTCCTGCAAGGGAGTAGCGCTAGATACATTGATAAAGCCTTCGGTCATCAATTGAATGTTGTGTTCAATTAAACGATTAAGAAAGGCTTCGTTAAGCTCAATACCGTGGATCGCTAACAAAGGTGGCGGTGCGATAAAAGGAAATACCATCAGGCTAATGTACGAAACGCGACACAGTTTTGGATCCATGTTCTTCTTCAATATGCCCTGCTCGACTAACTTTTCAAAGATGACATCTTGGGCTGGCTTAGCCACATCCTGAAATACTTTTTCTAACAACTCTCTTTGAACCTCAGAGGGAGGCATATTCATCACTTGGGCAATCAAGCGAGGAAACTTAGGCACCTTAACCATCTCTTTATAATAAGTTCGCATTAAATCAAGAAAATTCTCATGGCTGCTCTCTGTCACCAACTTCTGCATCTGTATTTGCATCGGACGTAGCGTTTCACGCAGCATCGCTTCAAACAATCCGGCTTTATTGCCAAAGTAGTAACGGATCATCGCAATGTTCACTCCAGCACGCTCTGCAATTAAACGTGTCGAGACTTTATCGTAAGGTTGAATAACGAACAGATCTCGAGCGTGCTCGATGAGTAGCTGCCTGACATCAAGGTTTTGTTGAGGTCGTCCTGCTTTACGCGCTGCCATCATTGAGACCTATCCTATTAATTAATCACACGATTAATTATAGGGATAAATCAACACAGTAGTAGAACATTAATTACTCACTATTTAATCGATTGATTAATTAATTTGCTCATACATTCGATTTAGTGATGAATCGTTCCGACAAAAAGATTTACTACAAAGTTTTAACCTATACATAAGCCAATCGATAAACTAACCCGCCAGTACAAAACCACCAATCAGTCGATACATCTAACATGGAAACAAAAAACAGCACAAACCAAACAAAAACACCACCAAAGCACACTGATATTGGATTTTCTCGTTTGACGCTCAGAATAAATTGCGGTAAATATGGTGTTAACAGTTTATTTACGGATATTTGTGTAATGATTTTTTCTTCTTCTCGACTGCTGAAACTTCTCCTTATCGTGAACCAATCGCGCGGGTAAGTTGTGGGTCAAGAACTACACAAATATTAAAACCCGCGCTGAGCGGGTTTTTTTGTAACTGGCACTTTTAAAAGAACATCATTCTTAATAATAATTTGGATAGCAATCGATTTATTGTCGATATAAGGAAGCACCCATGAACGATCAAGTAATAATTTTTGATACGACCTTACGTGACGGCGAGCAAGCTCTTGCAGCAAGTCTCACGGTAAAAGAGAAGTTACAGATCGCTTACGCTCTTGAGAGGCTGGGTGTGGACGTTATTGAGGCTGGCTTCCCAGTTTCTTCTCCCGGTGATTTCGAATCGGTTCAAACGATTGCGAAACACATCAAAGATAGCCGAATTTGTGCGCTTTCTCGTGCCGTTGCCAAGGATATAGATGCCGCTGCAGAAGCACTAAAAGTCGCAGATCAATTCCGTATCCATACCTTCATTTCAACCTCAACAGTTCACGTGCAAGATAAGCTACGTCGTAGCTATGACGATGTGGTTGAGATGGCAGTTAAAGCCGTTAAACACGCTCGTAACTACACTGATGATGTTGAGTTCTCTTGTGAAGATGCAGGCCGCACTCCAATTGATAACCTATGTCGCATGGTGGAAGCCGCCATCAACGCGGGCGCGAAAACCATCAACATTCCAGACACGGTAGGCTACACAGTGCCTAATGAGTTTGGCGGTATTATCCAAACCCTATTCAACCGAGTTCCAAACATTGATAAAGCCATCATCTCGGTGCACTGCCACGATGACTTAGGAATGTCGGTTGCTAACTCCATTGCGGCGGTACAAGCGGGTGCTCGCCAAATTGAAGGCACGATTAACGGTATTGGTGAACGTGCGGGTAACTGTTCTTTAGAAGAAGTCGCGATGATCATCAAAACTCGCCAAGAGCTTTTGGGTGTTCATACTGGTTTGGATCATAAAGAGATTCACCGTACCAGTAAGTTGGTTAGCCAGCTTTGCCATATGCCAATTCAAGACAACAAAGCTATCGTTGGTGCTAACGCATTCAGCCACTCTTCAGGCATTCACCAAGATGGCATGCTAAAGAACAAAAACACTTATGAGATCATGACCCCTGAGTCTATTGGCTTGAAAAACAAGGCATTGAACCTAACAAGCCGCAGTGGCCGTGCTGCCGTTAAGAGCCACATGGACGCTATGGGTTACAAAGACAATGAGTACAACCTAGATTCATTGTACGAAGACTTCTTAAAGCTTGCTGACCGCAAAGGCCAAGTGTTCGATTACGACCTAGAAGCACTAATGCACTTCGCAAACCTACGTGATGAAGACGACTTCTATAAACTGAATTACCTAAGCGTACAATCTGGTAGTGTTATGTCCACCACCAGCATCAAACTGCAATGTGGAGATGAAGAGAAATGCGAAGCGGCTGTTGGTAACGGCCCTGTTGATGCCTTATACCAATGCATCTACCGCTTAACGGGTTATGAAATCGTACTAGACAAATTCGACCTAACCGCAAAAGGTGAAGGCGAAGATGGTTTAGGCCAAGCCGATATTATTGCTAACTATAAAGGCCGCAAGTACCACGGTACGGGCGTTTCAACCGATATCGTTGAAGCTTCTGGTCAAGCGCTACTGCACGTTATTAATAGTATTCAGCGCGCAGACACCATCGCAGAAATGAAACAGCAAAGAATCGCGACAGTTTAATATCCAATAACAGAGCCCTAGAGCCAATGTTATTGGCTTTAGGGACAAAATTTTAAAGAGCTGTCATAGCTCAGTAACAAGAATTAAAGGATTAACATGACAGATAAATCATACAAAATTGCCGTACTACCTGGTGATGGCATTGGCCCAGAAGTAATGCAACAAGCACATAAAGTGCTAGACGCGATCGAAAAGAAGCACGCGATTAGCTTTTCTCGCGAAGAGTATGATGTTGGTGGTATTGCGATTGATAATCACGGCAGTCCACTTCCTGAAGCAACAGTAGCGGGCTGTGAAGAATCTGACGCGGTACTTTTTGGTTCTGTCGGTGGTCCTAAATGGGAACACCTTCCACCGAACGATCAACCAGAGCGTGGTGCCCTACTTCCTCTACGTAAACACTTCCAACTGTTCTGTAATCTACGCCCAGCACAAATCCACAAAGGTTTAGAGTCTTTCTCTCCACTTCGCGCTGATATCTCTGAGCGTGGTTTTGACATCGTGGTTGTACGTGAACTAACAGGCGGCATCTACTTCGGCCAACCTAAAGGTCGCGAAGGCGAAGGCGCAACTGAAAAAGCGTTTGATACAGAAGTGTACCACCGCTACGAAATCGAACGCATTGCAAAGATTGCATTTGAATCGGCACGTCTACGTAACAAAAATGTTTACTCAATCGACAAAGCAAACGTTCTGCAGAGCTCTATCTTATGGCGTGAAGTGGTTGAAGAGATCGCAAAAGATTACCCAGATGTCACGCTAAACCACATGTACATCGACAACGCGACCATGCAGCTAATCAAAGACCCATCTCAGTTTGACGTCATGCTATGTTCAAACATCTTTGGTGACATTATCTCTGATGAGTGCGCAATGATCACCGGCTCTATGGGTATGCTTCCTTCTGCAAGCTTGAACGAAAGCAACTTTGGCCTATACGAACCAGCAGGCGGCAGTGCACCAGATATCGCAGGCAAGAACATCGCTAACCCAGTCGCACAGATTCTTTCTGCCGCGCTAATGCTTCGTTACAGCCTAGGCGAAGAAGCGGCAGCACAAGATATAGAAACTGCGGTATCTAAAGCGCTTTCAGCAGGCGAGCTAACAGCAGACCTAGCAGGCGGCAACCAGGCGCTGACGACATCTGAAATGGGTGACAAGATTGCAGAGTATATCTTAGCTTCATAAGCTAGACGCTCTAGAATTAAGCAAGTACATAAGAATAATATCAAGCCAAGTCAGCTCAAATCACATGACTTGGCTCGACACACACACTGGGACTGATGCTCCCAAGGAAGAAAAGCTATGTCGACAAACCAGCAAGCAAAAACCTTATACGAGAAAGTTTATGACGCTCACGTTGCAGTAGCAGCAGAAGGCGAAACGCCCATTCTTTATATCGATCGTCACTTAGTCCACGAAGTAACGTCACCTCAAGCCTTTGATGGCCTTCGAGAAAAAGGTCGAAAAGTTCGCCAGGTTAGCAAAACATTTGCAACCATGGATCATAACGTTTCGACACAAACCAAAGACATCAACGCTTCTGGCGAGATGGCTCGTATCCAAATGGAAACGCTGTCAAAGAACTGTGAAGAGTTTGGTGTAACGCTTTATGACCTAAACCACAAATACCAAGGTATTGTGCACGTAATGGGCCCTGAGCTAGGTATTACGCTACCAGGCATGACCATCGTATGTGGTGACTCACACACGGCGACACACGGTGCATTTGGTTCTCTTGCATTCGGTATCGGTACTTCAGAAGTTGAGCACGTTCTAGCCACTCAAACGCTAAAACAAGCGCGTGCTAAAACCATGAAGATCGAAGTGAAAGGCAAGGTTGCTCCAGGCATTACTGCAAAAGATATCGTGCTAGCGATCATCGGTAAAACAACAGCCGCTGGCGGTACAGGCTACGTAGTGGAATTCTGTGGTGAGGCGATTACCGACCTTACGATGGAAGGTCGTATGACGGTGTGTAACATGGCTATCGAGCTAGGTGCTAAAGCAGGTCTCATTGCTCCAGATGCAACAACCTACGAGTACATCAAAGGTCGTAAATTCTCTCCAGAGGGTGAAGATTTAGATGCGGCAATCCAATACTGGGATACGTTAAAAACTGACGCTGATGCAGAGTTCGATGCGGTTGTTACACTAGAAGCAGCAGACATCAAACCGCAAGTTACTTGGGGCACGAACCCAGGTCAGGTTATCTCGGTAGACACGCCAATCCCAGCACCAGAAAGCTTCGCCGATCCTGTTGAAAAAGCTTCGGCTGAAAAAGCACTGGCTTACATGGGCCTTGAAGCGGGCAAATCGCTATCTGATTACAACGTAGACAAAGTCTTCGTGGGTTCTTGTACTAACTCTCGTATCGAAGACATGCGTGCAGCCGCTGCGGTAGCGAAAGGTCGCCAAGTAGCGAAACACGTTCAAGCGCTTATTGTTCCGGGTTCAGAACAAGTAAAAGCGCAAGCCGAAGCTGAGGGCTTAGATGCAATCTTCAAAGAAGCAGGCTTCGAATGGCGCCTTCCGGGGTGTTCTATGTGTCTTGCAATGAACAACGACCGTCTAGGTCCACAAGAGCGCTGTGCTTCTACATCAAACCGTAACTTTGAAGGTCGCCAAGGCCGTGATGGTCGTACGCACCTAGTTAGCCCAGCAATGGCCGCAGCAGCAGCGATCGCTGGTCACTTTGTCGATATTCGTGAACTTTAATTAGAGGATTTAACATGTCAGGTTTTCAACAACACACCGGATTAGTCGTTCCTCTAGATACGGCCAACATCGATACTGATGCAATCATTCCAAAGCAGTTTCTACAGAAAGTAAACCGTACTGGTTTTGGTAAACACTTGTTCCACGATTGGCGCTTCCTAGATGATGCAGGACAGCAACCAAACCCTGAGTTTGTAATGAACGCACCACGCTATCAAGGCGCCTCTATTCTACTGGCTCGCGAGAACTTCGGTTGTGGTTCATCTCGTGAACACGCTCCTTGGGCGCTTGCCGATTACGGTATTCAAGTGATTATTGCCCCGAGCTTTGCCGATATTTTCTACGGTAACTCAATCAATAATCAAATGGTTCCAGTTCGCCTTACAGAACAGGAAGTCGATGAAATATTCCAGTTCGTAGAAGCGAACGAAGGCGCTGAGGTCACTGTCGATCTAGAAGCCATGAAAGTGAACGCGAATGGCAAACAGTACTCCTTTGAAATTGATGAGTTCCGTCGTCACTGCTTACTCAATGGTTTGGACAACATCGGCCTAACACTTCAACATGCTGATAAAATTTCAGAGTTTGAAGCTAAGATCCCTAGCTTCCTAAAATAAAGCAGTCTCAAACTAGCGCAGCCTTGAAATAGAGTAAGCGCTTTCAAAAACATGCAAAAGGTTGGCTTAGCGCCAACCTTTTTTATTTAGCGGAACATCATTATAAAACTCAACTCTGTGGTTTAACTGAAGAGCCATGAAAGAAAATCATAAAGCATAAGGTCTTAGTAGTCAGTCATCAGGAGAATGCCATGAAACAACTACTTTTTATTATTAGCCTACTGTGCTCAACCTTAGCTTGGTCGGCACCTAAATCCGAACTTTGGCCTTATTGGAACCAAAGTAATGAAACAAGCCCTGCGCAAGTGTCACATCAAGACTGGCAGCAATTTCTCGACAGTTATCTAGTTAAGCAAGGCCAGCACGCTCTCGTTCGATATAACGCAGTGAACACTTCAGACAAGGCAAAGCTAAAGCAATACATCAAACAGTTGGAACAGGTAAACCCACTCGACTATTCAAAAGCGGAACAATATGCCTATTGGGTTAACCTATACAACGCCGTGACTGTTGATTTAATTCTTGATGCCTACCCGATCAAGTCGATTACCAAGCTCGGCGGCTTATTTAGTTTCGGGCCATGGGGAGATGATGTCGTCGTGGTCAACGGTAAATCATTGACACTTAATGATATTGAACACCGGATCCTAAGACCGATTTGGCAAGACTCACGCACACACTACGCGGTAAATTGTGCGAGTTTAGGTTGCCCTAACCTACAACTTCAAGCCTTTACGGCTGACAACACCGAAACTCTACTAGAACAAGCAGCCTCTGAGTTTGTGAATAGTGACAAAGGCGTGTTGGTTGAAGGCAATAAGCTCCAGCTATCATCGATTTACGAGTGGTTTGCAGTGGATTTTGGGACTCAGGAACAACTCATTCAATATTTAGAGCAGTATCGAACAAAACCACTAACGAATACCAACAATATCAGTTATGACTACGACTGGTCACTTAACCAAGCAAACTAATTTCAGTCTCTAAGAGCACAACTAAAACGAAAAAAAAGAGGCGAGTGGTTTATTAGCCACTCGCCTCTTTCATCTGTTTCACTGTTTCTAGAACTAAAAGCTTGAATCCAGCTGCTGCAAGTACTCAACCTCTTCAGGCGTTGATGTTCTCCCTAACACTTCATTGCGATGTGGATAACGACCAGTACTCTCAAACACCTTGATAAGTCACTGTCCTATCATCCCCTGTCTTAAAAACCGGGCAATTCGAGTCATTGCTCGGCTCAGTGTTCAATTATTTAAAACCTTTAACTTTCTTAATTAAGTCATAAGCATTTTGAATTTCTTGTGATTTTTCTTTCGCAACATTCATCATCTCTGGCGGTAAACCTTTAGCCATCAGCTTATCTGGGTGATGCTCGTTCATCAGCTTGCGATAAGCTTTCTTCACTTCTTTTCCGTCTGCATCTTCACTCACATCCAATACCTTAAAGGCATCCGCCAACTGGTTTTGTTGTGAAGCTTGCTGCCAACCCGATGACTGTCCGTGACCTTGCTGACCACCAAAGCTTCCACCTTGCTGCTGGAAGCGGAATGCCGCTTCTTGCATCTGTAGGCGGCGATCGAGTTGTTCCGAAGAAAAACCAAGGCCTTGAGCGATCTTATGAAGAACCTGACGCTCGCTTGGATGCAAGCTCCCGTCAGCAAACGCTGCTGAAATTTGCAGTTCTAAGAAGAATTGCAATAGATCAAAACGACCGCCTGATGAGATCTTCACGCGTTCAAGCACGTCATTTAACGGAAAGTCGCTCTCTTTACCATCACGGAAAGCATCTTGTGCGGCTTTACGTTGTTCACCATGCAGATTCATGCGCTCCATCATAGTGGAAGCCAACTGAATTTCTTCAGGTGTTACCTGACCTTTAGCTTTAGCGACATGCCCCATAACCGCAAAAGCGGCTTTAAAAAACTCATTCTGCCTTTCTACTTGGCTTGGCCCTCGGCCAAAACCAGAACTATTAAAACCCGATTGGTTCAACCGACGAGCTTTATCGAACTGGTGTCCTAAAAATAGGCCAAAAATCAGACCAAGCGGACCTCCAAATAAAAAGCCAAAAAAAGCGCCCAAAATTTTGCCAAATATTTGCATTATGTGTTCTCTATCTATGAATTTTATCTGAGTAATGCTGTCTGATGATGCTGAATGCTAATATTTCCTTTATCATAAGGAAAATGCTTTATTAATTGGATTGATACTAGATCAACCCTTCATCTAGTGACACAGGATAGTTCAACTTCATGCAATCTTTTTCCCGCACCTTGTTAGCCGCGTCTATAAGTACGGCGTTATACGTGTCGACAACTCAAGCTGAAACCATCACCGATAGTAGTGTGCAGGAAATGCCCTCTATAGATCAATGTTTGATCGAGCCCGCTGCAGAAAACGAGACGCAGCTACCCGCTCATGTTGAGTCAGATCGCTTAGAAGCTATCAATGGTGACAAGGCAATATATTCAGGTGACGTAAGAGTTACGCAAGGGAACAAGACCATCCTTGCAGATAATGTCACGCTTCACCAACAAGAAAACATCGTTGTAGCTGAAGGCAACGTAAACTTTAGTGACGGCCAAATAAAGTCAGTATCGGACAGAGCAACCAACAATCTGACTACCGACGAAATGACATTAGAAAATACCGATTACGAATTTCTTTGCGAACCAGGCCGTGGTGATGCTGTATACGTATCTAAGACAGGCAAAGCGGTTTATGAAATTGAAGATGGCTCAATCACCTCTTGCCCTATTGGCGACAACGCTTGGCGCCTAAGAGCCTCAAGTATCAGTGTCGACCAAGACGAAGAACAAGCCACTTTTTACAACCCTCGTTTTGAGATCCAAAGTGTTCCCGTTTTTTACTTACCGTATTTAACCGTACCCGTCGGCGATACCCGTAAAACCGGCTTCTTGTACCCAACCGTTTCGTACGGTTCAAGCGATGGTTTCGAAGCTGAAATCCCGGTGTATTGGAACTTGGCACCAAACTACGATTTGGAAACCACATTCAAGTACATGCAAGAGCGTGGTACTCAACTAAACAGTAAATTCAGATATTTGAGCGACTTTGGCTCGGGTAGTATCAAGTCTGAGTACTTACCTGATGATAAAAAATACGAAGAAAAAGGCGACCGTTGGGGCGCTCAACTAGAGCACTCTGGAATATTCCAACAATCTTGGTTATTTGAACTCGATTACTCCAAAGTGAGTGATATCGATTACTTTACCGATGTAAACTCAAGCAGTATTGGTAATCGTGAAGATGGGCAACTACTTCAAGAAGGCCAGGCTACCTATCGTTCTCAAAATTGGGATGCGTCTGTGCTTGTCCGAGATTTCCAAGTCCTTACGACGACCAATAACTTACCTTATCGTCTCATGCCACAACTCGAGTATAACTATTATGCTCCTGAAGTAATGAAGTACCTGGATTTTGATCTAATCAGTCATGTTTCATTATTCGATACTGACGCAAAAGGTAAGCCTTCAGCTACTCGTGTTCACGTTGAGCCAGGCATTACCATCCCAGTCGGAAATACCTGGGGTACTTGGACAACGGAAGCGCGATTACTGGGTACATACTACCAACAAGATCTTGATGGCGTTGATACCGGTGCCGGATCAGATTATGAAGGCTTAGAAGAGTCAGCAAGTCGAGTTATCCCTGAGTTTCGAAGTCATGCTGGTATCGTTCTGGAACGAGATACCACGATTGTTGGCAACTACACTCAAACACTCGAACCACAACTCCAATACCTTTATGTCCCGGAAGAAGATCAATCTAACATTGGTCGTTACGACACCACTTTACTGCAAACGGATTATTACGGTCTATTCAGAAGCCGTAAATACAGTGGTGTAGACCGTATTGCATCAGCAAACCAGGTAAGTTACGGAGCATCATCGCGCTTTTTTGATGATGAGTATAAAGAACGTCTTAACATCTCTTTTGGACAGATCTTTTATATCGATAAAGATACTAAACAAAACTTAAATGATGATGACTCAAGTAAAAATACCAATTATTCATCTTGGGCGGTAGAGGTTGACTTTAACTACGACGATTACCTGTTCTATCACGGTGGTGTACAGTACGATATTGATACCTCTGCAATGCAGCTTGCGAATAGTACTATTGAATACCGCTTTGCTGGCGGTTACATACAAACAAACTACCGCTATGTAACCAAAGAGTACATTGAAGACACCGTTGATTTTAATATTGGTTCAATTACTAAAGATGGTATCTCTCAAGCTGGTTTACTCGGTGCTTACCAAATTTCACCTAAATGGAACGCAAGCGCTCAATACTTCTATGATTTAACGACCGAAGAAGAGCTCGAATGGTTAGCTCGAATCAATTATAAATCAGATTGTTGGTACATTGGCTTTACCTACAGCAACCAATTACGCAGCTGGGAAGGCGATTACATCAACACATCGAACGCGTCACCCGTTTATGAAAACAACTTCAGCGTGAACTTCGGTATTGTCGGCTTTGGTACCAACATTGGCTCAGATTCTGGCGCTGTCGGTGAAAGCAGCTCGGATAACGCATTGAGCTATGGCCGTCCATTCTTCTTAAACAACTAATTTTCTTTATTGATAAAACATCAATAAATTTAAAGGATTACACATGACATTGTGGAAACGCACATTAATTGCTATCGCAGCGGCTTGTACTTTATCAACAAGCTACGCAGCCCCGGTTGAACTCGACAGCGTAAAAGTGATCGTGAACGAAGGCGTGATCTTACAAAGCGATATCGACACTTCGATGAAGACACTGCGCGCAAACGCTAAGAAAAGCGGTCAAACATTACCATCACAAGACGTACTCAATGAGCAAGTACTAGAAAAGCTGATCATCGATACCATTCAGACTCAAGAAGCGGAACGTATCGGTGTTCGTATTGATGATGCTCGACTTGATCAAGCAATTGTAGGCATCGCGGAAAATAACAACCAAACGGTAGAACAACTTACCGCGTCAGTTGCCGAAGAAGGCCTGAGCTACAATGCATTTCGTGAACAAGTAAGAAAAGAGATTGCCGCAAGCGAAGCTCGTAACGCTTTAGTTCGTCGCCGTATCAATATTCTTCCAGCAGAAGTCGATAACCTAACGGATATCTTAGCGCAAGAGACCAATGCCACTGTTCAATACAAAATTGGACACATTCAACTACGCTTCAATGACGAGCAAACGAAAGAAGAGCTAGAAGTTCAAGCTAAAGATCTAGTTGAAGCACTCAACTCAGGAAAAGACTTCAGCACCATGGCTTATACTTACTCTAAAGGTCCTAAAGCACTGCAAGGCGGTGACTGGGGTTGGATGCGTAAAGAAGAAATGCCAACCATTTTTGCAGATCAAATCAAAATGCAGAATAAAGGCAGCATCATCGGTCCTTTCCGCAGCGGTGTGGGTTTCCATATCCTGAAAATTGAAGATGTAAAAGGCTTAGAGACTGTTGCCGTTACCGAAGTGAATGCGCGCCATATCTTGATTAAACCGACCGTCATCTTAAGTGACGACGGTGCAAAGAAGCAACTTGAGGAAATCACTCGTCGTGTCAACGCGGGTGAAGCTAGCTTTGGTGATCTCGCTCAGCAATACAGCCAAGATCCAGGCTCAGCAGTTCAAGATGGTGAATTAGGCTACCAGACACCTGACTTGTACGTACCTGAATTCAAACACCAAGTAGAAACATTGTCTGAAGGAAAAATCAGTGCGCCATTTAAAACGGTTCATGGTTGGCACATCGTTGAAGTACTCGACCGTCGAGAAGTCGACCGTACCGATTCAGCTTTAAAAAACAAAGCTTACCAAATTCTATTTAACCGTAAGTTCAATGAAGAAGCAGGCGCTTGGCTACAAGAAATAAGAGCCAGCGCCTTTGTTGAAATAGTTGAGGAAGACCAAGATGACAACTAAACGTATTGTCATTACCGCGGGTGAACCTGCTGGGATAGGCCCAGATTTAACGCTAGCCTTGTCTCAAGAAAGCTGGCCACATCAACTTGTGGTTTGTGCCGATAAAACCCTGCTTGCCGAGCGAGCTAAGCTCCTCGGTATCGAAGTAGAGTTTCTGGATTACGACGCAACCACAGCTAAGGAGCCTCAACGCTCTGGCACACTGGTTGTGAAACACGTTCCATTATCTGAAAGCACCATTGCAGGTCAACTCAACGAGGCCAACGGCCATTACGTATTAAATACTTTAGAAACCGCAGCAATTGGCTGTATGAATGATGAATTTGATGCTATTGTCACCGGCCCTGTTCACAAGGGTGTAATTAACCGGGCTGGCGTTGCTTTTAGTGGCCATACCGAGTTTTTTGCAGAGAAGTCCAATACACCGCTCGTGGTGATGATGTTGGCAACTGAAGGGCTGCGTGTTGCACTAGTAACAACACACATCCCACTAGCTTATGTATCTCAAGCCGTGACCGAAGACAGATTAGAGCGAGTTATTGCGATTCTGAATAAAGATTTGGTCGAAAAGTTTGCTATAGAGAAACCAACTATTTATGTATGTGGTTTGAACCCGCATGCGGGTGAAGATGGTTGTTTAGGTCACGAAGAGATAGAAACTATCACTCCTACGCTAGAAAAAATTCGCCAAAAAGATGGTATTAATTTAGTTGGCCCATTGCCAGCAGACACCATCTTTAATGAAAAATATTTGCAAGATGCAGATGCTGTTTTAGGTATGTATCACGACCAAGTGCTCCCAGTACTGAAATACAAAGGCTTTGGTCGCTCAGTGAACATCACACTTGGCTTACCATTTATTCGCACATCAGTCGATCACGGTACTGCCTTAGACTTGGCAGGAACAGGCCAAGCCGATACAGGGAGCTTTAGAACAGCGCTCACGCACGCCATTGAATTAGTAGAGAAAAAGCAATGAAAAATGATGTCCATTTAGGGCACAAAGCGCGTAAACGTTTTGGTCAAAACTTCCTTAACGACCCATACATTATTGATGGAATCGTATCGGGCATTAACCCACTACCAGGTCAAAATTTAGTTGAAATCGGCCCTGGTCTTGGTGCCATTACAGAGCCAGTTGGTAAACTTGTCGACAAGTTCACGGTAATTGAGCTAGATAGAGATCTAGCGGAACGTCTGCGCAACCATCCGGATCTTGCTGATAAGTTAACGATCCATGAAGGCGATGCGATGAAGTTCGACTTCGAACAACTCGTGAAACCCAACAACAAGCTTCGTATCTTTGGTAACTTGCCATACAACATCTCTACCCCATTGATGTTCCATCTTTTTGAATTCCATAAGGACATACAAGATATGCACTTTATGCTTCAAAAAGAAGTAGTTAACCGTTTAGCAGCAGGGCCTGGCAGCAAAGCTTACGGTCGTCTGACTGTCATGGCTCAATACTACTGTAAAGTGACTCCTGTGCTCGAAGTGCCGCCAACAGCCTTCGTTCCGCCACCGAAAGTAGACTCTGCAGTCGTGCGCCTTCAGCCATACGAAGTGCTACCTTACCCTGCAAAAGATCTCAAGTGGCTAGAGCGAGTATGTCGTGAAGGCTTCAACCAACGCCGTAAAACGGTTCGTAACTGCTACAAGAGCTTAATCGATAAGGAAGTGCTTGAAGAGCTTGGTATCAACCCAAGCATGCGCCCTGAGAATTTAACGCTCGAGCAATTTGTCGACATGGCAAACTGGTTGTACGACAGCCACAACGCTGACAAATAAATAAAAAGGCTCCTACACTTCGGTGAGGAGCCTGTTTTTTATTTAATACTTCTAGGGGCTTTCGCCCTCAGCATACCAACAATAAAAGGTGCGAATATGGATATATCTACGCCTTGTATCAAATGCCAGGTTCACTCTAAATACATACCAGAGCAATCTGAGCCAACGAAGAATCGTTACGTCTTCGCCTACATTATTACGATAAAAAACCTCAGTAAAACAACGGTGCAACTGATGTCTCGCCGCTGGTTGATTACCGACGCTAACGGTAAGCAACTCACCATAGAAGGTGATGGTGTCGTTGGACAGCAACCTGTTATTGAAGCCAACGACGAATACACCTACACAAGTGGTACCGTCATCGAAACCCCTGTAGGCGTTATGCAAGGTCATTATGTTATGACTGACCACAAGGGGATTGATTTTATAGCCGAAGTCGATCCTTTCAGGCTAGCGATCCCCAACATTCTTAATTAGCTATATACTAAAAATAATTGGAGTTGCTGTTAGGTAACAAGAAAGAATATCTATGATCATCGGTATTCTTTCTATGTGATTAGGATGAACTTGCGCCGTTAACGACGCTGCAGCTTCAAGTATAAAGAATATACATCAGCATCTATAGGAAATTACTTTGTCGAATTATATTGTCGGAGACATCCAAGGCTGCTTCGACGAGCTTCAACTCTTACTTGAAACCGTAAAATTTGATAAGAAAAAAGATACTTTGTGGGTCGCTGGTGACTTGGTCGCAAGAGGCCCTAAGTCACTTGAGACACTCCGATTTATCCGGTCTTTAGGAGAATCCGCGAAGATAGTATTGGGCAACCATGACTTACACCTGCTCGCCGTTTCGCTTGGTCTTTTTCCAGCAAAGAAGAAAGATCAAACTCAGCCGATTTTAGATGCTGATGACAAAGACGAGTTGCTTGAATGGCTTAGAGAACAGCCTTTAATGCAAGAACATGATCAATTTGTCATGACCCATGCAGGTATATCTCCACAATGGACAATCAAGCGAGCTCGCAAAGAGAACAGAAAGATCACAGGTCTATTGCGCTCAAAAAAATGGAAGTGGTTGATTGAAAACATGTACAGCAACTCTCCTGACTTATGGTCAAAAGAATTGAGCGATATAGAGCGCTATCGATACGCCATCAACAGTTTTACACGCATGCGCTTCTGCTTTCCTGACGGACGTTTAGACATGGGCTGCAAGCTTCCTCCAAAAGAGGTGGCCGACCACGAATACATCCCTTGGTTCGACCTTCCTCAAAGAGTTCAGCTAGATAAAACCGTATTATTTGGTCACTGGGCAGCACTTGAAGGTTATAACGGAAAAGACGTTATTGGACTTGATACAGGGTGTGTATGGGGCGGAGAACTAACAGCACTTCGTTGGGAGGACAAACAGTTTTTCACTCAAGCTGCGCTATAGAAGCACGAACGACGAGAAGCTTGCGCTACTGAACCAGTAACGCAAGTATTTTTCAGAACCTAACTATTAATAACCACAGTTAACGCTCAAGGATCACAAACTCCATGTTGTGTTTGTTTTTCTCATCCGCTTGATAGGTATCATGAAAGCTCTGCTTCCAACCTTCTCCCCAATCAGGGAACTTTGTATCACCATCAACGGCTAAATCGATATAAGTAAGGTAAAGCTTGTCAGCTTTAGGTAAGCAAGTTTCATAAATCGAGCCACCACCAATGATCATTACCTCTTCAACCTCACTGACTAGCTCTAAAGCTTGTTCTATCGAAGTAACGGTCGTCACACCTTCAATTTTCAAATTCTCATCACGACTGATTACAACATTCAATCGACCAGGTAAATGTCGTCCAATCGACTCATAGGTCTTACGCCCCATCACTACTGGTTTGCCCATTGTAGAGCGTTTAAACCATGCGAAGTCCGCAGGCAAATGCCATGGCATCTGGTTGTCTTTACCAATGACACGATTGTCTGCCATTGCTGCTATCATACTGATGATCATAAATCGAAAGTCCTGTTCTTAAAAAGAAAATTAACGCTAAACGATAGGTCTACGGCGGTAGAATAACAGCCCAGGCACCGCTAAGCCAATCGCCAGCCCAGCGATAATGAACATCGATTTCAAAAAGTTCTCCATCAAAATAGCGAGTAATTCAGGGCTGTACCCAGCTCGGTTAATTTCAACCATCGCAATCATAGCCTTAAAGGCAAACACACCTGGGACCATAGGAATCAAGGCTGCAACCGTAAATACCTTAGGGTGCGCTAACAGTTTATGCGACCACTGTACCCCTATCATGCCAACCAATGTCGCGGCAAAGAATGTCGCCCATTCGATAGGAATACCGAAGTGCATCATCAAATAACGGCTACCATGGCCAATAGAGCCTCCTAACGCACAATAAATTAAGGCTCTCTGCGGAACATTAAAGACCAGAGCGAACCCTACCGCTGGTACCGCCGCAAAAAACATATCATTGAGCAAACCAACCAACAATTCAAAAAGACTCATTAACTTACCCACCCCCATACGCCTGATAGGCTCATCGCTGCGACAATACCTAAACTGGTTGCCAGAGTTAATAAACTGGCCATGGTAAAACGGGCTAACCCCATATTGATATGACCTTTAAGCATATCGGCAACAGAATTAATGAGAGGAAACCCCGGCACTAGCATCAATACTGAAGATGCCATCACTATTGTGGGTTGGCCTCCAATATTATAAAGCACCGCTTGAGCAGAAATAGTAGTAGTAACAAAAGCTGTGATAGCGAAGTTCAATAACGGATTGAAGTGACGGTGACCGATCTCTTGTCTGACGATCATGCCGCAGGCTGAAGCAATAAAAGTCATCATGAATACCTGCCAATCTCCACCAGCAAGGCGACTAAAAGAAGCACACGAAAAACCTATCATAATGACAACTAACCAGCGATTGTAGCGTTCAGGGCTAATATTTTGGATCTTTCTATAGGCCAGTCCATAATCGAGAATACCCTTCTCCATCATGATACAAACTCGCTGAATATCAGTGATCACCTGCATGTTAAGCCCCCGATCAGCACAGCTTCGAGTGGTGGTAATACAGTGATCATCCATCATCGTTGTCACAACAAGCGCATTGGCTGACAGTGCGACTTCTACTTCATCTACTCCACAAGCGATACCAATACGACGCATGATATCGCCGACCAGTGTGCTTTCGGCACCATGTGCTAGTAGCATTTGTCCTGATTGAGCGACGAGTCTTGAGATCGCTCTTTGCTTTGATGCCATGATTCCCTTCCCATAGGCGTTAAATATCTAGAGATAAATTTTGCATTAAAAATAGGAAGTACATAATGATGCAGATACAAAAAAACCGCAATTTTCATTGCGGTTTAATAAAATTATCAGCGTATCTGAGAAAAAGCGCCCGAAGTGCTTATAAGAAACGGCGAGGATTAGTCACGAACATAGATAACATGGCCGTCATCTTCTTCGTCATCCCAATCGTCCCAGTCATCACCATCTTCAGTAACAACATTCTTACCGCTCATTGCATCTTTATGGTAGTCATCCCACATAAAGTCTACTTTTTCTTCTTCTTCCACTTCTACAGCTTCACGAGGTAGGTTTTCCATAAACTCACCGAGCTTGAAGCAGAGATCTTTAGTGCCGATTTTGTTCACAGCAGAGATCTTGAAGTACTCGTCTTCCCAACCCAAAGCATCGATGATTTCTTGAATCTTTTCGTCTGCTTCTTCTTCAGGCATTAGGTCAACTTTGTTGAACACTAACCAACGAGGCTTCTGTGCCACTTTCTCACTGTATTGTTCCAGCTCATCAATAATCGTCAGCGCATTCTGAATAGGATCAGAACCATCGATAGGCATGATGTCGATCATGTGTAGTAGAACACGGCAACGCTCAAGGTGCTTCAAGAAGCGAATACCAAGACCAGCGCCATCGGCTGCGCCTTCGATCAGACCTGGGATATCGGCAACAACAAAGCTCTTCTCAGGAACCACACTCACTACGCCCAAGCTTGGGATCAAAGTAGTGAACGGGTAATCCGCTACTTTTGGTTTCGCTGCAGATACTGAACGAATAAAGGTAGATTTACCTGCGTTTGGTAGGCCAAGCATACCAACGTCAGCTAATAGAAGAAGCTCTAAACGTAGTTCACGAACTTCACCTTTAGTACCCATTGTCTTCTGACGAGGAGCGCGGTTAACAGACGATTTAAAACGCGTGTTACCAAGACCGTGCCAACCACCTTTACCCACCATTACTTTCTTGCCGTGTTCAGCGACTTCAGCAACGATTTCATTAGTGTGGATATCAACGGCACGAGTACCTACAGGCACTTTCAGTGTCGTGTCTTTACCACGTTTACCAGTACAGTTACCGCCACGACCGTTTTCACCACGTTCTGCGTTGTAGAAACGTTGGAAGCGATAATCAATCAGTGTATTTAAGTTCTCATCTGCTTGGATGTAGACATCACCACCATCGCCACCGTCACCGCCATCTGGGCCACCTTTAGCGACGAACTTTTCGCGCCAAAAACTTACTGTACCATTACCGCCATCACCGGCTTCTATTTTTACTACCGCTTCATCAACGAATTTCATTTTTCAACTCCGCACTTACGTTGCGTTACCACTCACCAAGGAGTGATATAAATTCTAGCAGATCCGAGTTTAGATCGATCACCTAAGATCTAGGTCGATCTGCAATCAAGGAACAAATAAGGAGAGGTTCTTTGCTTTCTGTTTATTAAAAACAAACGGCTTCTAAAAACTAAAGCCAGAGCGTCTACTTTTTTATTCTCGCTATAAATAAAAAACCCTGCCGAATCGGCAGGGCTTTTGAATTCAGCTTGAAAGCTAATAAAATAATCTAGTAAAAGATTAAATTACTCAGCTTCGATGCTTACAAACTTACGGTTTTTAGGACCTTTTACTGCAAATTTCACTTTACCTTCAGTAAGAGCGAAAAGAGTATGGTCTTTACCGATGCCAACGTTTGTGCCAGCGTGGAACTTAGTACCACGTTGACGAACGATGATGTTACCTGCAAGAACAGATTCACCACCAAAACGCTTAACACCAAGACGTTTGCTTTCTGAATCGCGGCCGTTATTAGTAGAACCGCCAGCTTTTTTATGTGCCATTGTTAAACTCTCCTAATACTTAAGCGTTAATGCCAGTGATTTTCACTTCAGTGAACCACTGACGGTGACCAGCTTGCTTACGCGAGTGCTTACGACGACGGAACTTAACGATTTTTACTTTATCGCCACGACCGTGTTGTACTACTTCTGCAGTAACCTTGCCACCTTCAACAAGAGGTGCACCAACAGCGATTTCTTCGCCGTTAGCAACAAGAAGAACTTTATCAAATTCAACAGTTGCACCAGTTTCAACGTCTAATTTCTCTAAACGAAGTGTTTGACCTTCGCTTACTCGGTGTTGTTTGCCACCAGATTGGAAAACAGCGTACATATTTTACTCCGCTTTTTCCGCACAGCCTATGGTTGTTATTTGTACAACTCGGGTGTGCGCTAAACTAATCAATAGGGCGCAGATTCTACGGGAATCATGCCGCTATGACAAGCCATATTTTTAAAAAATTGGCGAAAACCTGTTCGCCAAAGAAAAGTGCGGCAATCATGCCTTTAAGTGATGTATTAATCAACGTTTTTTAGTGTATTATTCAACAATTAAACACAACGTATAAGCCTTACAGGGTCTAACTTCAGCCGGATGAACAATGGATTTTAAAGCTATCCAAACGCTTACTGCCAATGATATGGCAAAAGTGAATGAAACAATTCAAGCCCAACTTAATTCTGACGTAAGTTTAATCAACCAGCTTGGTTTTTATATCGTTAGCGGTGGTGGCAAACGCCTACGTCCTTTGCTTGCTCTTTTATCTGCTCGTGCACTTGGTTACCAAGGTGAAGCTCATATTACTTCTGCAGCCTTTATTGAGTTTATTCACACCGCTACTCTGCTTCATGATGATGTCGTCGACGAATCGGATATGAGACGCGGTAAAGCCACAGCCAATGCCGCTTTTGGTAATGCCGCTAGTGTTTTGGTTGGTGACTTTATTTACACTCGTTCGTTCCAAATGATGACAACCTTAGGATCCTTAAAGATCCTTGAGCTAATGAGTGAAGCGGTGAACGTGATTGCCGAGGGTGAGGTTCAACAATTGATGAACTGCAACAATCCGGATACCACAGAAGAAAGCTACATGCAGGTGATCTACTCTAAGACCGCTCGCTTGTTTGAAGCAGCGACACAAATCGGCGCAATTCTTACAGAATCTTCACCTGAAGTCGAAACGGCAATGCAAAACTACGGTAAATACCTAGGCACTGCATTCCAATTGATTGATGATGTGATGGATTACACTGCTGATGGTAAAGAGATGGGTAAAAACGTTGGTGACGATCTTGCTGAAGGCAAACCAACACTGCCTCTATTGTACGCTATGCACAACGCTGCTCCAGTACAAGCGAGCATGATTCGTGAAGCGATTGAAAAAGCCAACGGGATGGAACGTCTCGACGACATTATGTCTGTAATGAAAAAGACAGGCTCTTTGGAATACACGACGAATAAGGCGTATGAAGAAGCAGATAAAGCGATTGCTGAACTGTCCGTTGTTCCTGATTCCGAATATAAGCAAGCCCTAATAACGCTCGCGCACTTGGCCGTTAAACGCAGTAAGTAACCGAGTTAAGATGAACACTCCATCTTAAAAGCACTGTCTTATATAGATAGACAAAAAGAGCCTTAGGGCTCTTTTTTGATCCTAACAAAATTGGTATCCGAACCAGTTTCAATAGCGACTCGATTCTAGCGACAATGGAAGCTGAGCTTCAACTGCTTCTATCTCTTCCAGCGGCACAGCATACTGCTCGTGGCTGTTGTAAGACTCGACCAAGGCAAATTGTTCTTGTTCATCTATAACTAGGATCTTTCCCAAACGACCTAAATGAAAATGTACGTTCATTCCTTTTTGAATACGGCTCATCACTGTTGCTCCACTCGTATCTTTAAAACACTGTTTACGAATGGGACCAATGCTAAGATCAAAAAAGCCGACCACATTGATCGGCTCTATTAACGATTTTAAACTGAATTAAATGCTGTACCGCTTACTTAGCGAATTCAACACCAATCTCAATATCGCCATTGAGTGTTTCTAGCATGCTATCTAATGCATTACGTTCGAAGTCGCTCAACTCACCGTAGCTAAGGATCGCTTCAGCGCCCTCTTTGCCTAGTTTCACTGGTTGTGCGAAGAACGGTGCGTGCTCGCCTTCACCTTCAACGTATGCACATTCAATTACGTTCTCTTCGCCTTGAAGTGCTTTCACTAGAGCAAGACCGAAACGACAAGCCGCTTGACCCATCGATAGAGTCGCACTACCGCCACCAGCTTTCGCTTCTACGACTTCAGTACCCGCGTTTTGGATACGAGTTGTGAGCGCTGCGATTTCTTCGTCTGTGAACTCTACCCCTTCAACTTGAGATAGCAGAGGAAGGATCGTAACCCCTGAGTGACCGCCGATAACAGGAACACGGATGTCGCTTGGATCTTTACCTTTCAATTCAGCAACAAACGTTTCAGAGCGGATTACATCAAGAGTCGTAATACCGAATAAACGGCGCTTATCGTAAACGCCCGCTTTCTTAAGAACTTCAGCAGCAATTGGCACAGTAGTATTTACTGGGTTAGTGATGATACCAACACAAGCAGTAGGACAAGTAACTGCAATTTTCTCTGCAAGAGACTTAACAATACCAGCATTCACATTGAAAAGATCCGCACGATCCATGCCTGGCTTACGAGCAACACCCGCAGAAATAAGCACAACATCCGCACCTTCTAGTGCTGGTGTTGGATCTTCACCCGCGTAACCTTTGATCGAAACAGGCGTTGGGATATGGCTAAGATCGGCAGCGACACCCGGAGTAACCGGTGCAATGTCGTAAAGTGCAAGATCTGAACCAGCAGGTAGGCGGTTCTTAAGTAGTAGGGCTAGGGCTTGACCGATGCCACCAGCGGCACCAATAACAGCTACTTTCATTGTTATTCTCCTTGAGAGCTTTCTCTTATAAATTTTTGGTAGGGTAGTTCTTGAGCTAAATTATCGTTAAAAAGCTATATTAATCACAAAGTGATTACAATCAATTAACGCCAGCTTTGCGACTTCGCGCAAGTCAATAAAACCGTGCTACACAGCGAATTCGCATTATGGCGATAATTGACTGAAATAACAAAATAAGCCGCCGTAAATAACACATTATTCTATTAAATATTTACAGTGATATGACTAACAAATCGTTGGGATATTTTGGCTAAATCTGAATATGTATGCGAGAATATGCAAATATATTTGTTAATGAATAAGAATGACATATGCGCAATACAGAAAAACAAGACAACTTAGTTCGCGCTTTTAAATCGTTATTAAAAGAAGAACGTTTTGGATCGCAGGGCGAAATTGTTGATGCCCTCAAACACGAAGGCTTTGAAAGCATCAACCAATCTAAAGTTTCGCGTATGTTAACCAAGTTTGGTGCAGTTCGAACTCGCAACGCAAAAATGGAAATGGTTTACTGCCTTCCTGCTGAGCTTGGGGTTCCAACTGTTTCTAGCTCTCTTAGAGAATTAGTACTGGATATTGATCACAACAATGCGTTAGTTGTGATACACACAGGTCCTGGTGCCGCGCAACTTATTGCTCGTTTACTAGACTCATTAGGTAAGTCAGAAGGCATACTGGGCGTAGTCGCGGGCGATGACACTATCTTTATTACTCCAACCTTAGCAGTGACGACTAAGCAACTGTTTGATTCCGTGTGCGAACTGTTTGAATACGCAGGGTAATTACTCATAATTTAACAGCTATCAATTGTATTTATGGATCACGAACACCTATTAACTTCGTGATCCGAATCACATCCTAGAATATCTACCTTTCCCCTAAGCCAGTAACACTAAGCCATTGATTTTAAAAAACTCAATAGTAAATTGAACATGAGATCCATGCATCATTTGTTAGATTTTTTAGCTATATCTTTTAACATTTGAGTAATTTTCTGCCAATTTTTGATATTATTCAGCCACTTTTTCATCACATGGATTGAAAAAGATGCCGTTTCCAAATAGGAAACTCCAGAAACGACTACACTTGTTTCAGGGTTAATAATGAGTAAAGGAAGGGAAATTCATGGCATTTACCAAACTTGTTAAAGTTGGTGCTATTGCAGCAGCTGTAATGGGCGCTGGCGCAGTTAACGCTCAAGAGTTCATCACAATTGGTACGGGTTCAGTTACAGGTGTTTACTACCCTACTGGTGGTGCAATTTGTAAACTAGTGAACAAGGGCCGCAAAGACCACAACATCCGTTGTTCTGTAGAGTCTACTGGTGGTTCAATTTACAACGTTAACACTATCCGTGCTGGTGAACTCGATTTCGGTGTTGTTCAATCGGACTGGCAATACCACGGCTACAACGGTACAAGTAAATTTAAAGATCAGGGCGAATACAAGAAACTTCGCGCTATGTTCTCTCTACATACAGAACCGTTCAACATCATCGCTCGTACCGATGCTGGTATTAACAATGTGTCGGATCTCGCTGGTAAGCGTGTAAACATTGGTAACCCAGGCTCTGGTGACCGTGCAACCATGGGTGTTGTAATGGACGCTATGGGTTGGACTAATGACAGCTTCAAACTTGCTTCTGAACTGAAAGGTTCTGAGCGTTCACAAGCACTTTGTGATAACAAGATTGATGCATTCATCTACATGGTTGGTCACCCGAACGGTTCAATCAAAGAAGCAACAACGTCTTGTGATGCAAAACTGGTTTCAGCAACAGGTCCTCAGATCGACAAAATCGTCGCTGAAAACCCATATTACGCATACAGTACCGTTCCAGCAGGCATGTACCGTGGTACAGACGCTGACGTAAATAGCTTCGGTGTTGCTGCAACTATGGTAACAACTTCAGACGTTTCTGAAGAAGTGGCATACAACGTTGCTAAGGCTGTATTTGAAAACTTCAGCACTTTCAAACGGCTACACCCTGCATTTGCAAACCTGAAGAAAGAAGACATGGTTAAAGCGGGTATCTCCATCCCACTTCATGCTGGTGCAGTAAAATACTACAAAGAAGTAGGCCTTCTTAAGTAACTCTACTTAAACCTACTCAACCAATAAGGAGGCACGCCCTCCTTATTGGCTTTCCGTGTTTATAAAAATAACCTAAGAGAAAAATGACAAGCCTTTAAGTTTCTCCAAATTGGAGGACTTACCTTCATATCAAGCCTAAGACAAACAAAGACGCATTTCCCTGTCAGTTCACTACACTAGATAGGGAATAGGTAACGTCTCGTTGTTCTCAAGAAAGGCAGACCATCAATAATAAGGATAAAGTACATGACGCAGACAACATCACCGTCTCCAGATGTGCAAGAAATGGTGGCACAATCAGACACTGGTGCGCGTAGCCCTCGCGGTATCCAAGGCCGTATTTTATGGTTTGTGCCTTTATGTTGGTCACTGTTCCAACTTTGGTATGCATCTCCGCTACCGTTTATTTTTAACTTCGCTATTTTAAATGATACCGAAGCTCGAGCAATTCACCTGACGTTTGCTATTTTTCTAGCTTTTACCGCTTACCCGGCTTTGAAGAACTCGCCTCGGGATCACATCCCCGCTGTCGATTGGGTATTAGCACTTGCGGGTAGTTTTTCAGCTTCTTATATTTATATTTTCTATACTGAGCTTGCCGGTCGTTCGGGGGCCCCGACAACATTCGATATTGTTGCGGCTGTCATTGGTATGGTTCTACTGCTGGAAGCAACTCGACGCGCTTTGGGTCCACCTCTTATGGTTGTGGCAGCAGTATTTCTACTTTACACCTTTGGTGGTCCACACATGCCAGACGTTATTGCTCATAAAGGGGCAAGCCTAAATAAGGCGATGTCGCATTTGTGGTTAACAACAGAAGGTGTATTCGGTGTAGCTCTTGGCGTATCAACGTCATTTGTATTCTTGTTTGTACTGTTTGGTGCAATGCTAGAACGTGCTGGCGCAGGCGCTTACTTCATCAAGGTTGCATTCTCACTGCTTGGCCACATGAAAGGCGGCCCAGCAAAAGCAGCCGTTGTTGCATCTGGCCTATCCGGTCTAGTTTCTGGTTCATCTATCGCTAACGTGGTAACGACGGGTACTTTCACGATCCCTCTAATGAAAAGAGTCGGATTCTCAGGTGAAAAAGCCGGAGCTGTAGAAGTTGCCGCTTCAACCAATGGTCAATTAACCCCACCAATCATGGGTGCCGCGGCCTTCTTAATGGTCGAATATGTAGGTATCTCGTACGTCGAGGTTATTAAAGCAGCGCTATTGCCCGCTCTTATCTCTTACATCGCCCTAATTTACATTGTTCACTTAGAAGCATGTAAAGCAGGTATGACAGGCCTACCTCGCCGCCACACGCCAACAATATTGCATAGCCTGCTTTCGTTCACTGGCACCATTCTTGGGCTATGTGTGATCAGTGCTGCTGTTTACTACGGTGTCGGCTGGACAAAAGATGTCTTTGGCGATGCAGCGACACCAATAGTGACAGTTGCGCTATTGATTGCTTATGTTGCTCTCGTTCGCGTATCAGCAAAATACGCCGCTGAAGGTGGCATGGACATCGATGCCGAACTAACCGAAGTACCAGATCCAGGCCCAACCATTAAATCTGGCCTGCACTTCTTACTGCCTATCGTGGTTCTTGTTTGGTGCCTGACTGTAGAACGATTCTCTCCAGGTCTTTCTGCCTTCTGGGCAACGGTATTCATGATCTTCATTTTGCTCACTCAACGTCCTTTAATGACTCTGATGAACAAATCGAACGATCTTGCTGAACAAACTAAAGCGGGCTTCGTAGACTTAGCAGAGAGCTTGGTTTCTGGCGCACGTAACATGATCGGTATCGGTGTCGCAACAGCGGCGGCTGGTACGGTTGTCGGTGTGGTAACGCTGACCGGTATCGGCCTTGTGATGACCGACTTCGTTGAATTTATCTCAGGTGGTAGCATCATTCTTATGCTGCTATTTACTGCGGTAATCAGCTTAATCTTAGGCATGGGCTTACCAACCACAGCAAACTATATCGTCGTATCAACACTGATGGCCCCAGTAATTGTTACTCTAGGCGCAGCACACGGCCTAATCATTCCACTGATTGCCGTTCACTTGTTCGTGTTCTACTTCGGTATTCTTGCGGATGATACGCCTCCGGTTGGTCTCGCGGCATTTGCAGCGGCAGCGATTGCGAAATCAGATCCAATTCGCACAGGTATTCAAGGTTTCACCTACGATATCCGTACTGCGATCTTACCATTCATGTTTATTTTCAACACTCAGCTACTATTGATGGGCATTGACTCATGGTGGCATTTGGCGCTAACCATCTTATCTTCTGTGACTGCGGTTCTTATATTTGCCGCAGCGACACAGGGTTGGTGGTTTACCAAAAACAAGTGGTGGGAAACAATACTATTGTTGGTTCTGACTTTCTCGTTCTTCCGCCCTGGTTTCTGGTGGGACATGATCTATCCAGCGAAAGTTCTTTCACCTGGAGTTGAGATAGCTCAAATCACAGAAAACCTATCTGTGGGACAATCTGTCGAGTTAAGAGTGGGTGGCGAGAACTTAGAAGGTGACTATTCTGAGAAAACAGTTCGTCTTCCATTTGAAGATTCTGCAACAACAAGTGAAGACCGCATCGCTTCAATGGGCTTAATGCTGACAGAAACTGAAGGCAAGATGATTGTCGATATGGTTGAGTTTGGTAGCCCAGCTGAAGCCGCCGGAATTGACTTTGGTTGGGAAATTAAATCTGTAATCCAAGATGCAGAACGACCAATGAAAGAGTGGGTATTCTTACCGGCCCTACTCATTTTAATTGGTTTAGCGATGAACCAAAGACGACGTGCTCGTAAGGATGAGATTAGCGCGTAATGGATAGAGCCAGGTAGCGCTCAACTCTATTTGGCTTTTTGATTACATGGAAAAGATAATGACAGCGCTTAGGGAATACGACTGGGCGCTGCTTAAAATGAGACGAAGACATGTATAAACAAATCCTTGTTCCTGTCGATCTTAACGACAAAGGCTTTTCTGATAAAGCAGTCGAGCTAGCGGTATGGCACGCAAAACACAGTAATGCTGAAATCCACATTTTAAACGTACTACCAGGCATTCACATGTCAATGGTTGCATCTTACTTCCCGAAAGATGCGGCGAACCAAATGAAGATTGATGTTAAAAATCAGCTCAAAGAGTTTGCAAACAAGCACATCGACGATAATGTGGTGTATAAGGTTCACGTTGCCGAAGGCAAGGCTTACACCACAATTCTAGATTACGCAGAAAAGCTTGGCGCCGACCTTATCGTGATGCCGAGTCATAAGCGTTCAAAAATTGACAAAGTTATGCTTGGTTCTGTTGCGAGCAAAGTGGTACAGAACTCGCCAATCAATGTATTGGTAGTTAAGCCTCAAGGCTAATGGCTAATGGCTAATGGCTCCTAGCTAATAAGCTAGTAATCTAATAAGCCCTGTCGAGCTGAAATAAAAGACTTAAAAAGGTTGGCCTAAAAGCCAACCTTTTTTATTTCTACTTCATCAAGCACAGACTGCTGAATACAACCTCAATTAACCAACAAGATTTTGTGGCTTACCCGCAACAAACTCATCGATGTTATCCATTAAGATATCAGACAGCTTTTGAATGGAGCTATCGCTACCCCATGCCACGTGAGGTGTCAGCAGTAAATTAGGTAAGCGACTGTTAGCTAACAGTGGATTCGAGTTGTCTGCCGGTTCTTGTGTGAATACATCCATCCCCGCGCCAGCAATCTCATGACTTTTCAGAGCCTCCACTAAGGCTTGCTCATCCACTAATCCACCACGCCCAGCATTAATTAGTACCGCGCTTGGTTTCATCATTGCTAGCTCTTGTTTCGAGATCAGATTTCGAGTCGCTTCAGTCAATGGGCAGTGTAAGCTGATCACATCCGCTTGCTGTAACACAACCTCAAAAGGCAAGTAACCTTCTCGACAAGATTCAGCCCCTTTACGCTCAGCAAAGATGACGTTCATGCCAATGGCTTTTGCAAGAACCGCGGTGGCTTGCCCTAAGCTGCCACTGCCCATTAAACCCAATGTACTCCCCGCCACGTCTTGTATCGGGTGAGTAAAGAAACAGAACTGCTTGTCCTTCTGCCACGCTCCCGCTTCAATATCTTGGTGGTAACCGACGAGGTTACGCTTTAACGCAAATAGCATCGCGATAACATGTTCGGGCACCGATTGAGTCGCATAACCTTGGATATTAGCCACTGCTATGTTTTTCTCATTGCAGTAATCAACATCAACGTTATTCACACCCGTCGCTGAAACAGCAATGAGCTTGAGTTGTTGCGCTTGCTGCAGGTTACTCTCGTTGAGCACGACCTTATTGGTGATGACTACATCCGCCCCCTCAATTCGCTCAGACACTTGCTCTGGCGCGGTGAAATTATACTCAACCCACTGATGCTCAAAGCTAAGAGGTTTTAAAGTAATTTGAGATGGGATGGTGGCTCGGTCGAGAAAAACCACTTTCAACTTCGGCATTGTACTTCCTTGGTTCAGTCGATTGAATGGTCTTATTCTAAGCTTTTAGCTTACTGTAGTCTGGAAGCTCTGGCGCAATTTCAAAGTGCTGTTCAATTTGTGGTGAAGCTTGAGGATAAAACTCGCAAGGAACAAAGGCTTTGAACCGTTGATTATTCGCCGGATGATAGAAGCTCAGTTCACACGCATGCAAAGCCAGCCGATCGCTATACTCAAACGCTTCAGGCGTTGCATAAAACTCGTCGCCCACAATTGGATTCCCTATTTCCATACAATGCACACGCAACTGATGAGAACGACCGGTAATCGGTAGTAACTTCAACAAGGTGGTTTGAGCCTCTTCTTGCTCCACCACATACCGAGTCTGTGATGGCTTGCCCTCGTCAAAACACACTTTCTGCCTAGGGCGGTTTGGCCAATCACAAATAAGTGGAAGGTCGATCACGCCTTCCTTTCCTTCCACCTTTCCCCATACTCGTGCGTAATAGAGCTTATGGGTCAGTCGATATTGGAACTGCTTCTTCAAATGGCGCTCAGCTTGTTTGTGTTTAGCGAGCAGCATTAACCCCGATGTCGACATGTCCAATCGATGCACGACTTGAATATCAGCAAACTCCTCGACCAACCGACTCCACATACTGTCGTAATGCTCTGGTAATCTCCCCGGCACCGAAAGCAGACCTGCTGGCTTGTTCACCACAAGAATATCGTCATCTTGATAAACAATATCAATCCACGGTTCACGTGGTGGTGTGTACTCTTCTAACGCCATTAGAGCCTCTTAATTGCTGGTGAATAAATAAATTATGCTTAACTCGTTTATTTATAAATACGATTTTCAACATTTTCGTACATAAAAGTTGACGGCCTTACAAAACATGGTATTGATAGGGGAAAGGAAAATAAGAAGTCAGCATTAAAGGAAAAATAATGGAAAATACGGTTAAAACAACCACAAAAAAAGCACAAACCTCTACTCCCCTATCAAGCTTAATTAAGTCTCTTGGCCCAGGCATTATGATGGCTGCGGCGGCGGTGGGAGGCTCTCATTTAGTTGCCTCAACCAAAGCAGGTGCCATTTATGGCTGGCAGCTCGCTGCTCTTATTATCCTCGTTAATATATTTAAGTATCCATTTTTTAGAGCTGGCATCCAATATACGCTAGGCACAGGTCAAAGTTTAGTTGAAGGTTACTCTAACCTAGGCCGCCCATATCTAGTGATCTTTTCGATACTGAGCACCATTTCCGCCGTCGTGAACACGGCCGCTTTGTTACTATTCAGTGCGAGCCTACTTAGCTACTTCGTTCCTTTTGATCTAGCGATCAGCACGCTTTGCATGATCGTACTAGCAACCTGTTTGATCATTCTGTTTGCTGGCCATTATCGCGCGCTTGATACGCTATCTAAAGCGATCATGGCGATCCTGACCATCACAACCTTGGCTGCCGTTGCTATTGCTATCGGCTCTCCAGTCGAACCTGACGCGGCTTTTGTTCCGCCGTCGCCTTGGTCATTGGCTGCTATCGGCTTTATCGTGGTAACCATGGGTTGGATGCCGGCGCCTATCGAGATATCAAGCATCACCTCAATGTGGCTAAAGAGCCAAAAAGAGAAACAAGAAGTAACCGCTCAATCAGCGCTGTTCGACTTCAACATAGGTTATATTGGCACGGCATTACTGGCACTGGTATTTGTTGCTTTAGGCGCTCTGGTCCTTCACGGTTCAGGTGTTGAATTGTCTCGTTCTGGCGTTGGCTTCACTCACCAATTAGTCGGCATTTACGCCTCTACCATTGGGGAATGGTCTCGTCCACTGATCGCTCTTATCGCTTTCTTCTGTATCTTTGGTAGTACGATTACCGTTATCGATGGCTACTCACGCGTGCTTGCTGAATCACAACGTCTATTGCTTAAAAAAGAAAGCAGCCCAAAAATGCTACAGGGTTGGATCGTTATCGTATCTATCACAGCACTCGCAATTGTGATGTTCTTCAGTGCCGCATTGATGACAATGCTTGATTTTGCGATGGTGCTTGCGTTTGCAACAACACCGTTCTTCGCGCTGCTTAACTTCATTTTGGTAAGCAAAGCTAAGCTTCCTGAAGCGCTAGCCATTGGCACCAAATTAAAATGGTTGTCTGTCGCGGGTCTTGTTTACCTATTTGGTTTCCTAGCGGTATTTGTTTGGTGGAAGTGGTTAATGTAATTCCTCTGCCATTACACCTTCAACACCCCAAACACTTTTCAAACGCTAGATAAAAATAAGGCCTTCATCATGAAGGCCTTATTTCGTTGAAGCATTTCGCTAATTCAAACTAGTTGTGAGAAACCACAATCAAACGTAATGAATCCAGCTGAACCTGAGCTTTGCTGATATAACCTGTCAGTTCATTGATTTGAGCTTCGATAACCTCAAGCTCTTCATCACGAATATTCGGGTTCACCGCTTTCAGTGCTTGTAGGCGCTCTAATTCACCGTTTAAGTTAGTTTGCATATCTTTCTGAGCTTGCTGACGCACTTCTTCAACCTTCGGCAGTACATGCGTTTCACCCGCTTCGATTAGCTTGTGAATCTCGCCTTGTACCGAATTCACTAGCTTGCTCGCTAAGTGACGGTTTACAGGGCTTAGCTGACGGTTAAAGCTATCAAACTCAACCTGAGCAGATAGATCATTACCGCGACCATCCATCATCAAACGAATTGGCGTTTTAGGCAGGAATTGGCTAATACCGCTGCGTTTCGGTGCTTGTGCATCCACAAGGTAAACCAGCTCAAGCAGGATAGTACCTACTGGCAGCGCTTTGTTTTTAAGCAGTGATACCGCTGACGCACCCACACCTTCACTCAATAGCAGATCAATACCGCCCTGAATCATTGGGTGTTCCCAGCTGATGAAGTTCATGTCTTCACGAGAAAGGGCTGTATCACGGTCGAACGTGATGGTTGCGCCTTCGTAAGGTAAGCCAGGGTAGCTTGGTACCATCATGTGCTCAGATGGTGTCACGACTAGCGCATTTTCACCCTTGTCGTCTTGGTTCAAACCAATCGTGTCGAACAAGCTCAGTGCAAACGTCACTAGGTTAGTATCACCATCAGTCGATGCAATCTTCTCTGCAATGTCGTGCGCTTTGTCGCCACCGTTTGAGTGCATCTCGAGTAGGCGATCTCGGCCTTTTTCTAGATCCGCTTTTAGGCTTTGGTTTAGCTTGGCAGACTCTTCAATCACTTCATCAAGCTGTTCTGTATTACCAGAAGCCAGCATTTCAATCAGTACATCAGAGTACTTGTCGTAAACCGTGCGACCTGTTGGGCAAGTCTCTGCAAATGCGTTCAGACCTTCATCAAACCAACGCGCTAGAATCGCCTGTGATGTGCCTTTTAGGTAAGGGACATGAATGTCGATGTCACGCAGTTGACCTATACGGTCTAAACGACCAATACGTTGTTCAAGCAAGTCTGGGTTGAACGGAAGATCGAACATTACTAGCTGGTTCGCGAACTGGAAGTTACGACCTTCAGAGCCAATTTCACTACAGATAAGAACCTGAGCGCCGCCCTCTTCTTGAGCAAAGTAAGCCGCCGCTTTATCACGCTCTAGAATCGACATGCCTTCGTGGAATACGGTGGCACGCACACCTTCACGCTCACGCAGTGCTTGCTCTAATTGCAAAGCAGTACTCGCACGCGAAGCGATCACTAAGATCTTTTCGCTGCGCTTGTCTTGGATCTTTTCAATCAACCAATTCACACGTGAATCGAACTGCCACCAGCTTGAGTCTTCACCTTCAAACTCTTGGAAGATCTCTTCTGGATACAGCATCTTCATTGCACGAGCTTCTGGTGCCATCTTGCCACCGATCATGCCCGATACACGCATCGACGTTGTGTACTGCGTTGGAATGTCCATCGGCAGTAGGTTTACGTTACGCTTAGGGAAGCCTTTGATAGCAGCACGTGTGTTTCTGAAAAGAACACGACCGGTACCATGGCGGTCCATAAGGTTATCAATCAATTCTTGGCGAGCTATTGCTTGCTCTTCTTCGCTGCTATCACCTTCAATAACGCGGAATAGAGGCTCAACATCTTGCTCAGAAAGCAACTCGGTAATCTGATTCTTCGCACTGTTTTCAAGCTTCACGCCAGAGAATAGCGCTGTTACGGCATCAGCAACCGGTGCGTATTGGTCTTCTTCTTCAACAAAGGCTTCGAAGTCGTAGAAGCGATCAGGATCCAGCAGGCGCAGACGTGCAAAGTGACTCTCACGACCCAATTGCTCTGGGGTTGCGGTTAGCAGTAGTACACCAGAGGTGTTTTCAGCTAAGCCTTCCACCACTTGGTATTCACGGCTTGGTTTGTCTTGGCTCCACTCAAGGTGGTGCGCTTCATCGACAACCAACAAGTCCCACTCACCTTCAAGTGCTTGCTCGTAACGCTTGCGGCTCTTACGTAGGAAATCCAGAGAACACAAAACGTATTGCTGAGTATCAAATGGGTTATCTGATTCAGCAAAAGATTCGATGCAACGCTCTTCATCAAAGATAGAGAAGTGCAGGTTGAAACGGCGCATCATCTCTACTAACCATTGGTGTTGCAGAGTTTCAGGCACCACAATCAGAATACGTTCAGCACGGCCAGACAAGACCTGTTGGTGGATGATCATACCCGCTTCGATGGTTTTACCTAAGCCAACTTCATCGGCCAGTAAAACACGTGGAGCATGACGGCGACCGACTTCATGAGCAATGTACAGCTGATGAGGAATTAAGCCTGCACGCATACCACACAGGCCGCGCATTGGGCTCTTGTGTTGTTGGTATTGATTACTTAGCGCGCGGTAACGCAACACAAAATTATCCATACGGTCGATTTGACCTGCGTACAGTTTATCTTGTGGCTTGTTAAAACGGATCTGGTTGCTTAAGAAGATCTCACGCAGAGCGACTTCTGTTTCTTGGGTATCTTCGCGAGTACCTAAGTAGGTTAACAGTCCTTTGTCTTCGATAACTTCTTCGACAGACAGAGACCAACCTTCTTGGCATTCGATGACATCGCCTACATTAAACGTTACTCGGGTTACGGGAGCATCAGTACGTGCATAGACACGGTTTTCTTCTGACGCTGCAAACATTAGTGTCACTGTGCGAGCATCCATTGCTACAACGGTACCTAAACCTAAATCGCTCTCCGTATCGCTTATCCAGCGTTGCCCCAAAGCAAATGTCATGAATCGACTACCTCAATCTTATAGTTGGAATTTGGTCTTTTTTAACTGCATTTTTAAACACGAGCGTTCTCACTCCCGAACTGAAAATATAGCCAAAAACGCCTAGTTTGCAGCCACTTTTTAAGTGCACTCTAGATAATAAATATCTTGAGGAAATGGTGCAGAAAAAGGTCGCTAATCTTACTCGATGCTGTGATTTAGGTCACGCCTAAAGGCGATGATTTCATGCTTTTTTTCTGTTTTCGCTAGTGCAATCAAACTGTAAAAAAATCATGGTTAATCTATAGGTAGCAGATTGCTGCTCTCAAACGAATACGCCATATTCATCGACAACGATATGGCGCTGTTCCTCAAGATGAAGTTTAGGTAAGTAGTTGACTATCTGCAGAATCAGATACTAATCTTTATATGAGCTTTATCTACGTTCAATGAATGCAAGGCAAGCCGCACGTCGGCAAGGAGATGCTATGGGCGAGACCAACCGGAAGCTATTTGTTTTAGACACCAATATCCTACTTCACGAACCCTTCGCTATATTTTCTTTCCAAGAGCACGATGTCGTTATCCCCATGACAGTGCTAGAAGAACTCGACAGAATCAAAGACAGTAAAAGAGACGTTGCTCGAGATGCGAGAATTGCGATTCGCACGCTCGAAGATCTGTTCAGGGAAGCCACACCCGATCAAATTTCGGAAGGCATTCCTTTCTCTAAAGAAATAAACGCATCCGGCAGTATTTCCATACTCGCTGACTACGAACTTCAAGAAAGCATTAAGGCCTTCGCCGACGATAAGGCAGGTGATAACCGAATCCTCAACGCTGTCCTCTATCTTCAGAATAAACGCGCGCCACGCGAAGTGGTGCTGATCACCAAAGACATCAACATGCGCTTACGAGCCAAAGGCGCTGGTGTTCGCTTTGTTGAAGATTATCAAACCGATCAGCTGATTGATGACATCCAATACCTCACCAAAGGCTTTCAACAACTCGAAGGATCCTTTTGGGATGGTATCGATAACGTTGAAAGTAAAAGCTTGGGGGGCAAAACCTTACATACTCTGGCAAGAGCACCTTTCGAGCCCACCTTTCTCAATCAATATGTGATTGACGAAGAGAGTGACTTTGCCGCTCGAGTCGAAGAGATTGAGGCCGAAACGATCACGCTTCGCGATCTAAGCCGAGAACGGTTAATGAACCGTAGAGCATGGGACATTACACCAAAGAACATCTATCAAGGTATGGCGATCGATGCCCTGCTCGACCCTGATATTGATCTGGTGATTCTCACTGGCGCCGCGGGTAGCGGTAAGACACTGTTAGCCATGGCTGCTGCGCTTGAACAAACCATCGAACGTAAACAGTTCGATAAGATCATCGTAACCCGAAACACACCCGATATCGGTGAGTCGATTGGTTTCCTCCCGGGTACCGAAGAAGAGAAGATGTTGCCTTGGTTAGCGGCAGTGACCGACACACTGGAAGCGCTGCACAAGAACGACCACTGCACTGAGGGCTCAATGAAGTACATCTGTGACAAAGCCAACATTCAGTTCAAATCGATTAACTTTATGCGTGGCCGTTCAATCCAGAATGCCTTTGTGCTTCTGGATGAATGTCAAAACCTCACCGCTTCACAAATTAAAACCATCATCACTCGTTGTGGTGAAGGGACCAAGATTGTCTGTTCTGGCAACCTAGCGCAGATAGATTCTTCTTACTTAACCCCTGTGACTTCTGGTTTAACCTACATGGTTGAGCGTTTTAAAAACTTCGAAGGCAGCGCCAATATCCACCTCAATGGCGTAGTACGTAGCCGACTGGCAGAGTTTGCTGAAGAGAACATGTAAGAGCTTATGCATTAGCACAGCCCCAAAACAAAAAAGCGCCTCACATTGGAGGCGCTTCTAGCTTCTAGCTTCTAGCTTCTAACTGTTAAGAAGCTGAAACTCTAATCAAACGGGGTTAGCCTGAATTACTCAGTACCACCAACGGTTAGCGAGTCTAGTTTCAATGTTGGTTGACCAACACCGACAGGCACGCTTTGACCAGCCTTACCACACACACCAACACCACGGTCGATGCTTAGATCGTTGCCGACCATAGACACTTGCTGCATTGCTTCAATACCAGAACCGATCAGCGTTGCGCCTTTCACTGGGTGAGTGATCTTGCCATTTTCAATCATGTACGCTTCAGAAGCAGAGAACACAAACTTACCAGAAGTGATATCAACTTGACCGCCGCCGAAGTTTGGTGCGTAGATCCCTTTCTCAACCGTTGCGATGATCTCTTCAGGCGTGTGCTCACCCGGTAGCATGTAGGTATTGGTCATGCGTGGCATTGGAAGGTGCGCGTAAGACTCACGACGACCATTACCTGTAGGAGCTACACCCATTAGACGAGCGTTCAACTTATCTTGCATGTAACCTTTTAGGATGCCGTTTTCGATTAGCGTGTTGTACTGACCATTAACACCTTCATCATCCACATTCAATGAACCACGAAGATCGGTCAATGTGCCGTCATCGACAATCGTACATAAGCTTGACGTTACTTGCTCGCCAACTTTACCAGAAAATACCGAAGAGTCTTTACGGTTGAAGTCACCTTCTAAACCGTGGCCTACGGCTTCATGTAGAAGAACGCCCGGCCAACCCGAACCAAGGACCACAGGCATTGCACCAGCAGGCGCAGCCACCGCTTCAAGGTTAACGAGAGCTTGACGAATCGCTTCGTCAGCAAATTGGTAAGCAACTTGAGTACCGTGGTCATCACTTAGGAAGAAGTCGTAACCAAAGCGGCCACCACCACCCGCGCTACCGCGCTCACGACGATCGCCTTTCTGCGCAAGTACACTGATTGATAGACGAACTAGTGGACGAATATCACCAGCGTAAGTGCCGTCTGTCGCGGCAACCAGCATCTGCTCATGCACACCACTTAGGCTTACCGATACTTCAGTCACCATAGGCTCTTTAGTACGAATGTAAGCATCCAATGATTTCAGTAGTTCTGTTTTTTGTTGTTTTTCCCAGCTTGCTAATGGGTTTACCGCATCATAATAAGTTTGGTTAGAGTTACGTTTGAACGCTTGTACCTTGCCGTTTTGACCTTGTTTCGCGATACCACGAGCTGCAATCGCGCTCTGTTTAAGACCATCCAGTTGAATTTGATCCGCGTAAGCAAAGCCCGTTTTTTCGCCAGAAACCGCTCGAACACCGACACCGCAATCGATATTGAAAGAGCCGTCTTTAATAATGCTATCTTCCAGCACCAAAGATTCGTGCCAGCTTGACTGAAAGTAGATATCAGCATAATCAATTTGGCGGGTAGCAATGCTCGCCAATGTATCTGCGATATTCTGCTCCGTAAGCCCTGTTGGGTTCAGTAGCGCTTCTTCAATTTGATTAATGCTCATAAATGGCTCTTGTTTGTAATTAAAATTGATTGGTAAATCGAGAGTGTTGCGCGATGGGCATATTTTGCCTAATAGATTCGCAACTGGATGTGTCTATCTCAACCACCATACTTTTAGGATCTTGGCCTAACTGTGAGACCACTCGTCCCCATGGATCAACCACCATTGAGTGTCCCCATGTTTCTCTTTGGCAAGGATGTTTGCCCCCTTGCCCCACCGCGACAACCCACGACTGTGTTTCGATCGCACGGCACCTCAATAATGCTTCCCAATGCGCTTGACCTGTCACTGCGGTAAACGCTGCGGGTACAACGATAATCTGCGCACCTTGATTACGTAACTCTGAATACAAGTGTGGAAAGCGCACATCATAACAAATACTCAAACCTAAGCGACCAAAAGGCGTTTCCGTTGTCACAACTCGGTCACCCGGCGTAAAAATATCGGACTCTCGATAACACTTGTGTGCATCAGCGACATCCACATCGAACATGTGTAACTTGTCGTAGTGAGTCACTAAACTGCCAAAATCATCAATCACCAAGGTTGTGGTCGTCACACCTTCTGTCGTACTTATTGGCATACTGCCAACTACGATCCAAACTCGATGAAGTTTTGCTAACTCAGACAGTTTATTTTGCAATGGACCATTATTTAAAGGTTCCGCATATTTGTGATAATCAGCCTTGCTACCAAAAACTAACGCGTTTTCAGGACAAACCACCCACTTAGCCCCTAAAGCTTTGCACTTTGCAACTTCTTGAACAAGATAATCAAAGTTTAGCTCAGGGTTAGGGCCAGATGTCATTTGAATCAATCCAACACAATCCATGCGTATTACTCCTCCATTCATTTGATTCAGAAACCAGCATTGACCGTATTAACCACTTACCCTATTAAGCGACGGCCGTCTGCACTAGCTCGTCATTTAACTAGCTCATCAATTAACTAACTCGCCAATAAACAACTCGTGTACTAACGTCTATTGCGCCAACTTTCTCAGCTTCTCTGGTAATTTGAACTCACCAGAACTACGGGAAAGCTCACTCACCGTTGGCGACTCCAAGGGCCCTTTAACCGAGTAGTTAACTTGAGTAAATACCTCAACCACAGGCGAAATAACCGTCGTCACCGCTAATACGTACAAAGCGGTTTGTGGGGTGACCGCAAAGGCGGTTAACACAGGAATACCAGAGGTAATATCAGGAGTAAAGTTCACCTCAGCATCAACCTGACGAGTATTGAGGTTAGCGATACCTTTGATCTTCATCTCACCCGCGACCGCATCCATATTCAGATCATTAGTCAGGAAGATACCATTTTGGATCTCGCCCGTTCCTGTGATGCTATTGAATGCCATGCCTTTATCAAACACGTCTGAGAAATCGAGTTGCATCTTACGAAGTATTGAATCTAAGCTAAATAAACCCAGTAAGCGGGCGGCACCACTTACATCAGAAATAATGCCTTTACCAAACTGAGTTTCAACATTACCACTAAGGGTATCTATTTTGATCCCCCAAGGCGAACCATCCCAGTCCAGCTTCCCCTTTAACGCAAAAGGGGCTTTTTGAATCCCGGAAGTGATTCCAAAACGCTCCATTAACTCACTATTGTTTTCACCTTCAAAATCAACGGTTAAGGATGAATGGCTTGTGTCGCCTTTCAGCTTCCACCAACCACTTACATCCGCTTTGTTGCCGCCACTTCGAACCTGAATCTTGTTCCACTCAATGCGATCTTCTTTTCTGGTCATTTCAACGTCCACCTTGCCGACCTTATAACCTTGCAACCAAAAGTCGTTAAGTGTCATCGTCAAGTTGGGCATCGTATCATGAATCTTTTTATCTAATTCAGAGACCAATGGCGCTTCTTTCTCTTTTCGTCTAAGCAGAGTCTCTTGGTTTGTTTTCTCGCTCCACTCAGGGAAGAATAAGTGCAGACGGTCAAGTGAAACCGTTAAATCATAAGGGGGGAGATAATTAATATCACCTTCTAACTCTTGGCTAGAAATTTCCATTTGCCACGCTTGCTTATTCTTTCGAGCGCTAAAGTCGACATCGTTCCAAGAAATACCACCTAAGATCAACTCTTTACTCTCGAAAGTCACACGGCTTGGTGCCGGAATACTTGGTGTGTCCATCTGGCTAAGCACAGCATTTGAGGGTTGGTTACTGGAGTTCATCAAGACCGATAACCAATCATCGGCATTGAATTTGTCCGTACGAATTAACGCATGATGGCCAACAACAGGGCTAATTTTATAACCGCCACGACCAAGTACTAAATTGGTGGCAGTTAGCTCAGGAACATCACCTGTGATATCAATCTCAGCCTGATATTTGGTGCTAGGCAGTTGTAAGCGTGCAGTAATAGCTTCTTGGTTACCCGACGCCTGCAACCGCGCAGAGCCACTTTCTAAAGATTTCTTCGCCAATGGATATGGGTAGTCACTCGCCAGGTACTTAAGATCGGACTGCAAATCCAATTGATAACTAAAACCGATATCATTGAGCTGTATATCAATCTGACTTTGCCATAACGCATGACCGGATAGGCGACTTAACCACTTTTCTCCGATATAAGGTTCTAGAGGCTTAATGTCCCAATCCCCTATAACATCGATATCAACCGCATAACCTGGGCCATCATTCAATCCTTTGAAGTCAATCGAAACCCCTTGCTCAAGTAGATCCGCCGCCAGGCCATGTGCCGTTACCACATCATTATCAAACTCAATGCGTCCAGTGGTGTTTTCAAGCACTATCGGCGGCGCTTCAATTTCAACATGATTTCCATTCAGGTCGGCATAACCCCAAGCCCTTGGTTCTTTTTCAGCATCAAACGGAATGTTAAGCTGAAATTCAGAAGAAACATCACCACTGACCTGAAGTGCTGTTAAGGCTGCTCCTACAGAGTCGACTAATGGCGAAGCCGTCATGTAATCACGCACCGCATTACCTGACGCTGTCGCCTTAGCTTCAATTTCGATATGCCCGCCTTCCCCTAAATAAGGAATACGCCCCGTAATACGATCTGCCGTGACATCCATCAATTGAGCTGAACGAGAATCCAGATGCATCGCAGCATTTTCAAACAGTAGATCAAGCTGAAGGTCAGTGATCAATGGCCAGCTTGTGTCAAAGCTAAATTTAGCGTCCTCTAAACCAACCCAAATTTGGAAAATGCCATCATGATTGGTATACGGATATTGAGCTAATTCACCATGCCAAAGTAATTTAACGGCGTCGGCTTTACCTGCTTGGATCGCAGTGGAAAGGTAGTCGGTTAAGTCTTGGCCAAGTGCCAACGTTGGTAAGTAACGCCAGGTTTCACCGACGTTGTAAGCGTCCGCTTCACCATAAAAAGAAAGGTACGGGCTTGCATCATTTGGGAAATCTAAACGAAATGCACCCAATACTTGTAAATCTGGCGTGGCTGCTGTGACTTTATCTGACCAGAGCTTCCAACCGTTTTCATCTTGTTGCCAAACAATATCAACCTGACCCTGTTTGATATTCAGAGGGGCTTGAAATACGTCACCATAAGGAAATACATCGTCAATAACATTCAGGCTGGCTTTCGCTTCTGATAACGACCCAAAGACACTGCCTGAAACTTGACTAAAACCTGGCAATAATTCCCATTGCTCGATTGCAAGGTCAGAAAAGCGAGCTGAATAACGTAAGCTCTCCATTTCTGGGCCCATCGAGACACGAATATCTGAAACAGAGCCTCCAGGAGCCAACGAATTCATCATTTGAGAGGATTGCTCGGAATCCGGCAACAACTTAATCAGCGGAGTAATGGTTGCAATATCAAGTTCAGACACGTTGAGTTGCCATGAACCTTTAATCCACTTAAACGCCACGTCAAACTCAGACCAAGGTCTGAAATCCGTCCTTAAATTGAGTGAGTGACCATTCACTTGCCATCCATCATCGACTGGAGCTAACTTAAAGATGCCCGACTCAACCATCAATTCATGCTGACCATCTTCGTTCCACGTCAATTCAGAAGGCAATACCTCAACATAAGCGCTCACAGGCTGACTGTTTCGCAGAGTTACCCAACTATTGAGGCTCACTGTTCCGCTTTCAATGCCGGATTCAGCTTGCATATAATGCGTTAGCCACGGATTCACCGAGATGCTATCAGCGCTGACATAGAACTCACCCGTAACATCGGCTAACGAGCCACCATCGACAAAGTTAGCACTCACTGACAAAGAATTTAGGTTGGCTTCTTTAATACTCACCACGCCCTCTGCCAGGTGATGTTTACCGGAGTTTTGCCACTTTAATGTTTCGATATCGAGCTGACGCTCTTCGTCAGAAATCGTGCGGTATATGATCGTTGAATTTTTAGCGGTAACGTCCACCAGCGTTTTCAGCAGTAAATTATCCAGCTCTTGTATAACCCGTTTTGAAGTGTTTGATTTCGTCGGGTTCTTATCATCTTCATTCCGTTCTGGAAACAGATCAACTGAGCGTATATCAAGATACATTTGATTCATCACAAGATCGGCAACCACAGGACGCATTTGAACAAGTGATTGAATCAAGTCGAACTCAACTTCAACACGCTCTACAGAAAACGTCGTATCTTTTACGTTAGGAAGGCTGGCTTTAACACCTTGTAGTGCAATAGAAGGGTGAGTGTTACGCCAAAAACCACTCACATCTTGAATAGAAAACTCAAAGCCGGAATGTTGGTTTACCCAAAGCTCAATCTCAGATTGATACTTATTTAAATTGGGTAAAGCTACACGTAGTGTAGTAACGGCAATGGCTAGCGTTACTAAGAGAGTAACCACTAACCACAAACATGCACGTAAAATCAGAGTAACGCTTGAGCTCACAAAATTTCCATTACATCATAACCACATCAAACTGCTCTTGTATGTACAGAGGCTCAGCCTGGATTTTAACTTGCTTGCCAATAAAGACTTCAAGCTCAGCAAGCGCATGCGATTCATCGCCCTCTAACGCTTCGGCAACAGCCGCTGCGGCATAGACAACAAACTTATCGGCGTCGTAGGCACGGTTCACACGCGTGATCTCTCGAAGTATTTCATAACAAACCGTTTCGACTGTCTTCACACTGCCACGACCTTCACAGGCAGGGCAACTCGAACACAGAATATGCTCAATGCTTTCGCGAGTACGCTTACGCGTCATCTCCACCAAACCAAGCTGTGTGAAGCCATTAATATTGGTTTTCACACGATCTTTGTCTAGCGCGGCCTCTAAAGAAGTGAGCACTCGCTTACGGTGCTCCTCAGACAACATATCGATGAAGTCGATAATGATGATGCCACCTAAGTTACGCAAACGCAGCTGGCGAGCAATCGCTTGAGTCGCTTCAACGTTGGTATTGAAAATCGTCTCTTCTAGATTACGACGGCCGACAAACGCACCGGTGTTGATATCAACCGTCGTCATCGCTTCTGTTTGGTCGATAATCAGATAACCACCAGACTTTAATTCGACTTTCCGATCCAAAGAGCGCTGAATCTCGTTCTCGGTATCGTACATATCAAAGATCGGCTTATCGCCTTCATACAACTCTAACTTGTCGGTCAGCTCTGGCACGTACTCAGAAGTGAATTCTTTTAGGTTTTCATATTCTAAACGAGAATCGACTTGGATCTTGCTCAGCTCAGTCCCTACAAAGTCACGCAAGATACGTTGACTTAAGCAAAGCTCACCGTACAAACGAGTGCGTGCTTTGTGCTTACCACGACGCTCTAACACTTTTAGCCAAAGTCGCTTCAAGAACGCGGCATCTTGTGCAAGCTCATTGGAATCTGCACCTTCGGCTGCGGTACGGATGATAAAGCCACCGTGTTCGTCACAGTAACGAGATACCACTTTCTTAAGGCGATTACGTTCAGATTCACTATCAATACGCTGAGAAACACCAACATGGCTGGCGCCCGGCATAAAGACCAGATAACGAGATGGTAGAGTGATATCTGTCGTTAATCGGGCCCCTTTGGTACCTAGGGGATCTTTGACGACTTGAACCACAATATCTTGCCCTTGGCGAACAAGCTCTGAAATATCACGAACCTGAAACTGTTTCTTTTCATTTTCAGCGACACATTCAGTATGCGGAACAATATCAGAGGCGTGTAAAAAAGCTGCTTTCTCAAGACCTATATCCACAAAAGCTGCCTGCATTCCTGGCAGAACACGACTGACACGTCCTTTATAGATATTTCCTACGATGCCGCGTCGAGCATCTCGTTCGACATGGATCTCCTGAAGAGTTCCCCCTTCAATCATGGCCACACGAGTTTCACTCGGGGTCACGTTCAGCAACAATTCAGCACTCATGGTGCACCTCAGATCTGTAATTATAAGAATTCTTGCAGTAGCTGGTCCGTTTCAAATAAAGGTAAGCCGACAACGGCGTAATAACTACCTTCGATTCGGGTAACAAAGCGTCCACCCAAACCTTGGATCCCATAGCTACCGGCTTTATCGCATGGCTCCCCTGTTTCCCAGTATTGTTCTATTTCTTTTTCACTGAGGGGTTTAAACCATACGTCGGTAATAACGATTTTTGTATTTTGTTGTGTAGCCGAGACAACAGAGACAGCCGTCATCACCTGATGGCGATGATTCGCTAATTGAGTAAGTATTCGCTTAGAATCAGAAAAATCCGCAGGCTTCTCGAGTACCTGCCCTTGACTGACGACTACGGTATCAGAACCTAGAACGACATGCTGCTTTTCAGAATCACTAGCACCTAACAAAGACAAAGCGGCTAAAGCCTTATCCAATGATAGCCGCTTAACATATTCTTCGGCGGTTTCTTGAGCGTGTTTACACTCTTCCACATCAGTCACGAGAACAGAAAACTCATAACCAAGTTGAGATAGCAGCTCTTTGCGGCGCGGGGAACCAGACGCTAACACTAAAGACTTCTTTTCCATCGTCACGCTACCTTACATGCCAATGGCGACGTACTCGTCTCATTAATAAAAACATCCAAGGCCAAAGTATACAGTTTATCAATGCACTCCATAACGACAATGGATTGAATACGACATCTTGAATCAAATATTCACCAAAGAATATCAATACTTCAAATAACACCGTTAACGCTGCAATGATCATGGCTTGCTGCCACAATGCCATATTACGAATGACAAGGAAGTTAAGCGCAATTATGTACATCACAATTGCCATCATCATTCCTCTAATCCCTAGCGTAGAACCGATCAAGAGGTCCCACAATAATCCAAGAATCAAAGCGCTACCCACGTTAACACGATGAGGCATAGCCAAAACCCAGTAACAGGTCACCAGTAGTAACCAAGATGGCCTAAAAAGATCTAAGCTACCAGGCCAAGGGATAGTTTGCAGAATAAGTGCTATCAAAAATGAGCAGCCAATTACTATTTTACTTCTTAAAACACTATTGGCCATCTTCACCCTCTAACAATACTTGTTCAATGCTGGATTGCTCTGCTTTCATCTGTTTGTTTTCATCAGGCCATACAAGAAGCAAGTATCTGAGCTTATCAAACTCCACCACAGGCTCCGCTTTAATAACGGCAAACTCGCGTTTCGGGTCGTAGTCGACCGAAGAAACATGCGCCACTGGATACCCTTCAGGGTAAACCCCACCCAAACCGGACGTCACTAATAAATCTTCTTGTTGGATATCGGTGCTAGTTGGAATGTGCTCTAACTGGATCTCATCCATCATGCCATTACCCGAAGCGATCACTCGAATATCGTTTCGAATAACTTGCACAGGAATTGCGTTATTTGCATCAATAAGCAGTAGCACACGGCTATTGTGAGCAGCAACAAACGTCACTTGGCCAACAATGCCTTTCTCGTTAATCACCGGCTGCCCTTCATACACCCCATCAATCTGACCTTTGTCGATCACGACTTGATGACGGTATGGTGAAGTGTCGACTGCCATAACTTCTGTGACAACTTTCTTCTCATCACGGATAAACGGCGATCCTAACAGTTTACGAAGGCGCTTATTTTCTTCTTGATATTGGTCAAGCAGAATCAGCTCACTCTTCAATCGTAAGACTTCTCGTTTAATATTATGGTTAGATTCGACTAGCACTTTACGAGTACTAAAACGGTCGTATACACCATCGAACATAGTGCGAGGCAAGTTGGCTGCATACTGAATAGGGGCAACCACGCTGTTTAATAGATAGCGAACATTTGAGAAAGCATCTAAACGACTATCAGCCAGCATAAGGCTGGCTGATAAAGTTACAGCAAAAAACAGGCGCAATTGTAGAGAGGGACCTCTACCAAAAATTGGCTTCATTCTATATTTGGTCCTAGAGCTACATTTGATCCTATAGACAAGGTCTTAGGCTCTTCACATAAAACTAGATAAGAAAAGAGCCTAACACTAAATATTATTCTTCGCTGAACAGGTCACCACCGTGCATGTCGATCATCTCTAAGGCTTTACCGCCACCTAGAGCAACACACGTTAATGGCTCTTCTGCAACAACAACAGGGATGCCGGTTTCTTCAGTTAACAAACGGTCTAGATCTTTTAGTAGTGCACCACCACCAGTCAATACCATACCGTTTTCTGAGATATCAGAAGCCAGTTCAGGTGGACACTGTTCAAGTGCAACCATTACTGCAGAAACAATGCCAGATAGAGGCTCTTGAAGAGCTTCAAGAATTTCGTTTGAGTTCAGGCTAAAGCTACGAGGCACACCTTCAGCAAGGTTACGACCACGAACTTCGATCTCTTCCACTTCATCGCCAGGGTAAGCTGAACCGATTTCGTGTTTGATTTTCTCTGCTGTCGCTTCACCGATCAAGCTGCCGTAGTTACGACGAACATAGTTGATGATCGCTTCATCAAAACGGTCACCACCGATACGAACAGAAGATGAGTAAACCACGCCATTGAGTGAGATAACGGCAACTTCAGTGGTACCACCACCGATATCAACCACCATAGAACCCGTTGGTTCAGATACGCGTAGACCAGCACCAATCGCAGCAGCCATAGGCTCATCGATAAGGTAAACCTCACGAGCACCAGCACCTAGCGCCGATTCACGGATAGCACGGCGCTCAACTTGCGTTGAACCACAAGGAACACAAACCAAAACACGAGGGCTTGGTTTAAGAACACTGTTGTCGTGCACTTGTTTGATGAAGTGTTGAAGCATTTTTTCCGTTACGTAAAAGTCGGCAATCACACCGTCTTTCATTGGACGGATCGCTGAGATGTTACCAGGCGTACGACCAAGCATTTGCTTAGCTGCATGACCAACAGCAGCAACACTTTTTGCCGATCCCGTGCGATCTTGACGAATAGCGACAACTGAAGGCTCATCAAGAACAATGCCTTGGCCTTTTACATATATAAGGGTATTGGCGGTACCTAAATCAATCGATAGGTCGTTTGAAAACATGCCACGAAGTTTTTTAAACATATTCTTCGCTCATCCTGCAAGAATTAGAAGACAAAAATTGCACTAAATGTACCAATGCCTTGCTGTCACGGCAAGGCATTGAAGTATAAACATGGACTGAAACCCGCAATTTCTTACAGATTCCTAACTTAAGAGGCAAATATTATATTATTACTGACCTGTTAAACCACTTTCACCTCGGTAGATCACACGATCGTTACCGCGGTAGATACCAAATGTGACGACGGTGGAGGGATCTTCATCACCTAGCTGGCGCCAGTTGTACTGGAGCCAAGGTTGAGTCCCTTCACTTCCAAAACAAGTAGCTCCACTTGGTGAACTACCCTGCCTTAAAAATAGCCTAACTTGCTCACGACGACTGGTATCTTGTTTAGCAATAAGGTCACTTGATATCCCATTCAATACTGATACTGTATCGTCACTTTCATTATCATCTGTATCGCTAGTTAGTTTGGCATCTGTAGCATCAGACTCATCCCAAATTTTAGTCACACAGTAATCACTACCGTTAAACTGGCTTCCACTATCATCAGAATTAATTTCAAATTTACTTCCGGACCAATACTGAACTTCTAATGGAACTTGGATATTACGACCTTGATTGCCTCCCACATCTTTTAGAGACATTCGTCCATATCTAAAATCCGGTTGAAAACTAAACTTCGTCCCATTGGTATAGCCTCCATTAGTATTTTCTAAATCTAGAAATTGTAAATCTACACCATCAACTTTATCACTGACCCACAATCCAAATTGACTATTAGTGTCATCGTACGGGCCATCTTCACTAGCTAACCTTAAGAATTCATAATCAAAATTTTCAATTGTTAAACGAGCCGAAGACCAATCATCTTCTCCCCAACTAGTACTGTCCGCATCATTTCCTCCTGATAACCAAACCCTTGTATTTAAAACTGCACCATCTTCTTCGTTTATCGCTACGTGCTTAAGCGATGCCTTTAACGAACTCGCAAATAGACCATAGTTAGTCACTGGTTCGTTATCTCGATTGCGGGCTTCAACGATAAAATTGAAAGAAATACCCTGTGCCATATAAGCAAAGCTATCGTGGTCGCTAGAATAGTTCCAGCTGTTGCTAATAAGTGTCAAATGTTCAGGGTAAAAGCGCCCTATCGATTTACTACCAGAAAAGCCACCTAAAATTGAACCATAAAAACTACCGGCCTCTGTCGCAATAAAGTTAAAGCTACCCACTTCTGAGTATTTTAAACTCTCGAATTTATAGCCTTTATTAGTCTGATCATTCGGGGAAATTTGCTTAGTTAGTTGAATCTCAGGGGTTAAATCCCCTAACTCAGCGTCTGGGTAATCCGCCGTTGAAGGTGTCTCTAAAGTCGTTGTCACTTGCACGCTTGCTGTCGACTTAAAATAATTATTAGTCAATAAATTATCATCAGTACAAACATCAGATGAGTTGGTGTGCTTGATTGGACGAGCATACACATCAAACGCCTCACCAGCGGCAACAAATGCAGCCCCACCAATGCTATCACCATCAGAGTTATTATCAGTACAAATCGCAAATTTCCACGGGCGAGAATACACAGAGAAACTCCCTTCAACATCGTAATTCCCATCCTCGGGGCAGCCAGCGAAACCAGTACAATCAAAACTACTGTCTTTTAAAGTGACGTTGAAAAGACCTGATTCAGAAACAGTTAAGTCAGTTGTAGCACTACCACTTTCAAATTCAGGCAAGTAAGTTAACACCCCATCAGAGCCATTCCACGAACTATCCAGCTCATGAGCAATGGTAACTTCCTTCTCGGCTTCACCTACATAGTTTTCGGCAACCACAATAGAATCACCTAGGTCACAGGCTAAAACTTTAGTGACCGTAGGTGTGGCCTGCCCAGCAATAACGTCAAGACGATTGGTTGGAGTATTGCCATCCACTAAAGAGAATTTAAACGGCACGAACTTAAACTGACTTTCAACCTCTTTGCCAGAGTCATCCACTAATGTTGCAGTGAGTGTGTAATCAGAGTCAAAATCAATATTGGCAGTCTCTTTAGCGACAACTTTTAAAGTTAATTCACCATCGCTATTAGAAAAATAATTCGGGTAAGCTTCTGAACCTTTTAGCAAAGAAACGTCGAATTCATCAGCGTCTGGCGTAATACCTACGGTAACGCCTAGACTTTCCGCCACACCATTATTAGAGGTATTAATAGTAAATTGAGGGGAGTCATCGCCACACATTAAAGCTAAATCGGTTGCGGGGGAAATATCAATTTCATAGTCATCAACAGGCACAATACAGCTGGTCTCAGCATGAATTAAAGCGCTTGATGACATATTCACTGATTTAGCAGATACCGCACCATACACTTTAGCTGCTCCGCTCATATCAACATTTCTTTCACTGTAAAGTAAACCGACCAGCGTGCCACTTCCATTTAGGCTGACAAGTTGGCCACCATTTTGTAATACGTTCACCCTAAAATGTGTGTCACCCGCAAGCACGGGTTTATCACCATTCCAACGAACAATTGGAATTCCAGCATAACCATCATTGTTAATAGAAAAGTTTTTAGTAAAGATCGTAACCGTATCACCACTCTTTACGCGTAATTTACCTGTACCATTGATATTAAGTGAGCCAATTTTATATTTACCAGACTCTATTTCAACCACTGCACCAGTACCAATTGAGATGCTGTCATATTCGTAAATCTTCACACCACCAACAGTGATAGGTAAGGAAGTGACATTGTGGGTGTAAGGGATATCTAATGAGTTACCTAAGTTGTCTGGAACATCTTCTAATGCTTCTTTATCGATAAGTAAGTCATCCAAGCCGTAACATTCCTGGCCTTCACAAGCGGAACCAGTTCTGTCATTGGTATTCGAATTTAAAAAGCCTACGTAACGATTCCCGCGATCCCTGAGCGCCCCTACTATTTTGGGAGAGCCATTGATTTCCAAACTCCCATTCGAACCTTTCCATGTTTGTACTGGACTTTTATTATTGAAGCCCTCACAAATACCGATGTCATTAGGCCGATCAAACATAAAAAAGCCTACATCTTCAGCAACGTGAGACCTTTCACTGTCCTTATCCATATCCTCTTCAACAATAAAGTAAACTTTATCTTTCGTGATATCACAACGGCGAATCCAGCCACCATTATTACCGTCACGAGAGTTCTTATTAGCAACTAAGATCGGAGGAGCATCAAACCCTGCATCAGCTATCGAAGTAAACTCTTTGCAACCGATTTCTATTGGAGAAATGACTCTTTCACTCAATGTAGTCGTAACTCTTGTTTCAGCATTGCCAAGGAAAAAACGGGCACCTTGAATAAACCCTGAACCTTCACCAGCCACAAAAGCTACATTCTCTTTAGATGATATAGAGTTCTTTTTGATGACTTCAGATTTCTCTAATGCCAAGGAAAAGCTTTCAACTCCCACACCGCGAGCCATTCCGGTAAACCACGCTGATGTGTTATTTTTTGTTTGAGGTTGAACCAAAACTCCTGGCTTAGAATTAAAAGAGTCTAAACCATAATCCTCATAGCGAATAATATCTGCATTGTTTCTTTCTCCAGGAATTTGAGACGCGGCGGTGTTTGTATCTACAAGACCTGCAACAATTTGACTTTCACCATTATTTAAAGAGATAACGCCTTCTTCGATAACAAAATAGTCAATATAGTTACTACTTTTTAAAGGGTCCCCTTGACCACTCATAGGTGCATCTAAATAGGAAATATTATTTGTCTTTTTCTTAGCGCTTGGGGCTATTTCTTGAACTATTGTCGCAGATTGCCAAGTTGTATTGATTACAGACGCTGTAGAGGGAAGCTCTGTTGTCCCATTACTCCTAACGGATATGCTTGCATCAATGGTTGGCATAACAAACACGAGCGGCTTAGGTTTCGCTATGTCATAGGTGTTATTAAAATTCAGCGTACAAGTCACGACTTGCTTGTTCTCAGGCCCTGGAGATGAAATCGTACAATTGTTATCCGTAAGAGTACCAAACTCGAATTGAGGGTTTTGATTAACAGGGGGAGTTCCTGAACATGCATCAACTGGATCTGTTCTATACAGGCAAGTGCCATGAACTACACTGTCATTATCTTTAAAGTATATCGTTGCCCAATTATTATTAGCGGCAGTCGCATTTCCGCGAATAACAGTGTCATCATCTAAGTTAATATTATGATTTGTACTATCAATATTACCAATGATCTCTGACTCGGAAATACTTAACTGTCCAATTGCAACAACGCTCCCACCGATGCGAGATTCATCAGTAATTATTATCTCGTTATTACTCCTATTTGAGACGTCACCCGCCACTTCAGAATCATCAATAGTAACTTTTGCTCCTCCGTCGACATCTCCTTGAACTGTAGAGTCATTTTTTACTTCTATTTCATTTAAAGTTCGATTCGATACATCACTATTAACGGTGGAATCATCAATAGTAATTTTTGAGCCCGCATCGACACGCCCCCAAACAACAGACTCATCTTTTATTTCTATCTCATTATTTGTTCTATTAGTAACCCTGCCATTAACTTGAGAATCAGAGATAGTAATTTTAGTACCACCATCAACGTTTTCTGCAATCCATGAATCCGACTCTAAAACAATCTCATGATTACTAACGTTGGATACTGAACCTCTAATTATCGAATTTTTAGTTGTCACCTTATTTTTTACAACGATATCAGCACGCAGGTCTGAGTTTTCAAAATAACTAGAACCGTTGGCACCACCTTCTAAGAAAACTTTATTGCTATTATTCGTAAGCTCGCTATCGACGAACTTAAAACCGCCACTAGCCCAAAGAGTTGAACCATTATTAGCGTTTATATAAGCATTGTTCGCCTCAAATACGCCATTACAAGAATAAAGTTTCGGGTTCCCCCAACTTATGCTTATATTTCCTGAGCATAAATAATCAAAGTGCCACCAGTAATTGAGATCATAATAATCTTTTGCCATAGAGGTAAAGGACAGACTAGAGAGCAAGAATGCTAAGACTGAAAAATTATAAGGTTTAATCGCACTCATTCGTTTACTCCCTCACCCAAACTTCTTGAATACGCTGTACTTGGTTGATACCTGAACCACAAATGGCTGTTGATTCAATTTTGAAAAAACCGACATCATCCAAAACACCAATTTGACTGCAGGTTAATTGGTCTACGGAACAAATAGTCGACATACCACTACTCACTTGATTGGCATTTAAAGTGCTACATACAGTACTCACACTGGTGGAAACCGCTGGCGATACTGTCAAAGGGTAAACTTGAGTAAGTGCCCACTCATTCGCAGAATGCGCGAGTAACCAAGCTTGTGTGCCAAGCTGTTTACGCGTCAAGGTATCGTGATTTGACCACTGTACTTGCACTAAAGAAGTCGCAAGAAAGCCCATCACCACAATAACAAATATGGCGACAACCAAAACACTGCCTTGTTGAAACGATTTTTTATGGCGCATTGAGTACCTGCACATCTTGTTGGTAAACGCTTACTTCACTGTTTTGCTCAAGCACGAGGTCGATGTGAATCACACCACCACGCTGCAAACTTGGTTCTTCGTAGTGGAAGTTACTTTTAGCATAATTGATACTGTCTGCAACGGTAATTCCATTACGTTGAATTAGGCCTTGATTCTGAACAGTATCATTCACTAAACAGTAACTCACCGCATCACTACCATCATAAATATAATGTCGTTGAGCAATAGACTGGCTACTTAAGTTAACGGAAGGCGCGGTAAATACATTGGCTGTTGAAACCAAGCCCGAAACTGAAATCCGTTTAGCGGAATCCACTCCAAACTCGGAGTAATTGGTTGGGTTAATAATTAGGAAATCGTCTGCGTTGAGTACTGGAGAGTCTTGTCCAATAATGAAATTAAGATCACCTTGTGTTTCGTCAAGGTGATAGAAGCCCGAATACTTTATGGCGTAAAAAGTAAGACATTTTTGGTCATAAGCCGATGCAGGAGTATAGTCCGAATCAAAACTATTGGGGACCGCATGGCTGATTTCTCGCGACATCTTTTCGACAACAAACTGTCCTTTAACTTGTACCTTCTGCCGGTCAATAGTCTCAACATACCCTTTCATGCCGTATTCAACAAAACCAGCGATAGCCAACCCAATCACACCAACAACCACGATCGTCACAATCATTTCAATTAGGGTAAAACCACGTTGCTTCATTAGTAATTCCCCTTGTAAGCAACCAAGCTATAACGGTTGTTACCACCAAAGATCTGTAACTCAACGCGTTTCATTGTGCCAATAGATTCATCATCAATTCCATCCATGTTTTGATCATAAAACACCGAAACCTCAACACGAAAATTGGCATAACTGTCTTTGATATTTTCATCTAGGATATTAGCGAGAGGATACTTAGGTGATGAAACACACGCAGACTCGGTGGTATCTGTGTACCAACAACCGATATAGTCATCGACATCAGTAAAAGCTGCAGGCGTTGCCTCTGCTCCATCAACTCCGAGTTTATCTGGAACTGAACAAGCGGTCGCGGTCGCACCCGCATCGCCACAACGAATCAAACCACCATCAAAATCACTATGCTCGTCAAAACCACGAGCCAAAATTTGGTTCATCAAACTCTGACCTAAAGCCACTGAGCGGTTTTGATATTGTGGGTCGGCCGAACTGGCCACTTGAGGCACTAAAAAGCTGGTAATAGTAACCATCGCAACGCCTAACACGATAATCACCACAATACTTTCAATCAGAGTAAAACCACGTGAGCGAATCATAAGCACGCCCCTTCACGTACATAACCTTGAGAGTTAATACAAACATTGGCTTGGCTTTGCCCTGCAGTAATCAAAATGCTCACGCCACGACTTGCGGTATCAAGTGGGTTACCGAGCAGATCAAACGTAATGTGTGACACTGAAGGTGTAGTACTGAACGAGACTTGATCAGCTACAACTACATCACTTCGAACATTAGAGTCACTGACACTGCAACCGCTTGAGCTACCAATACAACGAGCATTGATCGTTATGCGGCTCCGCAGGCAAAGTTTTTGAAGCTTAGGGCGGCTCGCGTCATTACAGTAACGGTATAAGTTGGGAATGTTTGTCTGAATTCGATTCACTTGAACCTGACGAATCACCGAGATAATTTGCTCTTGTGCTGTAAAAGCTGAAAAGCTAGAAGTACCAATGAAGCGGCTCGCGGCAAAAGTGGAAACAATACCGAGGATAATGATAACAATGATCAGCTCTACCAGAGTAAAGCCTTTGGATGTGGGACTGCTATCCATAATGAGCCTCTAACTGCCTAGCGAATACTGATTATACAAGATAACGAAGCTTACGATGTTATGTATATGAATCGTTTTGATATTTGTGTGTTGTAGATAGAAAAAAGGCCAGCAGGTGCTGGCCTTAACAAATTTCAAATAACTATGGCGCCGCCGTACATTCAGCAGCTGTCTCAGTAACTGTAATCACTGGGGGAGTATTTGCATCTTTTGCTTCAGTATATTTAACACAGCTAGTTTTATAGTCTTTAATACCAAACGTTACAATAGTGCCCGCTGTAACATCTTTAATAAACGTAAAGTCTTCATCAGTACCAATGCCTTGAACGATTGCGGCAATAGCTGTAGACGATGCTTCAGGGTAACCAAATGCTACATTAATTGTTGTATTACCAGCACTAACGGCTCCAGATGTATTTGACTCGATACCTGCAATAGCTGATTTACCGTAAATAATACCAGATGCACCTTGAATTGAACCTTTTAAGCCCTCTAGAGTCGCATTTTTCGCATCATCTTGCAGGTTTAGGAAACGTGGTGCCGCCGTTACAGCAAGAATACCTAGAATAACAATTACAACCACTAGTTCGATTAGGGTGAAACCGCCTTGTCTTTTCATAGTTTAGCTCTCTCTCTATGTTTAATTTTACGCAGACTTACTGCAAAGTTACGGTCACACGACCAGTTTTAATTTCGTAAACAAATTGGTGCTCGGTATTACCTTCTAATTGAATGTAAGTACAGGTTGCATCACCAGAATTCGCTTGCGCTGAATATTTGTAATTTGAATCGCCATCAATTTCATCAACCGTGCCAACTTCTGGCGGATTCTGCAACAAGTTTCTCATTAATTCAGCACAAGTTTCAGAAGAAATATCTCCGGGTGCGACTGAAGAATCGCTATTCAAAGTCCATGGGTAGCCGTCTCGAAAATCAGTATCTTCATTGCTACTGTTCTTTGATCTTGTTAACCAAAAATCAACACCATCATAATCTACAGTATTGTATGTTTCAGCACCGATCTTCTCTGAGGGTCTTGCTTCGGCTTCCCATTGCGCTCTTGCTGATAACACTGCGGTTGCAAAACCACCCGCAACGCCCTCAATACTTGATTTTTTAGCCTCATCAGTCACATCTAAGAAGCGAGGCAAGGCAGCCACTGCCAATAAACCAACAACGACAATTACGACAACTAATTCGACAAGGGAGAAACCCTTTTGATTTTTAAGCATTTTCTACCTACCCATCTAATCACTAACGCGCATTATACATTTGCACACGTATAAAACCATAAAAACAGTGTCAATATATTCACAAAGCCAAAATATTGGCTTTAACACTAAATCGTTCTTTTTTAAGTAATATATCTATCTGATACTGTTCACTATAATGATAACGACAATGAAACTGTATGTTATCACTTTTATCTTCAATACTTGGAGAGCTTAGCCCTAAAATGCTCTCTTGGGGATATAATTGATCCAACCAATAACGGCAATCTCGCGACTCGCCTTGAATCGGCATAAGCCATCCCGTCTGACTATAAACCTTTGATTGTTCGGAGCTGTTTTTTTGCTTATTTCCCTTCAACAAATACTGTTGTTTGTACAAATTGGCTTGCTCTACAATTCGTTTACTCGCCACGATCAATGCAGTGTTGGCCGCTTCTTCTTCCACCGTTTTCCACGCAGAGAGCAACCCTACAATCAGAAAAAGAATAACCACACTCCAGACAGCAAAACGTGAGCGCTGTAGGTTATTTATCATTGATTAGCCTTTGATTGCATCCAACATTCCCCACATTGGTAGGAAGATACCCAGAGCTAAAACCAACACCATACCGGCAACGATGACCAACAAAATGGGTTCGATTCGAGCGGTTAATGTTTTTAAGTCATAATCGACTTCTCGATCATAGTAATCAGACACTTCAAGCAACAGCTCATCAATACGACCGGTTTCTTCACCCACTGAAATCATTTGTATCACCAAAGGTGTAAAAACCTCGCTATTAATCGCCGTTGACGAAACCGTACTACCCGCCTCTATGGCCGATTTCATGGCTTGAACTCTGAGCTCAAGAAAGCGGTTATCTAAGGCTTCAGCCGACAAAGCTAACGATTGGTTTAGTGGTACACCCGCTTTGAGCATCAATGCAAAGGTACGTGAAAATCGCGACAGCAATGCTCGGTTAACGACACCGCCGATTACCGGTATTTTTAGGCGCATTTTATCCCACTTCTCTAGCCCTTTATCTGTCTTAACCCAGGCTTTAAAAGCAAAGATAAGGCCAAAGATCACGCCGAGCATTAGGCCCCAGTAATTGACAAAAAACTCCGACATACCAATCAAGATACGAGTAGGCAGCGGAAGATCGACCCCGAAACGGGCGAACATGCTAGAGAACTGTGGAATTACCTTGATGTTAAGAATGAACATTGCGATCAAGATAAAGCTGATCACGAAGGTTGGATAACGCATCGCGGTCTTGATTCGCTTACGAGTCTCTACCTCTTGTTCATAATACCCAGCAAGTTGTAATAGAGCCTGATCTAAACGACCCGTATTTTCACCAACACCAATCATCGATACAAACAATGGACTGAATGCCTTGGGGTGCATCTGCATCGATGCCGCTAATCCACGACCATTGGTGAGCTCAGCGACGACTTCCTCTAGCGCCGCTTTCAACTGTTTATTTTCGCAATTTTGGGTCAAACCTTTCATCGACCTTAATAATGGAACACCGGCTTTTGTCAGGCTGTATAACTGTCGACAGAACAGAACCAACACCTCAAGAGGGACATTTGGCGAAAACAAGCTAGATACGTCCATATCCAATACAGAGCCGCCACTTTTACCTAGCTTGATAGAGGTGGGAATGATCCCCTTACTCATCAAGCTTTCAGCAGCGAGGTCTTCGTTATTCGCATCCAGTTGACCAGTCACTTGACTGCCATCAGAGCGACGACCTACATAACGATATGTTGGCATATCACTTTCCCTCTACAGATAAATTGGGTCAGTGGCACCGGAAGCATCGCCCTCACCTAGGTGCATGATCTCATCGAGACTCACCACACCTTGCAGAGCCAGCTCCATAGCTGAAGCCAATAGTGGTTTGTAATTTTTGGACTGTCTTGCGGTTTGAGCAAAGCCAACCGCATCATTGGCTCTAAGGGCATCCATCATATTTTGTTCTAGCTCTAACATTTCAAAGACACCAATACGCCCACGGTACCCCGTTAGGTTACAGTTTTGACAGCCACGCCCTTTCATAAATGGCACACCCACTTGATTCGGAAAGCGTACGCTTAGCCATTGCTTGCGCGGTTCATCTAATTCATCCTCAACCTGACAATCGGTGCACACTTTACGAACCAATCGCTGAGCGACCACGGCTCGAACAGCACTCGCCACTAGGTAACCTGGCGCTCCCATATCCATCATGCGCAGCGCACTGTCTACGGCATCATTAGTATGCAGCGTACTTAAGACTAAGTGACCTGTTAATGCAGCCCTTAAACCAATCTCAACGGTTTCATGGTCACGCATCTCACCAATAAGAATGATGTCTGGATCCTGACGCAAAAAAGTTCTCAAAACCGTTGAGAAATCGAGGTTAATTTTAGGGTTGACCTGAACTTGGTTCACACGAGGAAGACGATATTCAACCGGGTCTTCCGCGGTAATGATCTTTTTACCCGGTTCATTCAATTCACTTAAAGCACCATACAAGGTGGTTGTTTTACCTGAGCCTGTAGGGCCGGTAACCAAGATCATGCCGTGCGGACGTCGTAGTTGATGACGAAGGCGAACCAGAAGATCACTCGGTATGCCTGACGCTTCTAATTTACGCAAACCTACTGATTGATTAAGCAGACGCATCACCACCGATTCACCATGTTGAACTGGCATGGTCGACATACGAATATCGACAGATTGACCTTTCGCTCGAATGTTGAATCGACCATCCTGAGGAAGACGCTTTTCTGAGATATCGAGGTTTGCCATCAGTTTTAAACGCAGTACCAGTGCAGAGCCGATATTAACTTCGTTTAATAAAGTTTCATGCAACACACCGTCGATACGCTGACGAAGACGTAGGACGTTAGAATCGGGTTCGATATGGATATCTGAAGCGCCCACTTGAATTGCATCTTCAAATAACGAATTAATTAACTTAACGACGGTGACTTCGTCGCTGTCCTCTTCGGCTATATCAAAATCAAAGGCATCATTGATTTGGTGTTCAGCATCAAGCTGCTCGGCGAAAGAAGCGATCTCTTTGGTTCTTCGATAATAACGGTCAAAACCATCAACCAGTTGCCTTTCAGGAGCGACCACAAACTCTAAAGCGTAATCACCTAACTGGCCAAGCAGTGACTCTTGCGCAAATAGATCCGCAGGATCACTCATTGCAATCCGTAACGTATCGCCTTGGCGCCCAATCACTAATGCACGAAGGCGGCGAGCATGTACTTCGGGTAAAAGCTGAACCGCTTCTACATCGATATTTGCACGGCTAAGATCAATAAGAGGAATGGCAAGTTGTTGCGACAAAAAGCTCAACATTTGTTGCTCAGACAAGAAACCAAGTTCAATGAGTGTGTCGCCAAGCTTACGACCAGTACTTTTCTGAACGACAAGGGCTTGCTCAACTTGAGCTTCGTTAATGATGCCCTCTTCGACGAGCAAATCACCAAGCCTTTTTCTTAATCTAATTTGCATCGCCGTTCTCCTCTAAAACAGTGAGTATGTTTAACCGATCACGCACAAAGCTCTGCGATTGAGAAGAGATTCCGACTCTAGTTAAGGCACCTTGGTATGATTGTTTTGCAGCGGTCAAATCTAGTTGACGCTCTTGCTGAATGGCTAAACCTAACCACCAGCGAGCATTGTCCGAATCGATCTCAACCAACTTTTGATAACTCTCTAATGCAATATCTTCTTGTTGAGATTTTTGACTCAATGCCGCACGCATTGCTAAATAATCTTGGGTAGGGTTCGGCGGCAGGTGGACTAATGGGCTCAACGCGGCTTCTGCTTGATTTGCTTTAACTAACAATTTAGATAAACCTAAGCGTAATTTCTCGCTGTTAGTGTTGAGCTTAATACCCGACTGGAAAAGTTCGTAGGCTTTACGAGTATCGCCTTTACCAAAATAGAGAATAGCGAGTTTCTGGCGAACGTCCTCATTTTGAGGAGTATAACGCAGCGCCTCGGCATAACCTTTCAACGCGCCAGTAAGATCGCTCGCATCCAGTGCTTTTTGAGCGCGCCCTTGTGCATTTTTTGATAATTGTTCATGCGTCAGATTCACTTGTTCAATCAGCATGCCACTATTTTCGGCGCTATCAGAGCCTTCGGCCTCACTAGAGATAGGCGTCGAGTTGTTTTTTGTCACACTCGCAACATACACCGGCTTGGGAATTGCTGGCTTATTTGTTTTTGACGCATTCAAAGGTTTAAGTGCCGTTTGGCGTTGTAATGTTTGGTGCTGTGTTGTTTGAGCGGTATCTGCCACATCAAATGAAACAGCCTTAGTTTGAACACTATTTACCGTCGCTGCTTTTTCTACAGAATGGTTCACTAAATCTAGCGTCACCAACTTTTTGGTGGGAGGTAATATCGCTTGAGTAGCCGTATTCTGTATGTCTCCCGAGCTATCAGAAAGCGCCACTTGGATTTGTGAATCTCGAGTCGATATTGACCTGTCGACGCTAGGGCCTTGCGAGATAGCCCAACCGCTCATTGCTAAACTGAGAGTAAAACCCGCGGCTATCCACACCAAAGGGGATCGCGAGCGGATTTTAGGTACCACGGCCGCTTCAATCGAAGTTGTTGATTTCTTCTTTGCCAATTCAGACAAGGCGTTATTAATGACGCTCATAACTAATTCCAACCCCACAATATTGGCGTTTTAAATTTAGGCTTACACACATCGTATGTCTCATGCATAGCTGAAAAAAGATGTTGGTTATCAATACTTTTCTTCTCTTCACTAAACGAAAGTAACAGAGCCTTGTGACACAGTTGATTAATCAATCTTGGAATACCTAACGATGAGCGACAAATCGCCTTTTTTTGATTCAAACTGAACAGTTCAGGGTTACCGCCAGACTTAGCGATCCGATTATCAATATACGCAACGGTTTCATCGAGCGTAAGCGCCCTCAATGTCGAACTGAACGTGATTCTCTGGCGAAATTGCCTGAGGTGGTAAGCCGCTAATCGAGAGTCCAACTCTGGCTGCCCTAATAGAACAATCTGCAGCAGTTTTTTGTCTTCAGTTTCAAGATTGCCGAACAACCTTAATGTTTCGAGAGCTTCATCCGATAGCGCTTGAGCCTCATCGAGAATCGCGACCACTCTTAACCCGGCGTTGTGCAACTCAATCAACTTATGTTGAATATTGTCGACCAAGGTAGCTTGGTTATCGATAGTCAAACCCAGCTCTTTAGCAACAGCTTGACGTAAGTCTGCACCAGAAAGTACCGGATTTGGCAGGTAAATTAAGGCGGTACAGTCGTGTAAGTGATTGACTAACATCCGGCAAACCATGGTTTTTCCAGTACCCACTTCGCCCGTCACCTTAATCACGCCCTCACCCATTTCCAACGCCGAGATGACCGTTTGAATGGCCTCGAAATGAGGCGCTAAACCATAAAAAAAATCGGTATTCGGCGTTAGTGTAAATGGCAGTTGTTCAAAACCAAAGTGGGCTTGATACATTCGACGCTCCAGCTTAGTGAGACACTGCCAATCTACATTGAGAAAGTGATTGATTACTCTTCATCAGGGAACCACTGCTGTAAAAGATCTCGAGAGCGTTCTAACTCTGTTTGCCAAGTATTCACACCTACGATCGTTGGTTTAAGCAAAATCACAAGCTCCGTTTTTTGAGTCAACTGGTTGGTATTTCGGAACAAATGGCCTAATGCAGGGATATCACCGAGGAATGGAACTTTAGACGTCACATCACTGGTGTTGGATTTCATCAAACCACCAATAACAACCACATCGCCGTCTCGCGCTCGAATCACGGAATCTGATTCACGAATAGAGCTTTTCGCCAACGGAAGTTGTACTAACCCCGTTGTTGAACCTAGGTTCAGCTCTTTCACTTCTTCCTCTACCTCAATCACGGCAGGGTGAACATGTAAGAATACGCTGCCTTTATCGTCTATCTGAGGTGTTACATCTAACGAGATACCAGAGAAGAACGGCGTCAACTCAACTTCAGGAGCCACATTCGCATTGTCACCACTGCCGACCGAGCTTGATAAATCCGTCACGTAGTATTCGTCTGTACCCACTTTTATCACTGCTTTTTGGTTATTCGCAGCCGTTACTCGTGGGCTCGATAGAACATTGAGATCACCTTGAGTATCCATAAAGCTCAATACCGCTTCGAAACTACCGTCTGAAATAGTCACGTTAGTTTGTCCACCAAGTAGAGAACTGATCGCATCTAACGGAGGTAGCGCCTTTGCAGGGCGTTCGATAACCACACCACCGTTACCAATCGACTTAGACAAATTCGACCAACTAATCCCTTGTTGATAGCCATCACTCAAGGTGACTTCCATGATTTTGGCTTCCAAGATGACTTGGCGCTGCAAGCGTTTTTGAGAAATGCCTAAGAACTGACGCACTTCACGAATTTCATCTGGGTAGGCGCGCACGGTAATCACACTGGCTTGTGGCGTAACCACGACACTTTGTCCGTCACCTGAACCAATTAAATGAGCAACCGCCGTTTCCAGTTGTGGCCAAAAATCACTTTCAGATGTCGTTTCAATCTCTGTACCACCATTCGATGTAGAGTTTGATGTGTTAGAAGAGTTTGATGAATTCGACGAGTTAGAGTCGGAGCTTGAAGAGTTCGACGAGCTGTTGTCCGAGTTGGAGATCGTGCCGGTAGTGATGGTCGTCAATGATCGACCAGAACGCTTCACTTGTAAGTAATCAACAGGAATAGTCACAGTACGAAGGCCGGCAGGATAAACCTGAATCACCTTGCCACGCTTTTCAATATCGTAGCCATACATATCCTGAGCAACAGACAGTACTTCATCTAACGTCACATCTGTCAGGTTTAAAGTGAGACTCCCGGTAACGCTTGGGTGAATAGCCGCGCTGTATTCGGTGCCTTTGACTAAGCTAGCAAAAAAGGTTCTCGCCTCAACACCTTTCGCCTGAATACGGAAACGTTTAGCCGTTTCCATTCCCGGTGACATAGCATCAGAGTTAAGCTGAGGCATCAGGTCATCTTGTACCGACGAAGGAAGATCACGAAGCGCTTTGCTATTCGCTTCATTGATCGATTGGTTCAAAGACTCTTTTATCTCAACAGGATCACGGTGCCCCATCGAACAACCGACTAAAGAGGACACTAAGATTGCTACTACAAGTTTACGCATGTCTTCACTCAAACCTTAATTATTCTTAATATCTAAAGAGAACATCTCTAATTTCCACTGCTTAGAGCTTCTCTGCAGAGTGACGTATTCTGGATCTATATTCTTAACTCGATACCCTGTGATCGTTTCCCCTTGGCCGAGAATCTGACCGTTCAGAATCGCATAGCAAGGCGTATCCCCTTTGCAAACAATACTTTCCAATGATGGCAAGCGGTAATGAGTTGACGCCTTTTTAGCTGGCGTTGTTTTTTGCTGTGGCGTTAGCCAACCTAATGGCGCCGTAGGATCTTGTTCGGCCCAAGCCATTGAGCTACTAAAAAGTAAGGACAACAATAACGTTCTAACCACCGATAAACTCCTGTCTTGTGCCTAGCGTGTAAACCTCAAACACCAGTCGAGCTTTAGGGTATTCTTCGACCGAATACTGAAATGTGCGCCAGTAATAGCTCACAGGGAGAGACTCAAGCGATTGAAGGTAAGCTGAAATATCAAAATAGCTGCCCGTCAGTTCCATTCTCACAGGATGAAGAAAGTAACCTGAGTATTCACTAGTTTCTTGATTGTTTGAAATTGCTTCTGGTTTTAACGATTCTAAAGATTCTAGCTTAAGCCCACTGCCTGCATTAAGGACACTTTCCAGCAACTGCGACATTTGAGAGGGAGAGATCAGTCCATCCACTACCTCGGCTAACTGAAGCGACAGTTCTTGGCTCTCCACTAGCAGTTTTTTATACTCAAGATTAATGTCTTTGTCGGGGTCTCTATTGAGTTTCGCTTGCAGCACAAGCAACTCACCTTGCTGTCTTTGATTCGACTGGCTAAGGCTCATTAATTGATTTTCTTTAGCTTGCAACTCGTTATAAGCTGGCTCAACCACTAAGCTAAATAGCAACATGAATAAGCCAACAAAACCACACACAAAAAGTAGCCACTTCTCTCTCTGACTTAATGCAAGAAACTTATCGCTAAGCTGATTCCACTGTTGCACTATTTACTCTCCCTGCGAGTATTTAATTCAAACGTAACAACATCTTGGTCATTGCGGCCTATCTTTAACTTTTCAAAAGCACGCCCAACAAGATTCAGTTCACTTTTAAACTGACCAATCCAGTTAGGAACGACCTTTGCGTTACGAGCAAAACCACTAAGATCTAAAGTATTGTGAGTCATGTAGATCTGCGAAAGCGAGATGTCATCTCGGCCCAATTTGGCTAAGGCATTCATGACGCCAGAATACCCGACTTGTTGTGATTGATCGTATTGCCCAACCGCCTTCAACGCCTCTTTCTTTGCCTGAGTCTCACGTTTGAGACGCGCAACGGCCGCCACTTTCTCAGGAGACGGTTTATGCTGAATCAACTTATTATTCAATTGCTTAACTTGTTGGTTAAGTTGGGTCGATTTATGTTGTAAAACCGTAAGCTCTTTATCTAAATTTGACGTTTTATATTGCATCACAAAATAACCACCAAGCAGCAATACACACACAAGCCCCCAACTCGCGGCAACATTTTCTAAAGTGAAAAATTCTTTTTTAGGCCTGAGGTGATCAGGATAAAGATTGACGCTAAACACATCTTTTTCAGCCGCGAGTTTAACCAACAAGCTCTCTGAATTTTCGCGCTCTTCTTCAACTAATAAAGAAACCGTCGAACTTAGTGTGTTATTTAACGCGTCTTGTAATTCCGCTTCATCCTCTTCATCACAGCAAATTTTCAGTTGATGAAGTTGAGTACCTTTAATTTGAGAAGAAAGGTAATCAATCGAACGTTGAAGCTCTAAAGCAAGCCCATCTAACTGTAAAGCACTTGATGCTACACCGGTTAAAGGTGGGACTACACTGCGGATTGTTCTTTGAAAACAAACGGTATTTTCAACAAATGCGCCCAACTTAAAGTGCGTGTTAGCACTACGCTGTAAAAGAAGAAAATTAGAAAGTTCACCGGCACTGCCACCCCATATTTCATCTTCAGGGACAACACCTTTAAGCTCAACTTGTGCAGCAAGAGTGATCTTCACTAACTTATCTAACAGTTTTTTGGGCAAAACATAGGCTTGTAACTTGTTCGACGTGGGCAGCGCAACCGCACTCGCCGTAATCTCTGTCACTCTTTCAGAGACAAGATCTTTTAGTAAGAAAGGCAGTGCAACCGACCACTCGCTCTCTGGAATATCCGGTTTATCAATCTGATAAGTTTGGTAATAATTAGCACAGACAATTAATTGGACGCTATTACTGTTAAAAGCTTTACTGCTAAGCGATTCTTTCAGCGCACTTTCCCAATCTCCATTCACCAGAGGGATGCTGGTTACTTGCGGCTCTTGCTCTGTCACTGAAACATAAACAGCATCATTACCTAACATGACAACTTGAGAGCTGCCTTTGTTATTCGTTGGCTTAATCTTGTCTAAAATCGCTTTAAAATTCATGCTTAGCTACTACTCTTGCGCCATCGGTTTCTTCGACCAACTTTCACAACAGATTCAGTTTTCACTGCCTTTGCTCTTTGATCAGGTAAAGGGATAATTTGTTGTTCTTCGTCGAAATATCGCCCTTGATAGCCGTTAATACCTAACTCTATCAGGGTATTCTTTTCTTGTTTTGTTTCGACTCCCACCGCAATCACTTGAGTAGGTGAGTCACCGCATGCCCCAATTAAACTGCGGACAAACAATTGATTCTCATGCCGTTGATCTATTCTCTTAATCAAACTTCGATGAAGCTTAATATAATTAACCTTTAAATCTTTGATGTAGTGAGTGCTAACGATGGTTCGCCCAGCTTGACCAGCAATAACTTTACACCCTAATCCCCTCAACATCTTTGCTACTGGTCTCATATAATCAAGATGAGCAATGAGATGCCCTTCTGGAAACTCAAAAGCAAGCTGAGCCCGATGCTGAGTGGAAAGCTGTAATAGTTCGTTCCTGAACCACTTAAAATACTGTTTATTCGCAAAGGGAGAGACACTCAAGTTAACCGAATAATTGATAGGTTGGGTTGATTCTTTCAACGAGGTCAACACAACCTTCAGAACCGATTGATCCATTAGAGCTTGATAACCCACTTGCTCTACCGCAGGCATAAATCGAGATGATTTCAATAAGCCTTTATCTGGATCCTGAATCCTAGTAAATATTTCTCTATGCAATTCATTAACTTGACCACGTTCTGACATAAGATAACATCGCTGAACAAAGATTACTAAATTTTCAGGAAGCAGAGCTTTATCAAGTAATGTTCTCCAACGAACACTGCCTCTATCAAGTTCGTTTTTATTTAACTTAGGGTAGCGGCTCCAGTTGTTAATACGCTCCAACTGGGCACTTTTTAGTGCGGTTTCCGTTTCATCCATAACCTGACTATGTCGCTCACCTTCTACATACATGGTTACACCAATATGACACCAATTATCAGGTTCCAGAGGCTCGGGGGGAGTTAGCTTGCTTAACTGCCTCAAACATTGAGCTGCGAGCGTAGCAATGTCTTTTGTTCCTTGATGAGGGATAAACACAGCGAAATCCGCTTCGTAATAGCGAGAAAAAATGACATCAGGATAGCGTTGAACAATATTAGACAGTACCTGACCAACCTCAATAATAAAGCCATCAGTCACTTGCTTGTCATTAATATCACATACCTGTTCCCATTCGCCGATACGAATCAATAAGACCCCTCCCCGAGCACCGCTTTCATGCAGTGCTGATTCCAGTTTATTGTCAAATAAGACTCGGTTTGCCGTTCCTGTGAGTTTATCTAAAAAGGTATGCGTACGAATAAAGGTATCAAAACGGCTTCTTTCTTGACGAGCATCTTGCAACTCTTCTATCAATACATCTAAAGCTTCACTTGCCGTATAAGGCCATTCACGCTCATCCCCTTTTGCATGCGCTTCAACCTGCCCTGCGAGGATCATTCTTCCTCGCTCTTCCAACATTTCAGAACCCATTAACTGCTCTTTCAACCATCGAACACCGCGAGCCAAGCAGAAAATAATCAAAACAACCGCTAAAGTAATCGACCACATCGCCTCCATTGAGTAGCTATAACCGATGTAAGGAGGCAGCGCCTTAAATTCGATTCGATAGCCTTCATTCCTTTCTAAAACAAAGGTTTTCTCATATAGGCGATTAGGATCAATTTGTGGGGAGGTATCTTTGAAACGATAGACGATGCCGCTCTTGTTCGAGAGTTTCATCTCAACAATATTACTGGCTTGCAACATCTTAGGCATCCAACGTTGCATCGAATACGCGGCGTCTGGATCTTCCATCTCTCGATCGACAACGTCGACAATACCCACCAAATAATGGTCTAAATAGTCCTGCCCAAGACGCTTAAACGAAAGAGTGCCACCTATAAAAAGAATGAACATCGCACTGATCACTATCACAGTGACAAATGCGACCAGTCGGGTGCTCAATTTTAGTGTGGGGGTATATCTCATGAATAACGAAATCCTTTTCAACTCATATTATACCGTATTGCTACTTATACTATAAATTGAGGTTCTAAATAAAGCATTGATAATTATAGTTAATAAAAAAGCAGGTAATAAAAAACCGCGATAAACGCGGCTTTTTCCAATTCAGTACTGTCTTTATAATATATTAAAAACGTTGACTAGAACGGGATGTCATCATCAAAATCCATTGGCGGCTCATTATATTGAGGTTGAGCCTGCTGAGGAGCTTGCTGGGGTGCTTTAGGCTGCTGTTGAGCAGGAGCACTGTACTGTTGTTGTGATTGCTGCTGTTGTTGTGGCTGCTGTGGTTGACCCCAACCACCTTGCTGTTGGTTACCCATACCACCTTGAGCAGGAGCACCGCCTTGAGCACGGCCACCAAGCATTTGCATGACACCGTTGAACCCTTGAACAACCACTTCAGTCGTGTAGCGATCTTGACCGCTTTGATCTTGCCATTTACGAGTCTGAAGTTGACCTTCAATGTAAACTTGAGACCCTTTACGTAGGTATTCACCAGCAACTTCCGCCAGTTTTCCAAACAGAGCAACACGGTGCCATTCTGTTTTTTCACGCTGTTCGCCAGTTGCTTTGTCACGCCATGACTCTGACGTTGCAATGGTAATGTTCGCTACAGCACTGCCACTTGGCATGTAACGAATTTCAGGGTCATTACCTAGGTTACCCACTAATATAACTTTGTTAACTCCACGGCTAGCCATGATTTGCTCCGTCTAAATTCATAGTATCAGAAATTTTTAGCGCACAAGAATAGCATGCTTTTCTGCAGTGATAAATCGCATTCCTATTCTCACGCGACAACAAAGAATAAAAACGTAACAAATCATGATATTCAGAGCGATGTTGCTTTTTTCTCCACTTACAAACCACTCATTTACTTTTAGAATTGATATTCAACGCAAGACACAACGATGTCGCTAGAGAAGCCTATCCGTGCATGACAACGTGAAATCTCATTCCATTAATACAAGGTATTTCAATGAGAAAATCTCGATATGCTCGCACTTTACACTTTCTGTGCATCGATCCCAGCGACACTCACCTACACATAAAAGCGGTAGAAAAGCATTTGTCTATTCCTCTCTACAAAATGACAACGGACGATTTGATGCTAGTAGATAGGAAACAGAGCAACCGTATCCTACTCGTCGATTACAAAGCGGTGCCACAATTACTTGCTGTATTCCCTAACTTGTACGTTATATGGAAAAATAATGAGATCATTTTATTTAATGTTCCGCAACAGCTTCCTACCTCGGAACTCCTTAACTATGGCGTACTAAAAGGGTTATTTTATGATTCCGAGAAAAAAATCAAAATAGCAAAAGGGCTTCGAGAGGTCATTGATGGTGATAACTGGTTACCGAGAAAGGTAACAAACCAACTGCTATTTTATTACCGCAACATGGTCAACACCAACACGACACCCACGAATGTCGATTTAACCATCCGAGAGATCCAAGTTATTCGCTGTCTTCAATCAGGTTCATCAAACACTCAGATAGCCGATGATTTATTTATTAGCGAGTTCACCGTCAAATCTCATCTCTATCAGATATTTCGCAAGTTAGCGGTTAAAAATAGAGTCCAAGCAATTGCTTGGGCAAATCAGAACTTACTTGCATAATGAAGCGAGCACTTAAACTGATGATAATTTAGAGGTAAATTCTAGTAAACCATACGTTTTGTTGCTGAATTGCATACAGAACTTATGCTAGAGTTGCCCTCATAAATATCAACTACTCAAGTTGAATTAATAATTATTATTATAGATAAAGGGTCTTACCATGATCAAAAAGTGCCTTTTCCCGGCAGCTGGCTACGGTACACGTTTTTTACCTGCAACTAAGTCAATGCCGAAAGAGATGATGCCTGTAGTAAACAAACCTCTGATTGAATACGGTGTTGAAGAAGCGATCGAAGCGGGTATGGATGGAATGTGTATTGTTACCGGCCGTGGTAAGCATTCATTGATGGATCACTTTGACAAGAACTACGAGCTTGAACACCAAATTAGTGGTACCAATAAAGAAGACCTGCTGATCAATATTCGTGAGACAATTGAAGCTGCAAACTTCACGTATATTCGCCAACGTGAAATGAGAGGCCTCGGTCACGCTATATTGACCGGTCGCGAACTCGTTGGTGATGAACCATTTGCAGTTGTGCTTGCCGATGACCTTTGTGTCAATGAGCAACAAGGCGTGTTGGCTCAAATGGTTTCTTTATACAAGCAATTTCGCTGCTCAATTGTTGCAGTACAAGAAGTTCCAGAAGAAGAGACACACAAATACGGTGTGATTTCTGGTGAGATGATCAAAGACGATCTATTCCGTGTCGATGACATGGTAGAAAAGCCAGAAAAAGGAACGGCGCCAAGTAATCTAGCGATCATTGGCCGCTATATTCTCACTCCAGATATCTTTGAGTTAATCGAACAAACAGAACCAGGTAAAGGCGGCGAGATTCAAATTACCGACGCATTGCTAAAACAAGCAAAAGCGGGCTGTGTATTGGCTTACAAATTTAAAGGTCAACGTTTTGACTGCGGCAGCGTTGAAGGCTACATAGAAGCAACCAACTACTGCTTTGAGAACCTATACAAGAAAGACCAGAAGCAAATCGAGTTAGGTAAACACTCAACAAAGAAAGAAGCATAACTACTGGTGTAATACATAGCGTTTCGAATTATAAAAGGGTGACTCTTTGAGTCACCCTTTTTGTTTACTGTTTTTTTATCCAGTAAAACTTTGCACAAATCTCACTCTATGTAATACTTTAGCCACTGAAAATTACACGGTCTATTGAGATGGATAAAATAGAAATAAGGGGCGCTCGTACGCACAACCTAAAAGACGTCAACCTAACCATTCCTCGTGACAAATTAATTGTTATCACAGGACTATCAGGGTCGGGAAAATCGTCACTTGCGTTTGACACCCTTTATGCAGAAGGACAACGTCGTTATGTTGAATCCCTGTCAGCTTACGCTCGTCAGTTTCTTTCTCTTATGGAAAAGCCCGATGTCGATCACATCGAAGGGTTATCTCCAGCCATCTCAATAGAGCAAAAATCGACCTCTCACAATCCTCGTTCCACTGTCGGCACCATCACTGAAGTGTATGACTACCTCAGATTACTTTATGCACGAGTTGGTGAACCACGCTGTCCTGACCACAACACGCCTCTAGCAGCGCAAACCATCAGTCAAATGGTCGATAAAGTGTTGGATCTCCCTGAAGGTTCAAAGATGATGCTAATGGCACCTATCGTCAAAGAGCGCAAAGGTGAGCATGTAAAAACATTGGAAAACCTAGCAGCTCAAGGTTTTATCCGTGCTCGAATTGATGGTGAAACCTGTGATTTATCCGATCCGCCCACTCTTGAACTTCATAAAAAGCACACCATTGAAGTCGTGGTAGATAGATTCAAAGTTCGTCCAGACCTTCAGCAACGTTTAGCGGAATCATTTGAGACAACACTAGAGCTTTCTGGTGGCATTGCCGTGGTTGGTTGGATGGATGACCAAGAACAAGAAGAGATCATGTTCTCTGCAAACTTTGCTTGCCCTAAGTGTGGCTACAGTATGCAAGAGCTTGAGCCGCGTCTATTTTCATTTAACAACCCTGCCGGTGCATGTGGCACTTGTGATGGCCTTGGCATTCAACAATACTTTGACCCAAGCCGAGTGATTTTAGATGAAAATCTAAGTATTGCAGAAGGCGCAATTAAAGGTTGGGATCAAAAGAATTATTACTATTTTCAGATGCTCACATCACTATCAGAACATTATGGTTTTGATCTTTATGCACCGTTTAATTCCCTTCCTAAAAAGACTCAAGAGATCATTCTTAAAGGCTCTGGCCGCACCGAAGTGGAATTCAAATACATCAATGATCGTGGTGATATTCGAGTCAAGCGCCATCCATTTGAAGGTATTCTCAATACTTTAGAGCGTCGTTATCATGACACCGAGTCTAGCGCGGTGCGTGAAGACTTAGCGAAATACATTTCGACCAAGTCTTGCTCTAGTTGTAGTGGAACTCGCTTGAGGCTAGAAGCTAGAAATGTATTTATTGGTGACACGACATTGCCAGAGATCGTTGAGCTCAGTATTGCCGACGCATTGCAATTTTTCCAAACCTTGTCGCTTAGCGGTCAGCGTGGACAGATCGCCGAAAAGGTAATGAAAGAAATCAATGACCGCCTGCACTTCTTAGTTAACGTTGGTTTGAATTATCTCAACCTATCGCGCAGTGCTGAAACGCTATCAGGTGGCGAAGCACAACGAATTCGCTTAGCAAGTCAAATAGGTGCGGGCTTAGTTGGCGTGATGTATGTACTCGATGAACCGTCTATCGGCCTCCACCAGCGCGACAACGAACGCCTCCTTCAAACCTTAGTACATCTGAGAGACTTAGGTAATACCGTACTTGTCGTTGAGCACGATGAAGATGCTATCCGTTGTGCCGACCATGTGATCGATATCGGCCCAGGTGCCGGTGTTCATGGTGGTCACGTGGTTGCCGAAGGTACTATGCAAGATATCATCGACAATCCGAATTCTTTAACAGGCCAATACCTAAGCGGCGTTAAAGAAATTGCCGTACCAAAAGAAAGAACGCCAATCGATAGAAAGAAAGTCGTAGAGATCATAGGCGCAACAGGTAACAACCTGAAAAATATCACCGCCACCATTCCGGTAGGCTTATTTAGCTGTATTACAGGAGTATCTGGTTCAGGTAAATCAACACTGATCAACGATACCTTCTTTAAAGTTGCTCACACCCTACTCAATGGTGCAACCACAGCGGTAGCTGCGCCACATAAGAAAATTAAAGGGTTAGAACACTTTGATAAGGTGATCGATATTGATCAAAGCCCTATTGGTCGTACGCCAAGATCAAACCCAGCGACCTACACTGGAATCTTCACTCCAATTCGGGAGTTGTTTGCAGGCACTCAAGAATCACGCTCTCGTGGTTATAAGCCGGGGCGATTCAGCTTTAACGTTCGAGGTGGACGCTGCGAAGCGTGTCAGGGCGATGGTGTTATTAAGGTAGAAATGCACTTCTTACCGGATGTCTATGTACCGTGTGATGTATGTAAAGGTAAGCGCTATAACCGTGAAACGTTAGAAGTTCGTTACAAGGGTAAAACCATTGACGAGGTTCTGGAGATGACGGTTGAGGATGCTCGCGAGTTCTTTAATCCAGTGCCAGTGATTGCGCGTAAACTGCAAACGCTAATGGATGTGGGTCTTTCTTACATTCGCTTGGGTCAAGCAGCAACCACCTTATCAGGCGGTGAAGCACAGCGAGTTAAATTAGCGCGTGAGCTGTCTAAACGCGATACAGGGAAAACCTTATACATCTTGGATGAACCGACAACAGGGCTGCATTTCCACGATATTCAGCAGCTGTTAACGGTACTGCATAGACTGCGTGATCACGGTAATACTGTTGTGGTGATTGAGCATAACCTTGACGTAATCAAAACCGCAGATTGGATCTTAGACTTAGGTCCTGAAGGTGGTCAAGGCGGTGGTGAAATCGTTGCAGAAGGTACACCTGAAGATGTGGCGTTAGTCGAAAGTTCGCATACTGCCCACTTCCTTAAGCCTATGTTAAATTTAAACTAGGTGTAAAATAGCCCCCAACGAACAGACATAAAAATGTTAAAGTAACAGAGCTTGTTTCATAAGGAACAAGCTCTGTTTTTATAAGGTTAGGGATCTATGGCAACAATACATACTAGCGGCACCCAGCTAGAAAATCAGATAAACCAGCTACCGCTAAACAAAGCATTTATTGCTTCTTTAGCTGTCGTATTCTTGTTGGCCATGCACTTTTTCATGCCTAACCCTGGTGGTTCAGGCCTTGCTTTATCCTTTAACCCAACCACTTGGTTAGCTCTTAGCTTCACGCTAGCCATTGGTTTTTACCAACTCGCTACAAACCGAGTACTCAAGTATTCCAAATTAACGATTGGCTTTTTGATAAGCTGTATCATACTCACGCTACCAATTTTATACAGCAATGCCGCTCCTCAAGGGGCATCAGGGCGTTTACTTGGATTATGGGCAGGCTTTGCCTTATTCGTAGTGCTTCAGCAATTCAAATTCAGCAATGAGCATAAGCAGCGCATGCTGTGGTTCATTGTGTTAGCCACCGTCCTACAAGCCTTATTTGGGTATGTGCAATATTTTTTATTAGAACCAGGCAACCTGTTTGGTTATAACACTGCGACCAATAGACCTTACGGGATCTTCCAACAACCCAACGTTATGGCCAGCTTCCTAGCAACTGGTTTTGTACTTTCCGCTTATCTGTTAGCCAGGCAGCCGGCTAAATATAATCATAAAATTAGCAAGTCGATTCTACTGTATTTGACCCCAACCTTAACCGTGCCGTTATTGATTATCATCGCATCACGTACTGGTTGGTTAGCAGCTGTAATAGGGTTTATATGTATTCTGCCTTATCTCTACAAATTCTCGACTAAGAAGCGGTTTTACGGTTGGTGTGGATCGGTTTTGGTCGGTATCGTTGTCGCTTTTTCAGTGATTAATCTCAGTGCCACTGATAGTTTAGCGAGTAAAAGAACTCACTTAGAAAGTCCACGAGCTTATACCTTCCCACAAGCACTGGACATGATGGTAGAAAAGCCCTTTACAGGTTATGGCTACGGAAAGTTCGAATCCGAATATACGCTGTATACCGCTCGCCAGCACCAACTCAACTCAAATTACCATCCAGGCCTTCCTTCGATGGACCACCCGCACAATGAAATTCTGTATTGGGGCGTTGAAGGTGGAATTGTTCCGATCCTTGGGCTCTTAATGGCCGCGGCGTTGGTGGTGTTACGCATCATGAGTGCGGCGAAAGGTACGCGTCTAGCACTGTTCGCACTGTTCATTCCGATATTGTTACACTCACAGCTTGAATACCCTTTTTATCATTCCGCTATTCACTGGATTACTTTCATTATTTTGATTTACTGGATCGACCAACGATCTTCCCGACACTACTACCAACAGCCATTTAGTCTCATCAGTAAAACTCTATTTAGAGTGTCGAGTTTAGTGATACCAATCTTGGTAAGCTTTTATATGTTGAGTGCGTTGCACACCAACTATGTACTGACTAAGTTCGAACTGTCTAAGCCTAAAAATCCTGATATCCTCAAACAAGTGACAAATCCTGTGGTTTGGAAGGATCGATATGACTGGGATATATACAGTACTTATCTAAACATTGGTCTCTACAAAGCCGAGCCGAGCCTTATTCAGCCTTATATCGATTGGTCGTTAGAAATCATCCAGAGTAAGCCAAGATCGGCTTTCTATAGCAACCTAATTCTGGCGTATCAAGGGATTGGGGAGGAAAGTAAAGCTGAGCAGATTCGTAGCGAAGCAAAGTTCTTATTTCCAAATAGAGATTTCTCAAAGGTACATTATAAGAAAATTTCAGAAGCTAAAAATAACATCTCTTCTGCCAATGATTTCAAAGTACCTAAAACCAATGTCATGGATTGAGGTTTAGGCGACACACAAAAAAGCGCACGTTCTATCGTGCGCTTTTTTAATCCATATAGAGAAAGGTTATTTTAATACCAATCACAGTAAGTAGATGGTCATAAATAGCGTAGGAAAAAGCTTGAGAACAAGACAGAGGTTTTCGATAAGTAGTTATTCTACAATCAAAATTTCTAACGATGTTATCGAGTATTTTAACAAGCTAGGATGACCAGTTAATTACTACGATTGGTATAAGACATCTTGGAGCGCTTTTAAGCATAAGGCGACGTTCTCTTTTCGAGCACCATAACCCATCAGACCAATACGCCAAGCCTTACCAGCCAATGAACCAAGCCCCGCACCAATCTCAAGATTATATTCTTCCAACAACTGTGTCCTTACCTTAGCTTCATCAATCCCTTCAGGGAAATAAAGTGTATTAAGTTGCGGCAAGCGGCTCTCTTCATCAACGACAAACTTGAGTCCTAATGCTTCAACACCCTCTTTCAACTCTTGATGCATCGCATGGTGACGAGACCACGCATTATCTAAGCCTTCATTTTTCAATAGTACAAGAGCCTCATGCAGCGCATAAAGACTGTTTACAGGTGCAGTATGATGATAGCTACGCTTACCTTCACCACTCCAATAACCTAATACCAAGCTCTGGTCTAGGAACCAGCTTTGTACTGGTGATTGACGCGCCTTCATTTTCTCAACCGCACGCTGAGAGAAAGTCACCGGAGATAGTCCCGGTACACAAGACAGGCACTTTTGGCTGCCAGAATAAACCGCATCAAGCTGCCATTCATCAACCAACAACGGAACACCACCTAACGAGGTTACTGCATCAACAATCGTCAGAGCATTAAACTGACGAGCAATAGCTGAGATAGCTTGAGCATCCGATAACGCTCCAGTAGAGGTCTCTGCATGCACAAATGCGACAGCAACAGCATCGGGGTTTTCTGCCAATGCCTTTTCTACCTTTTCCACCGAGACGGGTTTGCCCCACTCGTCATCAACAAGTATCGCTTCGCCACCACAACGTACAACATTTTCTCGCATGCGCTCGCCGAAAACACCGTTCCGGCAAACAATCACCTTTTCACCAGGCTCAATCAAGTTAACAAAACAGGTTTCCATGCCCGCACTGCCCGGTGCAGAAACGGCAATCGTAAATTCATTTTCAGTTTGGAATGCATACTTAAGAAGTTGTTTAAGCTCATCCATCATCGCAATAAACAACGGATCTAGGTGACCAATCGTCGGACGGCTTAGAGCCTGCAGTACTTGAGGTGAGATATCAGAAGGACCTGGTCCCATTAACGTTCGGTGTGGTGGATAAAAACTATCGATAGCAGTAGTGAGTGTTAAATTAGACATGTGCATCCCTTACGTTAATGTTGTGAACATTCCACCCTAAAGCAAATCGATAACCTCAGCAATTAGCCATAAGTATTGAGGTCAAACCACTGTCACAGAATTGTTAAAATTATTTTTCAATTATCTCAAGTTACGGATTGACATTGTTACCGCAAACACGTTCAATGAAACGGCTATCTAGCAGAAGAGGAGCACTGCCCAGGCAGATGTTTTGTGGAACCGCATTTCCAATACAAAACATTTATGGGGAGCAGTGCCGAGATAATAAAAGGATGCAGGACCTTTATTATCGGTTGAGTGGGCTGAATCCCTTCAACTGTCGCCATTTCTATATGGTGAAGAGCTTCTGAGGTTACTATTCTAATAATTCCTCTCTTTTTGCTCTAAAACTCTCTTCGAAAAACATCGGACGTTGGATTACCCAACCGTAATTTTATTTTAGGAAGTCGTGGGAGATATATCGTGAGTGCATCTAATGTAGCTGGTTCTTTTAATGTCGCTAAGTTTGGTGGAACAAGTGTTGCCAACTTTGAAGCAATGAGCCGTTGTGCTGCCATTATTGAAAACAACTCAAAAACGAAACTGGTCGTAAGTAGCGCATGTTCTGGTGTTACCAACTTGCTTGTGGAACTCGCAAGCGGAGTTCAAGACAAAGCTCGCCGACAAGAATTGATGACGCAATTAGCCGACATCCACAATGCTATTCTTGACCAACTTGCTGATCCAATCAGCATCGAAAAAGAAGTTCACAGTATTCTTGATGACATTGCTAGCGCTGCTGAAGCGGCATCATTTCAAGCAAGTACTAAGCTGACTGATCACCTAGTGGCCTGTGGTGAGCTGATGTCGACACACATCCTAGCTCAAATCATTCGCGAGCGCGGAACACCTGCGGTTCGCTTTGATATTCGAGAAGTGATGCGCACCAATGATGATTTCGGAAAAGCAGAACCACAGCTAGAAGAGATTGCCGCTTTGGCAAAAGAGAAATTGATTCCACTGTGCCAGCAACAAGTTGTCGTTACCCAAGGCTTTATCGGTGCTGATAACGAAGGTAACACCACGACCCTAGGCCGCGGTGGCAGTGATTATTCAGCTGCACTGATTGCCGAGTCGGTACAAGCGATTGGCTTAGAAATCTGGACGGATGTTCCGGGTATCTATACTACCGATCCACGTATTGCTCCTAAGGCCTCTCCTATCCCAGAAATCAGCTTCAGTGAAGCATCGGAAATGGCAAACTTCGGCGCGAAGATCTTGCACCCTTCGACTCTCGTTCCTGCACTGCGCCATCAAATTCCAGTATTTGTCGGTTCTTCAAAAGCACCAGAATTAGGTGGAACTTGGATTCGCCAGCAAGTAGAAAGCTCTCCTCTATTCAGAGCACTTGCCCTACGCTGCAACCAAACCATGGTTACGCTGCGTAGCGCTAACATGTTCCATGCTTACGGTTTCCTTGCAAAAGTGTTCGAGATCCTTGCTAAACATAAGATCTCCGTCGATCTTATCACCACATCAGAGATCAGTGTTTCACTTACGTTGGATCAAACAGACACATCCGGTGGTGCTCCTGAATTACCAGAATCAGCGCGTATTGAGCTTGAAGAACTGTGTTCTGTCGATATTGAGCATGACCTGTGCCTTGTTGCTCTTATTGGTAACAACATGAGTGAAAGCAAAGGCTATGCAAAGCAAGTATTCGGCACTCTAGAAGATTTCAACCTGCGTATGATTTGCTACGGTGCAAGCCCTCATAACCTGTGCTTCCTGCTGAATGAGTCTGTTTCTAAGTTAGCGATTCAGAAACTTCACCAAGAATTATTTGAGTAGAAAGCCCGTTTATCATCGACTGATAAATAACTAAATCACGAATACAAAAAGGGTTGCAACCAAGCAACCCTTTCTCTTTTTTACTTGACGAATTCAAGCTCGTCATAGCTTAAAAGCTAATTAATGTTTGGACCTAACCACTTCTCAGCTTCTAACATATCCCAACCTTTACGATCGGCATAACTATCCACTTGATCCTGTTGAATCTGTGCAATAGCAAAGTATCGAGCATCAGGATGTGAAAAGTACATACCAGACACAGAAGCACCAGGCCACATCGCATAGCTCGACGTTAAGGACATATCAATCGCTTTCTCAACATCCATTAATTCCCACAACGTACCTTTTTCAGTATGCTCTGGGCAAGCAGGGTAACCTGGAGCAGGGCGAATACCTTGGTATTTCTCACGAATCAAGTCATCGTTCGATAAGTCTTCATCTGGCGAGTAACCCCAAATATCCTTTCTCACTTCTTTATGCAGGTACTCCGCGAACGCTTCAGCCAATCGATCAGCAACCGCTTGAATCATGATGGCATTGTAATCATCGCCATTGGCTTTGTATTCATCAGCCAATTCACGTTCACCAATACCGCCAGTTACCGCAAAGCCACCAATCCAGTCCGCTTTACCGCTTTCTTTTGGAGCGATGTAATCAGACAAACAGTAGTTAAAGCCTTTTGGTTTCTCTGTTTGTTGACGAAGATTATGCAGAACCTTCAATACCTCAGTACGAGATTCATCGGTATACACTTCAATATCATCACCGACACTGTTGGCAGGGAACATCGCACACATGCCACGCGCTTCAAGTAGCTTTTCTTTCTCCACACGGTCTAACAGATCGTTCGCGTCTCTGAATAAACGTTTTGCCTCTTCACCTACTTCTTCATGGTCAAGAATAGCTGGGTACTTACCAACTAAAGACCACGTCATGAAGAATGGCGTCCAATCGATATAATTACGCAACGTAGCCACATCGAAGTCATTGAATATGTGCACTCCCGGCTTAGCTGGTGCCGGTGGTGTATAAGCATCCCAATCAATGGCCACTTTATTAGCACGAGCTTTTTCAAGTGTCACAGGCTTAGTGCGAGGCTTCTTACGATTATGTTGATCACGAACGCGATCATAATCGATATCCAACTTCTCGACGAAAGCAGGTTTCAATTCATCAGAAAGTAGTGAGGTACACACACCCACAGCACGAGAGGCGTTGTTTACATAAACCACTGGCTCAGAATAGTTCTGTTCAATCTTAACCGCAGTGTGCGCTTTAGAGGTGGTTGCGCCACCAATCAATAGAGGAAGCTTAAAGCCTTGTCTCTCCATCTCTTTGGCTACGTGTACCATTTCATCAAGAGATGGCGTGATCAAACCAGATAAGCCGATAATGTCGACGTTCTCTTCTTTAGCGACCTTTAGAATCTTTTCACAAGAAACCATCACACCTAAGTCGATAATTTCGTAGTTGTTACACTGCAAAACCACGCCAACGATATTCTTACCGATATCGTGTACGTCGCCTTTAACGGTCGCTAACAAAATCTTACCGTTAGTCGCGCCCACTTCTTTGGATGCATTGATGAACGGTTCTAAGTGTGCAACAGCCTGCTTCATTACACGCGCAGACTTAACTACCTGTGGTAAGAACATCTTACCTTCACCAAATAGGTCACCTACAACGTTCATGCCGTCCATTAGAGGGCCTTCAATCACTTCAATAGGACGAGAAGCATTAACGCGAGCTTCTTCGGTATCTTCAATAATAAAGTCGGTAATACCTTTCACCAAAGAGTGCTCTAATCGTTTCTCTACAGGCCAAGTTCGCCATTCTAAAGCTGATTTATCTTCAACTTTCCCCACTGCTCGCTCTAGGTACTCGGTTGCCATATCAAGCAAGCGTTCGGTCGAATCATCACGACGGTTCAGTACAACATCTTCAACAGCATTACGTAGGTCTTCTGGAACGTTATCGTAAATTTCTAACTGACCAGCGTTTACGATGCCCATATCCATACCATTCTTAAAACAGTGATATAGGAATACTGCGTGGATTGCCTCACGAACGTAGTTGTTGCCACGGAATGAGAACGACACATTCGATACACCACCAGAGATCATCGCATGAGGGAGGTCACGCTTGATATCCCCTACTGCTTCGATGAAATCGACCGCGTAGTTGTTATGCTCATCAATACCCGTCGCAACCGCGAAGATGTTCGGGTCAAAAATAATGTCTTCAGGTGGGAAACCCACTTCATCAACAAGGATGTGGTAAGCGTTAGTACAGATCTCGACTTTACGCTCTCGAGTATCGGCTTGGCCAACTTCATCAAAAGCCATCACGATTACTGCTGCACCATAGCGGCGAACCAATTTAGCTTGCTCGACAAACTTCGCTTTGCCTTCTTTCAAGGAGATAGAGTTAACAATACCTTTGCCCTGAATACATTTCAGGCCAGCTTCGATAACTTCCCACTTGGAAGAGTCGACCATGACAGGTACTTTCGAGATCTCTGGTTCAGAAGCACATAGGTTCAGGAATTTAACCATGCACGCCTCTGCGTCTAGCATCCCTTCATCCATGTTGATATCGATGATTTGTGCACCGTTTTCTACTTGTTCTCGAGCAACACTCAACGCTTCATCGTAAAGCTCTTCTTTGATCAAGCGTTTGAAGCGTGCAGAACCAGTAACATTAGTACGTTCACCCACGTTTACAAATAAAGACTCTTTCGTGATTGTCAGAGGTTCCAAACCGGATAAGCGACACGACACAGGTAGGTCAGGCAACTGACGCGGTGTTAACCCCTCTACAGCCTCAGCCATCTGGCGAATATGTTCGGGCGTGGTACCACAACAGCCACCAATTAAATTCAAGAAGCCACTTTCCGCCCACTCTTTAACATGCTCTGCCATCTCTTCTGGTGAAAGATCATACTCACCAAAGGCATTAGGCAAACCAGCGTTAGGATGAGCAGAAACATGACATTCAGAGATACGAGACATCTCGCTGACATACTCTCGTAGTTCATCCGGGCCCAATGCACAGTTCAAACCAAATGAAATAGGCTTAACATGACGAAGGGCGTTGTAGAATGCTTCCGTCGTTTGTCCTGAAAGCGTTCGGCCTGATGCATCCGTTATAGTTCCGGAAATCATCACAGGAAGCGTAATGCCGACTTCTTCAAAAACAGATTCAACAGCAAAAGAACAGGCTTTAGCGTTTAACGTATCGAAGATGGTTTCGATAAGAATAAGATCTGAGCCGCCTTTGATAAGAGCACGAGTGGACTCAGAGTAAGCTTCAACAAGTTCATCAAAGCTAACATTACGGTAACCGGGGTCATTCACATCCGGGGAGATAGAACAAGTTCGGTTGGTTGGACCTAATACACCCGCGACAAAACGAGGTTTTTCTGGGGTTTTTGCTGTCCATTTATCAGCGGCTTCACGAGCCAACTTAGCAGCAGCAAAGTTAATCTCTGCACTAAGACCTTCCATATCGTAGTCAGCCATAGCGATGGTTGTAGCATTAAAGGTATTGGTCTCAAGGATATCCGCCCCTGCTTCCAGATATTTTTCATGGATATCTTTGATAAGATTAGGCTGCGTAAGTACCAATAGGTCGTTGTTGCCTTTTAAATCACTATGCCATTCAGCGAAACGTTTACCACGATAGTCGTGTTCTTCCAATTTATAGTCCTGAATCATGGTACCCATGCCACCATCAATCAGTAAAATTCGTTGCTTCAACAAAGCTTCAATCTTTTGCCTTACATTACTTCCCACGGTACAACCTCATTCCTTTAATTATCTCTCCATCCTATCACACATTAAAAAGGAGTCTAGACGTCTAAAACAGGTAATTGATTACCGACTAATAACAAAAAGTGTTTGCTATTTGAGCATGAGACAACGAAAATTCACGTTTATACTTTGTTACATATTGGAATCCCAATGTCGGTTTACTACACCTTATGTTTCTTGTCTGCAGCAGCCATGCTGATTGCTTTCGTCAATAGTAAAATTGGTAAAATGCAGACAACTATCGCCATTACTGCTGGCTCAATGATTTTATCTCTATTAATTATCATTGCAGGACAAAATAATTGGTTCCAATTGGCTGACATCGCCTCAGAAACCGTTGCCAGTATCAACTTTGAAGACTTCCTACTCAAAGGAATACTAGGCTTCTTACTTTTTGCTGGCGGTTTGGGGATTAAATTACCGAATCTAAAAGACCAGAAGTGGGAAATAACAGTCCTCGCACTTGGTGCTACGCTATTTTCAACATTCTTTATCGGCTTTGTGCTCTATGGATTCTGTCAATTCATCGGTATTCAATTTGACCTGATTTATTGCTTACTCTTTGGGTCTTTAATCTCTCCAACCGATCCAATAGCAGTGTTAGCGATAGTAAAGAAACTTGACGCTCCAAGACGAATCTCGACTCAAATCGAGGGAGAATCTCTATTTAATGATGGCTTTGGCTTAGTCATCTTCGTAACCCTATTTACCATCGCATTCGGCACAGAAGCGCCAACGGTAGGTAGCGTAACCATGCTATTTGTCCAAGAAGCTATTGGCGGTATCGTCTATGGCTTTGCTTTAGGTTTACTGTTCCATTACCTAATCAGCAATACCGATGATCACTCAATGGAATTACTGCTAACGCTCGGCATACCAACTGCGGGCTATGCCTTCGCAGAGGTCCTACACGTATCGGGGCCATTAGCAATGGTAGTCTCTGGAATCATGATAGGAAACTGGACAAGGTTCATTGGCTTTTCAAAAGAGAGTGAGGATCATCTAGACCATTTCTGGGAGCTGATAGATGAATTTTTAAACGGCGTATTATTCTTATTAATTGGTATGTCGATGTTGCTATTTAAGTTCCATCAAGAGGATTGGATCTTAATGGCATTCGCTGTCCCCCTCGTATTAAGCGCTCGCTACCTAAGTGTTTTCTTATCCTATGTCGGATTTAAACGCTTTAGAACTTATAACCCATGGTCAATTAACATTCTCACTTGGGGTGGGCTTCGTGGTGGCTTGGCTCTAGCAATGGCACTTTCAATCCCTTCTGGTATCTGGGTAGTTGAAGAGAAGCTCATCGATGTAAAAGAGATCATACTCGTCATGACCTATGCCGTTGTTGTGTTCTCTATTCTAGTTCAAGGCTCAACCATTACTCCAATGATAGAGAAGGCGAAACAAGCTGAGAAAGAGCTAGATTAACATCTAAAAATATGAAATCAGGCTGCCTAATTTAGGTGGCCTTTTTTTGTGCCTGCTAAAAACTAACCACTCCAAGTTTTTCCACAATCAAAACAAAATATATGTGTAAAAGCTCAAGATGAAAGATATACAGAGATGATAAGAACAATCAAAGGCGCCTATGTGGTCTAAACGCTAGAACTCCCAACACACGCTGTTTTGGTTAGTCGGGGAATCCGCTGCTCTACTAATGACATGTTTCAAAACCAAAAAGTAAAAAAGGCTCCAGCATTTCTGCTAGAGCCTTAAATATGGCAGGGGTGGAGAGATTCGAACTCCCAACACGCGCTGTTTTGGTTAGTCGGGGAACCCGCTGCTCTGTAATGACATGTTTCAAAACCAAAAAGTAAAAAGGCTCCAGCATTTCTGCTAGAGCCTTAAATATGGCAGGGGTGGAGAGATTCGAACTCCCAACACGCGGATTTGGAATCCGCTGCTCTGCCAATTGGAGCTACACCCCTAAAATTTTATCTTACTTCAAATTCGAAAAAACCTCGCACTAGGCGAGGTGATCGAATAAGTGGCGGAGTGGACGGGACTCGAACCCGCGACCCCCGGCGTGACAGGCCGGTATTCTAACCAACTGAACTACCACTCCGCAGTGGTCAACTCACTAAGTGAGCGTCCATATCTCCAGGTCGGTCAACCTAAAGATTTAATTTAAAGCCTGGCGATGTCCTACTCTCACATGGGGAAACCCCACACTACCATCGGCGCTATTGTGTTTCACTACTGAGTTCGGCATGGAATCAGGTGGGTCCACAATGCTATGGTCGCCAAGCAAATTCTGTTTAATTGACGCCTCTGCGACAATTAATAATTCGGAAAACTGATTTAAAAGTCTATCTCTTCAAACTCATTCAAGCGTTTGGTATTGCTTTGAGTCCACAAAACCCCTTGGGTGTTGTATGGTTAAGCCTCACGGGCAATTAGTACAGGTTAGCTCAATGCCTCGCAGCACTTACACACCCTGCCTATCAACGTCGTAGTCTACGACAACCCTTTAGGACACTTATAGTGCCAGGGAAAACTCATCTCAAGGCTCGCTTCGCGCTTAGATGCTTTCAGCGCTTATCGATTCCGAACGTAGCTACCGGGCAATGCCATTGGCATGACAACCCGAACACCAGAGGTTCGTCCACTCCGGTCCTCTCGTACTAGGAGCAGCCCCTTTCAATTTTCCAACGCCCACGGCAGATAGGGACCGAACTGTCTCACGACGTTCTAAACCCAGCTCGCGTACCACTTTAAATGGCGAACAGCCATACCCTTGGGACCGACTTCAGCCCCAGGATGTGATGAGCCGACATCGAGGTGCCAAACACCGCCGTCGATATGAACTCTTGGGCGGTATCAGCCTGTTATCCCCGGAGTACCTTTTATCCGTTGAGCGATGGCCCTTCCATTCAGAACCACCGGATCACTATGACCTGCTTTCGCACCTGCTCGAATTGTCATTCTCGCAGTCAAGCGGGCTTATGCCATTGCACTAACCACACGATGTCCAACCGTGTTTAGCCCACCTTCGTGCTCCTCCGTTACTCTTTGGGAGGAGACCGCCCCAGTCAAACTACCCACCAGGCACTGTCCGTAACCCCGATTCAGGGGCCAACGTTAGAACATCAAAACTACAAGGGTGGTATTTCAAGGACGACTCCATCACATCTAGCGACGCAATTTCATAGTCTCCCACCTATCCTACACATGTAGGTTCAATGTTCAGTGCCAAGCTGTAGTAAAGGTTCACGGGGTCTTTCCGTCTAGCCGCGGGTACACTGCATCTTCACAGCGATTTCAATTTCACTGAGTCTCGGGTGGAGACAGCGTGGCCATCATTACGCCATTCGTGCAGGTCGGAACTTACCCGACAAGGAATTTCGCTACCTTAGGACCGTTATAGTTACGGCCGCCGTTTACCGGGGCTTCGATCAAGAGCTTCGACCGAAGTCTAACCCCATCAATTAACCTTCCGGCACCGGGCAGGCGTCACACCGTATACGTCATCTTACGATTTTGCACAGTGCTGTGTTTTTAATAAACAGTTGCAGCCACCTGGTATCTGCGACTCTCGTCTGCTCCATCCGCAAGGGACTTCACTGATAAGAGCGTACCTTCTCCCGAAGTTACGGTACCATTTTGCCTAGTTCCTTCACCCGAGTTCTCTCAAGCGCCTTGGTATTCTCTACCCGACCACCTGTGTCGGTTTGGGGTACGATTCCTTACAATCTGAAGCTTAGAGGCTTTTCCTGGAAGCATGGCATCAATGACTTCACACCCGTAGGTGCTCGACATCGTATCTCAGCGTTAATGAAAGTCCGGATTTACCTAAACCTTCCGCCTACGTACTTGAACCTGGACAACCGTCGCCAGGCCCACCTAGCCTTCTCCGTCCCCCCATCGCAATTGTAAGAAGTACGGGAATATTAACCCGTTTCCCATCGACTACGCCTTTCGGCCTCGCCTTAGGAGTCGACTTACCCTGCCCCGATTAACGTTGGACAGGAACCCTTGGTCTTCCGGCGAGGGAGTTTTTCACTCCCTTTATCGTTACTCATGTCAGCATTCGCACTTCTGATACCTCCAGCAGCCCTTACAGACCACCTTCAACGGCTTACAGAACGCTCCCCTACCCCACGCACCCTAAGGTACGTAGCCGCAGCTTCGGTGTATAGCTTAGCCCCGTTACATCTTCCGCGCAGGCCGACTCGACCAGTGAGCTATTACGCTTTCTTTAAATGATGGCTGCTTCTAAGCCAACATCCTGGCTGTCTGAGCCTTCCCACATCGTTTCCCACTTAGCTATACTTTGGGACCTTAGCTGGCGGTCTGGGTTGTTTCCCTCTCCACGACGGACGTTAGCACCCGCCGTGTGTCTCCCGGATAGTACTTACTGGTATTCGGAGTTTGCAAAGGGTTGGTAAGTCGGGATGACCCCCTAGCCTTAACAGTGCTCTACCCCCAGTAGTATTCGTCCGAGGCGCTACCTAAATAGCTTTCGGGGAGAACCAGCTATCTCCAGGTTTGATTGGCCTTTCACCCCTAGCCACAAGTCATCCGCTAATTTTTCAACATTAGTCGGTTCGGTCCTCCAGTTGATGTTACTCAACCTTCAACCTGCCCATGGCTAGATCACCTGGTTTCGGGTCTAATCCTAGCAACTGTACGCCCAGTTAAGACTCGGTTTCCCTACGGCTCCCCTAAACGGTTAACCTTGCTACTAAAATTAAGTCGCTGACCCATTATACAAAAGGTACGCAGTCACACCACGAAGGTGCTCCTACTGCTTGTACGTACACGGTTTCAGGTTCTATTTCACTCCCCTCACAGGGGTTCTTTTCGCCTTTCCCTCACGGTACTGGTTCACTATCGGTCAGTCAGTAGTATTTAGCCTTGGAGGATGGTCCCCCCATATTCAGACAGGATATCACGTGTCCCGCCTTACTCGATTTCACTGATGATGATGTGTCGGTTACGGGGCTATCACCCTTTACTGCGCCACTTTCCAGAGGCTTCACCTGCATCATTAAAAGCTTAAGGGCTAATCCAATTTCGCTCGCCGCTACTTTCGGAATCTCGGTTGATTTCTCTTCCTCGGGGTACTTAGATGTTTCAGTTCCCCCGGTTTGCCTCCTGTTGCTATGTATTCACAACAAGATACGTGCTTATGCACGTGGGTTTCCCCATTCAGAAATCCCAGACTCAAAAGGTTATTACTACCTAATCTGGGCTTATCGCAAGTTATTACGTCTTTCATCGCCTCTGACTGCCAAGGCATCCACCGTGTACGCTTAGTCACTTAACCATACAACCCGAAGAAGTTTCGTGTTGATGTCAAATCACCAAGGTTTTTGGTTGTCATCAAGAAGGGTTAATTCTTGATGACTGTTTGCCGGACTCAATGTGATTCAAACAAGTTTGAATCGAATACAAGACACTTGAATGTGTTTGTTGTGTTTATGCTGTTCTTATTCACTAAGAGCAGATAAACATTGAGAACTTTTAAATTTGATTAACTTAATCACAGCCTAGAGCTGTTTGATTTCACTTTTTAAAGTGAAAACCAATTAAGTAATCAGTCAGCTTTCCAAATTGTTAAAGAGCATAAAGCAAAAAGCTTTAATCAATAACTTACGTTATTAATTAAAGCTCTGGCTTTAACTAAATCTAAACCATCAATCTGTGTGGACACTCATCGTCAATATCTTCGTATAAGGAGGTGATCCAGCCCCAGGTTCCCCTAGGGCTACCTTGTTACGACTTCACCCCAGTCATGAACCACAAAGTGGTAAGCGTCCTCCCGAAGGTTAGACTACCTACTTCTTTTGCAGCCCACTCCCATGGTGTGACGGGCGGTGTGTACAAGGCCCGGGAACGTATTCACCGTGACATTCTGATTCACGATTACTAGCGATTCCGACTTCATGGAGTCGAGTTGCAGACTCCAATCCGGACTACGACGCACTTTTTGGGATTCGCTCACTATCGCTAGCTCGCTGCCCTCTGTATGCGCCATTGTAGCACGTGTGTAGCCCTACTCGTAAGGGCCATGATGACTTGACGTCGTCCCCACCTTCCTCCGGTTTATCACCGGCAGTCTCCCTGGAGTTCCCACCATTACGTGCTGGCAAACAAGGATAAGGGTTGCGCTCGTTGCGGGACTTAACCCAACATTTCACAACACGAGCTGACGACAGCCATGCAGCACCTGTCTCAGAGCTCCCGAAGGCACTCCTGCGTCTCCGCTGGATTCTCTGGATGTCAAGAGTAGGTAAGGTTCTTCGCGTTGCATCGAATTAAACCACATGCTCCACCGCTTGTGCGGGCCCCCGTCAATTCATTTGAGTTTTAATCTTGCGACCGTACTCCCCAGGCGGTCTACTTAACGCGTTAGCTCCGAAAGCCACGGCTCAAGGCCACAACCTCCAAGTAGACATCGTTTACGGCGTGGACTACCAGGGTATCTAATCCTGTTTGCTCCCCACGCTTTCGCATCTGAGTGTCAGTATCTGTCCAGGGGGCCGCCTTCGCCACTGGTATTCCTTCAGATCTCTACGCATTTCACCGCTACACCTGAAATTCTACCCCCCTCTACAGTACTCTAGTTCACCAGTTTCAAATGCAGTTCCGAGGTTGAGCCCCGGGCTTTCACATCTGACTTAATGAACCACCTGCATGCGCTTTACGCCCAGTAATTCCGATTAACGCTCGCACCCTCCGTATTACCGCGGCTGCTGGCACGGAGTTAGCCGGTGCTTCTTCTGTTGCTAACGTCAAGAGATAACGCTATTAACGTTACCCCCTTCCTCACAACTGAAAGTACTTTACAACCCGAAGGCCTTCTTCATACACGCGGCATGGCTGCATCAGGCTTGCGCCCATTGTGCAATATTCCCCACTGCTGCCTCCCGTAGGAGTCTGGACCGTGTCTCAGTTCCAGTGTGGCTGATCATCCTCTCAGACCAGCTAGGGATCGTCGCCTTGGTGAGCCATTACCTCACCAACTAGCTAATCCCACCTAGGCATATCTTGACGCGAGAGGCCCGAAGGTCCCCCTCTTTGGCCCGTAGGCATCATGCGGTATTAGCCATCGTTTCCAATGGTTATCCCCCACATCAAGGCAATTTCCTAGGCATTACTCACCCGTCCGCCGCTCGACGCCCATTAACGCACCCGAAGGATTGTCAGTGTCGTTTCCGCTCGACTTGCATGTGTTAGGCCTGCCGCCAGCGTTCAATCTGAGCCATGATCAAACTCTTCAATTTAAGATTTTGTGACTCAACGAATACTGACTTCAAAACTATTATTCATGTAAACATGAACATGTAATTCTAAAGCTATTACCATTCCAACAGAATGGTAATGAATTGACTGTGCTCTTTTTGGTTTTCACTTTAAAAAGTAAAATCAAACAGCTCAAGGCTGTACCAAATTGAATTGGTCACTCAGCTCATTGAAATCAATTTGTTACCGAAGTAACTGTTTTATCTAACGATAAAACGTTTTGATATTCATCAACGAGTGCCCACACAGATTGATAGGTTTAAATTGTTAAAGAGCTTCTCTTCGTTGTGAGTTGCATCACTTCGGAAGAGGCGGCCATTCTAGCGATTTAATTCTCAGTGTCAAACACTTTTGAAAATTAATTTCTACTTTCTAAAAGTAGGAGTAAATAATCACTCAAAGCTAGTCGCCTTACTAACATTCTTCGTTGAAGCCTTGTGGCGTCTACCGTGTCAGTGAGGCGGTATTATAGAGATGTTCCTCACATTGGCAAGTGTTTATTAAAGAAAAATGCAAAAATAACGATTACATGACGAATAAACACCCAAACCCTCATTTCCACAACTTTAACTACAAACTAACTACACAATAACCACAGACTTATCCACAATCTCTCT